>JBKKCB010000334.1:0-2888 GCA_046713545.1 Hyphomicrobiaceae bacterium | reverse complement strand
GGATGCAGGCTCTTCGTGAAATCGCCCGACGTGAAGAACGTGTTGAGGCCCGCGGCCTGCGTGCCGGCGAAGCCGAGCGCCATCCGCGCCTGCTCCGCATTGAGCCCCATGGCCGAGGCTGCTGCTGCCGCCGCGCCGAACGTGCCGTTGGTGGCAGTGGAATGCCAGAAGCGATAGTGCGTCGGCATCACCGCCATCCCGACGCGAACGGCCACCTCGTAGCCAGCCACAAGGGCGACGATGGCAGCCTTGCCGTTGAGCTTGCGCTCCTCGGCCAACGCCAGCACCGCAGGCGCTACGACCGATCCGGTGTGCAGCAAGGCCCGCTTGTGCGTATCGTCGAAGTCGGCTGCATTGGCGAGAATGCCGTTCGCCATCGCGGCGAGCGCGGCGTCGGTCTTCGTCCCGCCGCTGCCCCAGATGGTTGCCGATCCCGTCGCGCCAAAGGACTTCGCAAGATCCGTCGCGATCTGGCCTTTGGCGGGATCCTCGTGCCAGGCGCCGATCGCGCAACCAACCGTGTCGAGGATGATGTGACAGGCTTGCGTGACGACGTTCTGCGGCAGGCTCTCGAAATGCAGGTCGGCTGCAAATCGTCCAAGGATCTCGGTCGCGCTTGTTGGCGCGGCTTCTTGGGCTGCCATTCCTTCACCTCCTATCAACACGGCCCGACCTTAACCGGTCCGCGCGCGGCGGGCGAGATGGAGCGGGTGCCCGCACTCCAAACAGTCCTGCACGGCTGACGCGACCAATGAGCCCTTGCCGCCATGGTCGATTTGTACTGATCTGATGCCGCAAGGATCGGGCAACCGCCAAGTCGCGCAAAAAGAAACGCCACTGATGGAGCTGAATTCGTGAAGATCGGCCTCTTGTTTACCTCCCACCCGGACCATTCCACGGAACCCTACCCGCATCACGCCATTCATGCGCGCGTGACCCGCGAAATCCTGGAAGCCGAGGAGCTCGGCTACGACAGCGTCTGGATCGCGGAGCATCACTTCTCCAACAAGTACGGTATTCTGCCCGATCCGTTCAGCTACCTGTCCTATCTCGCCGCCAAGACGTCGCGCATCAAGCTCGGCGCGGCGGTCATGATCGTGCCGCTGCATCATCCGCTGCGCATCGTCGAGAATGCGGCGTTCGTCGACATCCTGAGCAACGGACGGTTCCAGCTTGGGCTCGGCTCGGGCTATCGGCCCTACGAGTTCGAAGGCCTGGGCGTCGACTACGAGGCGCGCCGCGAAATCCAGGAAGAGGCCATCCCGCTCATCTTGAAGGGCTTCCACGACAAGCGCGTGAGCGCCCGGGGCAAATACTACAATTTCACGGTCGAGGGCGACCTCGAGATGTTTCCCCAACCCATCCAGACGCCGCATCCGCCGCTCTACATGGGCGCCGGCACCGACCGCTCGATGAGCTATGCGGCAAGCCACGGCTTCGGGCTGATGCAATCGTCATTGCCGGCGATGGACACGATCGCCGAGCACATCCTGCATTACCGGCGTCACATGAAAGAGGCGCTCCCGCCGCTCAATGCCAACCCGGCGTTCGGCAACGTCGACGTGGCACGCATGGTCTACGTGGCGCCGACGGACAAACAGGCCCGCGACGAGAGCGAGGAAGGCATCACGCGGCACATGAAAAGCTTCCTCTCCGGCGGAGGGACGGGCCGGTACCTGGGCGAGGTGACGGAGAAGCGCGACGACTCCCAGTTCAACTACGATCATCTCACCAAGCAGACGATCCTGCACGGATCACCCGACACCGTGCTGCGCAAGATCGAGGCTTTCCGCGCCGTTGGTGCCACGTCGCTGATGCTGCACTATCCCCCCTATTACGGCCCCGAGCGGACTCTGAACATGCTGCGGTTGTTCGCCAAAGAGGTCCTGCCGCACGTGCACAAAATGCAGACCTCGCCTGTCAAGGCGGCTTGAGACGTCAAAAACGAACGGGAGATCCCTATGCCCAAAGGCTTTCTGCTGGTGCTGATGCAGCCCCCGCCTGCATTCGAGGAAGAATTCAATGCCTGGTACGACAACGAGCATATTCCCGAGCGCGTCGCCGTTCCGGGCTTCGAGACGGGGCTGCGCTTCGTCTGCGTCGACGGCCATCCGCGCTATCTCGCGATGTATGACCTCGCCAACGTCAAGGTGCTGGACTCACCGGCCTACCAGAAGGTCGCGTTCGACCAGTCGAGCCCATGGACCAAGCGGGTCACGTCACGCGTGCGGGTGTGGCGTTCGTCGGGGGATCAAATTCACCCGGGCGACAAGATCACCGGCCGGGCATCGCGCATCACGCTGTTGCGATTCGCCGGCCTCAAGACCAGCGACGCGGGCGATGTCACTTCGGCTGTGCGCCGGGCTTTCGAGGAGCGCCCCGAGACGTCGCAAATCCGGGTCCTGGCCTACGACAACGGCTTCATGGGCTTTGTCGAGTCGCGCGCTCCGTTTGCACAGCCCATCGACGTCAAGGCTTTGGGCGCATATGGCGGCGCGCTGGATCTCGTGAACACCTACGCGCCTTATCAATAGGCGGTCTGGTGTGAGGCGTTCGCGCGAACCGTGTGGTGCTTTGACGGCCGAATCCATAAACTGTGCATATGAGCGACGAATCGGGCCAGGCCGAAGGCGGCACGATGCGGCGATGGTTTTCGCCGACCGGGCGGCGTCTGGCTTTGACCCTTGGTGTCATCGGCCTCCTGACGAGCCTTACGACGGCCCCAGCAGCCGCGCGTACCGATGGCGTTATCCTGAACCCGGCCCGGTACGAGATTCTGGCCGGGCGGTATTCTCCATTTGCCGCATTCCAGACCAAGCTTCAGCGCGTGCTCGACCAGTGCGGCAAGGGCACACCGGCCGTCATGCCGACGGGCGAGGATGCGGCCG
>JBKKCB010000333.1:0-10280 GCA_046713545.1 Hyphomicrobiaceae bacterium | reverse complement strand
CGGCGTGTACGTCGAGGGAGTATCATGTTCACCAAGAAACCCGACAGGGAGCCGGCGCCGCTCACAGCCGCGCGTCCCGGACTACCGCCGACGCCTCCGAAGAGCGCCGGCAACGGCCAACGGCAAGCCACCGGCGGTGTATCGCAGATCAGCGCCGATTTGACCATCATCGGCAATCTCGTCTCGCAGGGTGAAGTGCAAATCGACGGCGAAGTGCAAGGTGATCTGCACGCCGCCACCATCCTGGTCGGCGAAAACGCACGCGTAACGGGCAACGTCGTCGCCGACGAAGTGACCGTGCGCGGCACGGTGATGGGATCGGTTCGCGGCAATCGCGTGCTGCTGCAGTCCACCAGCAAGGTGGAAGGCGACGTCTTCCACCAGCAGCTCGGCATTGAGCAGGGCGCCTTCTTCGAGGGCAAATCCCGCCGCGTCGAGAATCCGACGGCCGGCGTGCAGCGGCCCGAGATCACGCTGCCTCCGGACGGGCACTTCGCCAACGGTGTGCAGGGGCACTGAGAGGACCAGGCATCATCCGATGATGTCCGGGGCTTCTAGTGTGATGATCGAGAAATTCGCCGTATCTACCGGCCGCCTCTGAGCGAATTTCTCGATCTGAATCACATTAGGAAGTTCATAATTCTAGTGTCTCTTCTGATTCCGACGTTCGCTCTCCGACCCAGCCGAAAGTTCCTGCGAACTTCGGAATCGGGACATTAGTCCAGGTCGGCGACCTCGGCTGGCTCCCCACCCTTGATGCGGTGGGCGAGCGCGGCTTCGATGAAGGCATTGATGTCGCCGTTCAGCACGCCGGATGTGTCGCTCGTATGCACGCCCGTCCTCAGATCCTTCACCATCTGATAGGGCTGCAGAACGTATGAGCGGATCTGATGTCCCCAGCCGATGTCGGATTTGGACGCGGCCTCGGCTGCCGCCCTCTCCTCGCGCTTCTTGAGCTCGAGTTCATAGAGCCGGGCCTTGAGGCGCTTCAAACCCGCTTCGCGATTCTGATGCTGCGAGCGCTGGTCCTGCGAGACCAGCATGATGTTGGTCGGTTTGTGGACGATGCGCACGGCCGACTCGGTCTTGTTGACGTGCTGGCCGCCGGCGCCGCCGGAGCGCATCGTGGTGATCTCGAGATCGGCCGGGTTGATGGTGATGTCGATCGAATCGTCGATCACGGGATAAACCCAGACGCTGGCGAAGCTGGTGTGCCGCCGTGCGTTGGAGTCGAACGGAGAGATGCGCACGAGCCTGTGCACACCCGACTCCGTCTTGAGCCAGCCGTACACATTGTCGCCCTTGATCTCCAGGGTTGCCGATTTCGTGCCGGCCTCTTCGCCGGGGCTTTCGTCGATCAGGGCAACTTTGTAGCCGCTCGCCTCCGCCCAGCGCATGTACATGCGCACAAGCATGGCGGCCCAATCCTGGCTCTCCGTGCCGCCGGCACCGGCGTGCACTTCAAGATAGGCATCATTGCCATCGGCCTCGCCCGACAACAGCGCTTCGACCTCCTGGCGCTGAGCATCGTGCGTCAGCCGTTCAAGGGCAGCGCCGGCTTCGGCTATGGTGGCCTGATCGTTTTCGGCCTCGCCCAGTTCCATGAGCGTCAGGACGTCATCGAGACTGCGCTCGAGATCGCGATAGGTCTTGATCGAGCGTTCCAGTTGCTGGCGCTGGCGCATCAGCTTTTGCGCGCGCAGCGGATCGCCCCAGAGCTGGGGGTCCTCGCTCTGGCGGTTCAGTTCCCCCAGGCGCTGCTCAGCGGTGTCCCAGTCAAAGAGACCTCCGCAGAAGCGCCAGCGACTGCTTGACGTCGTCGACGAGCTTCTGATGTTCGGCGCGCATGGGTGGCCTCTGCGATTGAAGACGGTGCGTGGTCAGCGGCTATATAGCCAACACGGGCCAAGCTGTAAAACGCGGACGGCACCGATCACCTCGCGGCGGCCGCCCGGCGCCGAGCCGTCACCACATGCCGCGCCGCGTGGTGATGGCCCGCTCGTCCTCGCGCTGCTGGACGAATGTTCCGCCGTCGTTGCCAAAGCCGATCATGGAGTAGCTGTCGTCGGGCTCTTCGCCAGGCTTGAAAGCTTCGAGCACGGTGTCGGCCTCGCCGGCCTGCGCTCTCAAGCCGGACCGCACGTTGACACGCACGAGCTTGATTCCCGGCGGAATGCGAAATGGCACGGCCTTCTTGTCCGCCAGCGCCATCTTCATGAAGTTCCCGAAGATCGGCGCGGCCACCTGCCCGCCCGTCTGCCCCTTGCCCATCGGCCGCGGCGTGTCGTAGCCGATGAACACGCCGACGACGAGGTCGGGCGTATAGCCGACGAACCAGGCGTCCTTCTCTTCGTTGGTGGTCCCGGTCTTGCCGGCGATCGGCACATTGGGAACGAACTGCTTCACGATGGTGGCCGTGCCGCGCTGGACGACGCCCTCCATGATGGATGTCATCTGATAGGCCGTATGTGGATCCAGGATCTGCTTGCGATCATCCGGCAGCGACGGTTCGGCTTGCGATTGCCAAGTCTCTGACTTGCAGCCGACGCAGTCGCGCTTGTCGTGCCGCCAGATGGTGTGTCCCCACCGGTCCTGGATGCGATCGACCAGCGTCGCCTGCACCTGCTTGCCGCCATTGGCCAGCGTCGCGTAGGCCGTCGCCATCTTGAGCAGCGTCGTTTCACCGGCGCCCAGCGACATGGCGAGCACCGGCAGCAGATCATCGTAGACGCCGAAGCGCTTGGAGTACTCGCCGATCAGCGGCATGCCCATGTCCTGCGCCAGACGCACCGTCATCTGGTTGCGCGATTTCTCGATACCGAGCCGCAGCGTCGAGGGGCCGTAGGAACTGCCGCCGTCATAGTTCTTCGGCGCCCAGATATCCTTGCCGGCGCCCTGGTCGATCTCGATGGGGGCGTCGAGAACAATGCTGGTGGGCTTGTAGCCGTTGTCGAGGGCGGCCGCATAGACCAGCGGTTTGTACGACGAGCCGGGCTGGCGCCGCGCCTGCAGAGCCCGGTCAAACTGGCTGGTTGCAAACGAGAACCCGCCGGCGACCGCAAAGACGCGGCCGGTGTGCGGATCCATGGCAACGAGACCGCCGCCCACTTCCGGGATCTGCATCAGCGACCACACTCCGGAAACCTGATCGGGGTTCTTGGGAGCCACCCAGACGACATCGCCCGGGGTCAGCACATCAGTGACGGCTTTGGGGGCACCCTTGCCGGCCTTGGCCCATTTCATCTCGTCGAAGGGAATTTCAGCTGCTTCGCGCTCCGCCACGAGGCCGCCGTCGGGCTGGCGCGCGGGCCTCAAGCCCACCACCGCCTTGGAACGCTGCGATTCCAGCACCACGCCCAGCCGCCACGGCTGCAGATCGGTCGGGACTTCGATGGCGTTCAGCGCGGCACCCCAGTCGCCGGAGATTTCAATGCGCTGCACGGCACCGCGCCACCCTTTGCTGCGATCGAATGCCACGAGACCGTCGGTCAGCGCTTTGCGCGCCATGCGCTGCAGGGCGGGGTCGAACGTCGTCCTGACCGACAGCCCGCCGTTGACACGGCCATCGCCGACGCTTGATCGGTCCGAGCGGCCATAGAGGCCGTCTTCGCCGAATTGCGTGACGAGCGAACGCCGTACTTCCTCGGCAAAGTAGTCGGCAGCGTAGATCTGGGTTCCAAACGGGCGGATGTTGACGGTCAGCGGCTTGGCCTTGGCAGCGCGGCCCTGCTCGCCCGTGACGAGACCGTTGTCCTGCATCTGGTCGATGATCCAGTCGCGCCGCACCGTTGCCTCCTTCGTGCGGCGGAACGGATGATAGTTGTTGGGCGCTTTCGGCAGGGCTGCGAGGTAGGCTGCCTCCTCGATGGAGAGGTCCTTCAATTCCTTATTGAAGTAATTGAGGGCGGCAGCAGCAACACCATAGGAGCCCAGACCCAGATAAATTTCATTGAGATACAGCTCCAGGATCTTGTCCTTCGAATAGGCGCGCTCGATGCCGATGGCAAGAATGGCTTCCTTGAGCTTGCGCTCGAGCGTGCGGTCACTGGTGAGCAGGAAATTCTTGGCAACCTGCTGCGTGATCGTGGAGGCCCCTTCCGCGCGGCGGTTCCCGCCCCGGGCCTTATCCTCGGCCATTTTCACGACGGCGCGACCGATGCCGACGAAGTCGAGACCGCCGTGCTCATAGAAGCGCTTGTCCTCGGCGGACAGGTAGGCGCCGATGACGAGCTTCGGGATCGTGTTGATCGGGACGTAGATGCGCCGCTCGCGCGCGTACTCGGCGATGAGCGAGCCATCATGCGCATGAATGCGCGTCATCACGGGAGGTTCGTAGCGCGCCAGGCTGTCGTAGCTCGGCAGATCCTGCGACGCCTTCCAGAACAGATAGCCGCCGACCGCCGATGCCGCGAGGAATACGACCACGCCCGAAGCAAACAGAAACCCGAGGAAGCTCAGCATCCAGCTGCGCCGCCGTTTCTTGGGCACCCGTGCAAGCGGCGGCGGGAGGATAGGAGAGGGTCTCATGCGGCCTGGGCCAAGTCCCTTGCTCTGCAAGACATTATGGACGAGCACCGGGTTTGGAAACCCACTCTCGCACTGCGGTGCACCTTAACACGAAATATGGCAGCAGCTTGCTTCGCGCCAGTAAAACTTAGGGATTCGTTGAAAGGATCAACAATACTTGACCGCATCGGGTTCCCGCGCACATCAGATCCACGCCAGCGCAGAGCCGGCCGAAGATCGCGATTTCGGCTCTTCCTCTATCGCCTCCGCTTGGCAAAATATTCGTCCACCGCCCTGACCACGGCCTCGGCAACGCCCCGCTGCCACTCGCTGGATGCCATCAGCTTTTCATCCTCCGCATTGCTCATATAGCCGAGCTCGATCAGGACCGATGGCGAACCCGCCTGGCGTAGAACCTTGAAGGCTGCGGACCGGGAGGGGTCACGGGCCAGGGCCACTTTAGGTTTCATTTGCCGGAGCAGGATGTTGCGGAAGTCGACAGCGAAGTTGCCGGTCTCGCGCAGCATCAGATCGATCAGGATGTGCTTGACCTCGTCCTGCCCCTCGTCACCCGCGACGTCCAGGCCGGCCAGCAGGTCCGACGCATTCTCCTTTTCGGCGAGGCGGCGCGCGCGCTCGTCCGAAGCGCGATCCGACAGGGTGTAGACGGTCGCGCCTCGCACGCTTTGCGCGAACTCCCGGGCGTCGAGCGAATCAGCATGGATGGACACGAACAGGTCGGCGCCGTGCTGGCGCGACAGCCTGACGCGGTCATCGAGCGACACGAAGGTGTCCGACGAACGTGTCAGAACCACTTCGTAACGGCGCATGGCCGCAAGGCTGCGCCGGACCTCGCGCGCAACGGAGAGAACGAGGTCCTTCTCGAGGCCGAGGGCGCCCTGGGCTCCGGGATCCAGGCCGCCATGCCCGGGGTCGATGACGATGACAGGTTTCGTGCGTGACGGCTTGGGCTCCTCCCGCTCGGGCTCGCCTGGCCGGAAGTCGGTTGCAGATGCCGCCGCAGCGAGCTCGGCTGCCGCGATCTCGACGGCGGTCATGGGCTCGAGCACAAGGTCCAGCCAAGTCCGCGCCGAGGTTCCAGTACCGGTGCGCCGCAGCTTGGCGTCGATACGGACGGGGACAGTTGTATCAAACACCATGCGCGACTTGCCCGGGGCGAACTGGCCGAAGCGAAACCCCGAGACAACGCCGGCGCCGCTGCGGCCCTTTTCCGGCGGCACCTGGAAATCGACGTCGGCCATATCCAGAACGACGCGGCTCGGATTGGAAAGTCCGAACGCATTGAACTCGATCGGAGCCGTTACGCTGAGGGAAAGCTGTGTGCGTTTCACATCACCGGAAAGATCCACGGCCTGCACCACGGCCCGCGCCGGCTTCGAGCTGACGACGGCATCCCAGGCATTGGGCTTGCCGGGAGCGGACCCTGCCTCTTTGCGCGCCTGATCCAACGGCTGCGCGTGCGGTGCGGGTCCCAGCATGGCCAGCGCAGATGCCAGCATCAGCACGCCGCAAACCAGACTGGATTTGGCACTGTGCATCCCCTGCGCCCCCCGGCGTCCGTTGCGCGGGCCTCAGATTCAACGCGCGTCAGGCCCGGCCGCCGGCTGAATTTACCAGATCTTTGCCGAATCAGGGGCATTTTGGGGAGTGTAGGCTCACGCCGATCAGGGAGGAGAACCTCCGGGACGGCGTTCAACGAGCTTGCCTCGCCCAAATCGAGACCGTAAAAGAGGCAGATCGCGTTTTGCTATGCGCGTCTGCCTCTGCAGCGCCGCGCTCGGATCTGTCAATCATGCGGGCCGGGATGAAGCGAACCGCGACTGCCTGTGCTCCTCGGGCAGCACCGGGCCTGCAAAGGCCACCGCCGCAAGGCGTCACGGTGGCAACGGGAGGAGCCGCAGCACTGCTGTGGACAAGGTTAGGCGATCTCAGCGTTCGGCCGCCCGAGGCGATTGGACCAAGCCGCAATTCCGGAGTTTTCCGGTCGTTACGTAGGTCAATCCGACGGCTCGAGGCCACGAACGCGGCGGACAGGGCATGACGCCTTGTTCCGTCTACCAAATGACAGAATCCATTGTCCTTCAGAGGACCATGACACACAGGAGCAAATACCGTCAGTTCCGGCCTCGGCGAGACCGCCGATGGACATGTCTGCTGGCGCGCGGTCGGGCATTGCCCGCCCACCAGCCGGCCGCACGTGCCACTCCGGGAATGATGTCCTTGCTCCGCATTTCACAAACAACACCAGCAAAAATGCGCGCACGAAACGGGCGCTTCACGCCAGCCGGACCTCTGTCCGTCGGACGGGAGGGCGCCCCACGGCGCGCACAGGAATTTCGAGCATGGACAAGAACAAGATGCTTATCGATGCCACGCACCCGGAGGAGACTCGGGTGGTGGTGCTTCGGCATGGCCGCGTAGAGGAATTCGATTACGAGTCGGCGTCGCGCAAACTCCTTCGCGGTAACATTTATCTGGCAAAGGTCACGCGCGTCGAGCCGTCGTTGCAGGCAGCCTTCGTCGACTACGGCGGCAACCGCCACGGCTTCCTGGCGTTCAACGAAATCCATCCCGACTACTATCAAATCCCGGTCGCCGACCGGCAGGCGCTTCTGGAAGAGGAAGCGGAGGCCGATGCGCGCGCCGACGAAGAGGCGGACGCCGCCGCCCATGAACGCGCAAGACGTCGGCCAGACAATGAAAGCGGCGACCTTCCCGGCTTCGAGCCGCAGCCCTACGTGGAGGAAATCCGGCCGTCCGCATCGACGGAGCCATACGCCGATGAACCCTCATTTCATGATGCGGCGCCTGCACAACGCAGCATGCCGCTGGAAATCACCGGCCGGGACACCGAGGCTGCAAACGATACCTTCACCAGCCCCGAGCCCGCCAGGGACACTTACAGCGAGGCGCAGGCTGAACCGGCCGGCGACGCGGATAATGCCGAGGGTGGCGGCGTAACCGAGGTCAGCGCAAGCGATACGGCGGAAGCCGAGCAGGTCGAGGAGGTCGGCACCGAAGATGTCATGGAGGAGGTGCCCGAGCGTCCGCGGCGGCGCGCGCGCTCCTACAAGATCCAGGAAGTCATCAAGCGGCGCCAGATCATCCTCGTGCAGGTCGTGAAGGAAGAGCGCGGCAACAAGGGCGCCGCCCTGACGACGTACCTGTCATTGGCCGGCCGCTACACGGTGCTGATGCCCAATACCGGCCGCGGTGGCGGCATCTCGCGCAAGATCACGCAGGCGCAGGACCGCAAGCGGCTGAAGGCGATCGCCGGCGAGCTTGAAGTGCCGGAAGGCATGGGGCTCATCATCCGCACGGCCGGAGCGGCCCGCACCAAGCAGGAGATCAAGCGGGACTACGAGTATCTGTTGCGCCTGTGGGAGAGCGTGCGCGACATGACGCTGCAGTCGACGGCGCCGTGCCTGGTCTACGAGGAAGGCAACCTCATCAAGCGGTCGATCCGGGACCTGTACTCCAAGGACATCGACGAGATCGTCGTTGCCGGCGACGGCGCGCACCGCGAGGCGCACGATTTCATCCGCATGCTGCAGCCGGGCGGCGCCAAGAGCGTCGTGCACTATCAGGAGTCCGAACCGCTGTTCGCCCGCTATCAGATCGAGCGGCAGCTCAATGCGATGTTCTCGCCGCACGTGACGCTGCGCTCCGGCGGCTATCTGGTCATCAACCAGACGGAGGCGCTGGTCGCCGTCGACGTCAACACCGGCAAGTCGACGCGCGAGTTCTCCATCGAGGAGACGGCGCTGAACACCAATCTGGAGGCGGCCGAGGAAATCGCGCGGCAATTGAAGCTGCGCGACCTGGCCGGCCTGATCGTCATCGATTTCATCGACATGGAGGAGCGGCGCAACAACCGCAAGGTCGAGAGCCGCATCAAGGATGCCCTGCGTCACGACCGGGCGCGCATTCAGGTCGGGCGCATTTCGCACTTCGGCCTGCTCGAGATGTCGCGGCAGCGCCTGCGCACGGGTGTGCTCGAAGGATCGACGTCGCAATGTCCGCATTGTCAGGGCACCGGCATCATCCGCTCGACCGAGTCGATGGCGCTGGCGGTGCTGCGCGGCATCGAGGACGAATTGATGAAAGGCCGTCCGTCGTCCATGACGGCGCTGACGACAGCAGGTGTTGCGCTCTACATTCTCAATCACAAGCGCGGCTTCATCACTGAGATCGAGCAGCGCTACGGCATCACCGTCAATGTCGAGGCCAGCGAGCGCATGCAGGGCGCGAACTTCGCCATCGAGCGCGCGGCCGACGGCGCAGCGCCCGTGAAACGGCCCGAACGCGGTGCCGTCAACATGGAGTGGGGTTTCGAAGGCGAAGAGCGCGAGCCGGTCGAAGCGGCCCGTGAACCTCGCGGAGAACGTGAACCTCGCGAAGACCGTAGCGAAGACGACGCCGAAGGCGACAGCCGGCGCGACGCGCCGCGCCGGAGACGGCGCCGAGGCCGTGGCGGTGATCGCGGTGGAGATCGTGGCGACCGGCCGGTTTCGGCAGACCGAGGCCGTGAGCGCGAACAGCCTTACCGCGATCGCGCGGCCAACGGCAGCGACACTCACGCAAGCGCCGACGCCGCCAACGGCTCGAGCGATGACGACATGCGCCCCGATCGCGGCGAAGGCAACGAGGACCGCGAGATCGATGCACCGCGCAGTGCCGAAGGGCGTGACGGCGCGGAAGGCCGCGGACGCCGCGGGCGGCGGCGCGGTCGCCGCGGAGGACGCAACCGCGATGCTCAGGGCCGTCGTGAGACTGGAGACCGTAGCGAACACGCTCCTCAGTCCGGCGACGGCGATGCCGTAAGCGCAGAGGGCGGCGGCTGGCACTCGCCCGAGGGCAATGGCGCGCATGCCGAGACCTTCACGCCCGAGAATGTTGACGCTCCCGCCCGGGAACACCGGCAGGACGAGCACGCATTTGCCCGCGCCGGCGAGGTGAGCGAGCCGCGGGTGGAGCGCGAACCGGCGGCGGCCGCCTATGCGGAACGAACCGACCCCGTCGCAGACACGCGAGAAAACCATCGCGAAGAAACGGTCGCGGTCCCCGCGCGTCCGGAGCCTGCGCTCGAGGAGCGATCTGCGCCTGCGTATCAGGTTCCCGAACCTGTGCGACCCCAGGAGCCGGACAGAGTGGCAGCGGAAGACGCTGCCCTGAAATCCGACGAGCCCGTGCGCAAGGGGTGGTGGCAGAAGCGATTTGGCAGCGGCTGACGGCGGCCACGCGGTTACGAATTCGTCGAAGGGCCGGCGCTCGTCCGGCCCTTTTTCTTTTGGCCTGCCGCATCGCACCTCATCGGCCGGACCGCCTTGCACAGCCAGATCGCGGCGTTGCCTTTGTCTCTTGACGGCCGGCGCCTGCCCGCTTAAATAATGACTGACTGGTCAGTCATTATTTAAGAAAAAACCGGGTGACCAAGCCGCGGCCAACAACTCCGAAACCACGCGGGCAAGCGCGACGCAGGGTTACTGGCTCCGTCGCCAAGGCCGCAATCGCTCCGGCCCGCAAGATCGCCACGGCCGCTTTAAGTGCAGCGTCGCCGCACGAGGACAACGTTCAGCCGCCCACGGGCCGGCCTGGGCGGCGCAAGGCGTCCCTCGAGGCGACCGACGAGCGGCGGCGCATCATCCTCAAGGCGGCACTCGACGTCTTTTCCCGTCACGGCTTTGCTGCCGCGCGGCTCGACGATGTGGCAGCGCAGGCGGGCGTCGCCAAGGGCACGCTCTACCTCTACT
>JBKKCB010000332.1:0-13781 GCA_046713545.1 Hyphomicrobiaceae bacterium | reverse complement strand
TGCAGTTCAACGGGTTCACGGTTCTGCTCGGCGTGGCGTCGCTGGGGCTGGTGGCGATCTACCCCTTCATGAAGCGGTTCACGTACTGGCCGCAGCTCGTCCTGGGCCTGACGTTCAAGTGGGGCGCGCTCATGGGGTGGGCGGCCGTCACGGGGTCGCTGGCTTGGCCGGCGCTCCTGCTGTATGCGGGCTGCGTCTTCTGGACCATCGGCTACGACACGATCTACGCCCACCAGGACAAGGAGGATGACGAGGCGCTCGGCCTCAAGTCCACGGCCCTGCGTTTCGGAAACGATACCAAGCCCTGGCTCGTGGCGTTCTATGGCGCCGCCATAGTCCTATGGGCTCTCGCGGGCAGCCTCGCCGGCGCGGGCCTTATCGCCGCCGCCGCGCTGGCGGCCACAGCCACGCACCTCGTCTGGCAGATCCGAACGCTCGACATCTCAGATCCGCAGAACTGCCTCGTGCGGTTCCGATCGAATTGTACGGTGGGATGGCTGCTGGTGGCCGGGCTGGTGGCCGAAATGGCTTGGGGCGCCGTGATGGGCGGTGGTTGAAACGCAGAAAGCCCCAGCCGTTCGAACGTGTGAGGTTCGAGCGAGCCGGGTGCGCCTTCTGCCCTGTCAGCCCCGGACCGTTTGTTTGATTTTGTCGCCAGGTTGATTTGAATGTCGCATAAAAGGCTTCAGATCGCTTTAATGAACACCCTAAAGCTGCGCTCAACCTGTGTGCTATTGCGGGACGCCTATCGGGGACCATCATGACGGCAGCATCGGACGAAAAACCCCAGCTCCTCCATATGGTCTTGGGCGGGGAGCTCAAGTCGCTCGATCGCATCGAGTTCGCCAATCTGGATGCGCTCGACATCGTCGGCATCTATCCCAACTACGCCGAGGCCTACAAAGCCTGGAAGGCCGTGGCCCAGCGCACCGTCGACAACGCGCAGATGCGCTATTTCATCGTTCACTTGCACCGCCTGCTCGATCCGGATGCCGCACCCACGCCTGCGCCCCGATCGTCGTGAGGGGAGCTTTGGTCGCGCTGGCGCCCCCTGCGCTTGAATGCTAGGCAGCAGTTTGGCTGGCACGACTGCGTCGCGGATGGCGGCGCCGTGGAGGACCATTGACCGAATCCAAGGGCACTGGGCAGACACGAGCGCAACTGCGGCTCGACGCGCGCACGCAGACCTTGTTGTCGCGCTTTCTCGCTGACTGGGTTTGGCCGCGCTGGCGTGATCTCCTCGCAGCCTTTCTGCTGATGGCATTGCTGGCGGCCGCGACCGGCGCCTATCCGGCTATCATCTCGCGTTCCTTCGACACGCTGCTCGGCGGCAACATGGCCGCCTTGCCCTGGATACTGGCAGTGATCGTCACCGCCACTGTTGTGCGCAGCATTTTGCTCTATCTGCAGACGGTTGCGACCAACCGCATTGTGATGCGCATAACCACGGACATGCAGAAGACTGGCTTCCAGCATCTCATCACCGCGGATTTTGCGCGTCTGACGCGGGAAACACCGGGGCGGATGGTGTCGCGGCTGACCAACGACGTTGCGTTCGTGCAGCAGGCCTCACAGGCCGCCCTCAATACTGCCGTACGCGACAGTCTCACGGTCGCGGCCCTTGCCGTATACATGGTCTATACGGATTGGGTGATGTCCCTGATCGTGCTCGGCGTCTATCCCGCGGCCGTGCTGCCGATCATGGGGATCGGCAAACGCCTGCGTCGCGTCGCCAAGCGCACGCAGAACGAGCTCGGGGGCATGACGTCGTTGCTCACCGAAAAGCTCTCGGGTGTACGGCTTATCAAGGCCTTCCGGCTCGAGGAGTATGCGGCCGAGCGCATGAACCGGAGTTTCGAGCAGATCTATGCCTTGCGCATCAAGGCCGTGAAGAGCCGGGCACGGCTCGATCCGATGCTCGAGGCTCTGGGAGGCGTCGCCGTGGCAGGCGTGGTCGCCCTGGCGGCGTGGCGCATCTCCAGCGGGCAGGCCACCATCGGCGACTTTATGGGATTTGTGACCGCGCTGTTCATGGCTGCCCAGCCGGTTCG
Source organism: Hyphomicrobiaceae bacterium (assembly GCA_046713545.1). Taxonomy (GTDB): domain Bacteria; phylum Pseudomonadota; class Alphaproteobacteria; order Rhizobiales; family Hyphomicrobiaceae; genus CADEFX01. The sequence goes on along the minus strand of JBKKCB010000332.1, from coordinate 11,730 downwards.
CGGTCTGGGAAGTCTGTCGACCAAGGTTCAAGAGGGATTGGCTGCGGTCGAGCGCATCTACGAACTCATCGACGAAAAACCGGCCATCGTCGATCGACCGGATGCCCGCCCGCTCAGCACCCAGACGGGATCGATCCGTTTCGACAACGTCTCGTTTTCCTACGGCGCCCATGACAACGAGGCGCTGAGCGGCGTCACGCTGGACGTCGCCGGCGGCACGACCGTCGCGCTGGTCGGCCGTTCGGGTGCCGGTAAATCGACGCTGATCAATCTGGTGCCGCGCCTGTTCGACGTCACGGGCGGCCGCATCACCATCGACGGGCAGGACGTCCGCGACGTCACGCTCGCCAGCCTGCGAGATTCGATTTCCGTCGTCAGCCAGGACGTGACCCTGTTCGACGACACCATTCGCGCCAACATCGCGCTCGGCAAGCTCGATGCCACCGAGGCCGAGATCATCGCGGCCGCGCGCGCGGCCGCCGCCCACGAATTCATCGTGGCGCAGTCGGAGGGCTACGACAGCGTGATCGGCGATCGCGGCATGCGGCTGTCGGGCGGACAGCGTCAGCGGCTGGCCCTGGCGCGGGCGATCCTGAAGAACGCGCCGATCCTGCTGCTCGACGAGGCGACGAGCGCCCTCGACACCGAATCGGAACAGTTGGTGCAGGCGGCACTGTCCCGCTTCACGAAGGGCCGAACGACACTCGTCATCGCTCATCGGCTGTCGACCGTGCAGAGCGCACACCTGATCTGTGTCATGGAGGGCGGGCAGATCATCGAGACCGGCACCCACGCCGAATTGGTTGCCAAAGGCGGCGCGTACGCGCGCCTGTCGCGCACGCAGTTCCTGGCCGGCGGAGCCCAGGACGCAGCGCAGTAGGTCTAATCGCTGGCGGCTACTCGCGCCGCAGGACGCGATTGACGACCATGTTGGCCCAGCCCTTGGCCGCAAACGAGCGCTTGAGATCCTCGGGATCATACACCCGCTCGACCCAGTCGAAGAATTCGATCTGCGCCTTGGCGTTGTCCTCGAGATAGCGTTCGAAGAAGTAGTCGAGAATCCCCGTGTCCGCTTGGCGGATGTGCCCGTACTTCAGCCCGAGTTGAGCGCGTGCGACGGCCACAGGAACCTTTTCCTTCGCAATCAGGAACAGCGTGCTCATCAGCCCCGCGCGATCCGCCCCCGACTTGCAATGCATCAGCATCGGATATTCGACGCGCTCGAACAAATCGCGTGCGCCGAACACCTCGGCCTTGGTCGGCGCGGCACGCGAGCGCACCTGGTAGTTCTCCAGATGAATTCCGGCGTCCTGGCAGGCCTTGTGCTCGAGCCAGTAGCTGCCGCAGTACCGTTCGCCCCTGAGATTGATGATCGTCTTGACGCCCAGATCGGCGATGGTCCGGATTTGATGCGGCGCAGGCTGCGCCGAGCGCCAAACGCCGTCGGCGAGCTTGTGGCGGTTCTGATAGAAAAGCCGGAAGACGCCGTGATCGACGAGGAGCATGTCGGCATAGTGGGTCGCAGGCGCAAAAAGCGCGCGCACCCACGCGGGCGAACGGTCGGTGATGGCGACACGCACGTCCCGGACCTTTTGCCGCATGATTCGGCGCGGATGCTTTGCAAGCTTGGTCACGGTCACCGGATCGTCGCTCGCGTTTGCAATGACGGCCGCATCAGGGCGTGCAACCCACAATATTTCTCTGCATGGCGGTGAATCGTCTCCTTTGGGATCGGGTTAATATCCGCTATACAAATCGGGATCAACACCGTTGCGGGCATGTACCCGCCGCAAGAGTATCATCAACAGAATGGCCAGCTCGACAGAGAGCCAAGAGCGGCGGTCTGACCCCGGTTTCGCCCTGTCGACGTACCGCGCGCTGACATCTCTCGCGCGCCCTGCGGCGGGCTTGATTCTGCGCCTTCGCGAGCGGCGCGGCAAGGAAGACCCTGCCCGTCGCGGCGAGCGCCTGGGCGAGGCGGCCGCTCTCAGGCCGGAAGGCATGATCGCCTGGTGCCATGCCGCCAGCGTCGGCGAAACCAACGCGATATTGCCGCTCATCGGGGCACTCATGGATGCGCGCCCTGGCATGCGGGTGCTGTTGACGACCGGCACCGTGACATCGGCGCGGCTGGCCGCAGGCCGGCTGCCGCCGGGGGCTATTCACCAGTATGTTCCGCTCGATGCCGCCGAATTCGTCGGCAAGTTCCTCGACCACTGGCGCCCGAGTCTCGCTGTGTTCACGGAGCAGGAGATCTGGCCGAACCTCCTGTTCGAAAGCCATGCGCGCCGCATTCCGCTCGCGCTCGTCAATGCGCGCATGTCGCAGGCGTCGTTCGAACGATGGCAGCGCCGCCCGCGATTCGCAAACCCGCTCTTTTCCCGCTTCGACCTCGTGCTGGCGCAGAGCGAGGTGCTGGCCCGGCAGTTTTCCGAGCTTGGTGCTCCGCGTGCCCTGGCGGCCGGGAACCTCAAGATCGACGCACCTCCGCCTCCGGTCAACGATGTGGAACTCAGGCGGCTGGAGGCGGTGTTGGCCGGGCGGCCGGTGCTGGTGGCCGCAAGCACGCACGATGGCGAGGAGGCCATTATCGGAGCCGCCCATCGCATCCTGGCCCGCGCGCTCGAAGGCTTCATGACGATCGTTGCCCCGCGCCACCCCGAGCGAGGGGCCGCCATCGCCGACATGCTGGCGGCACAGGGGTTCACCGTCGCACGGCGCTCGCTGGGTCACCTCCCGGGCAAGACCACCGATATCTACATTGCCGATACGATCGGGGAACTGGGTACGTTGTACGCCTTGGCTCCGATGGCATTCATCGGCGGTTCCCTGACCGAGCGGGGTGGCCAGAACCCCATCGAAGCCGTTCGGCACGGCGCGGCCGTGTTGACGGGGCCGCATCGGTCTAATTTTGCCGACGCCTACAGTGTGCTCCTCGAACGCGGTGGGGCTTGCGAGATCACCTCGGCCGAAACGCTGGCCTCGACCGTTCTCGCGCTGCGGGCGGATCCGGCGCGCCTCGAGGGCGTGCGCACGCACGCGGCAGAGGCGCTCAAGTCCCTCTCGGGCGCCTTGCAGAGAACGCTCGACGCTCTTCTGGAGCTTGTTCCGGCCGGCAAGGGATTGAAGCGTGCGTCTTGACGAGCCGGCGTGGTGGTATGGCGCCGGCCATCGTCTGGTGCCACGACTCCTGCAGCCTATTGGCGCAATTTGGGGTGGCATCGCCACGCGCGTCTACGCGCGTGCAACAGCGTACCGGTCTCGCCTCCCGGTTATCTGCATCGGCAATTTCACGGCAGGCGGCACGGGCAAGACACCGCTGGCTATGCACGTGGCGGGCGAGCTGCATCGGCTGGGACGCACATCGGCATTTCTGACGCGCGGCTACGGCGGCCGCCTGACTGGGCCGCACTGGGTGGATCAGGCCGCCGACACGGCTGCCGATGTCGGGGACGAGCCCCTGCTGCTGGCGCGCCAGGCGCCGACGCTCGTATCACGCGATCGCGCAGCCGGTGCGAAAGCCATCGAGACCGGCGACCCTCCGGCTGATGTCATCATCATGGATGACGGTCTGCAGAATCCCGCCCTCTCAAAGGACCTTGTGCTGGCCGTGGTCGATGGCCGGCGCGGGCTTGGCAACGGCCGTGTGATTCCCGCCGGGCCCCTGCGTGCGCCGCTCGATTTCCAGTTCGGGCTCGCGGATGCCATTGTCGTCAACGAGCCGCAGGAGTCCGCCGTGGGGCCTGCCGCAACCGCGGATTGGTTGCGGCAGCGTTTTCCCGGCCCTGTCCTGACCGCATCCGTGCAGCCCGCCGAGCCGGTGTCGTGGCTCGAAAACGTAGACGTCGTTGCCTTTGCCGGCACCGGTGCGCCGCAACGGTTTTTCGACCTTCTTCGCCGGTGCGGGGCAAATGTCGTGCACGCGGTGCCTTTTCCCGATCATCACCCCTTCAGCGAGGCTGATGCCGATAAACTGCTGACTCTGGCGTCGACTGGCGCAGCCGTCTTGGTCACCACGGAGAAGGATTTGGCGCGCATGGCCGGTTCGGCCGGGCGTGTCGGGCACCTCAGAGCCATGTCGCGTGTCCTTCCCATCGCCATGGTGTTCGGCGAGCGGGACACGGAGCGGCTCAAGGCTTTGTTGGAAGTGGCCGTCAAGCCGAAGCCCGGCGCGGCCTAGTCCCGGTGGAGCTTGTGACGCATCTCGCGATAGCGCCGCAGGGACGCATCGGCCGTCGCATAGGCCTCCTGCAGCTCGACGCTCCAGTAGCGTAGCTCTGGGAGTGCGATCGCCTCTCCGGTCACGGCACACGTGACAAAGTCGCCTGGCGAAACCACCTGGAATTCGCCATCGAGAAATTTGACTCGGGCCTCGCCTTTGAGGCCAAACAGCCGTTCGAACCGGTTCATCTCGTCACTGTCGCCATCAAGTTAGGGCAGGATCGTTTCCGATTTGCACTGCCTTGTTTCACCCGAGACGCCTCGGCCGAAGCGTGAATCCTGCTCTACTACTCTATAAGTTGGAGTGCGATTCACGTTTCAGATAAAGCCCTATGCTTCCACGTAAAACGATCGCGCTCTAGCAAAAACGGCGTCACCATACATCGCACGCCGGCGCTTAGCCAGAGCATGCGAGGCATGTGGTTGCTGCATGCCGATCATTCGAAGAGCGAGCCCTGGCCGCCGGGTGGCTTTCTCAGCCTGGTGCTGCCGCGCGCCGGAGCCGGCGCATCGCTCAGCGAGGCTGCCTGGGCCGCATCAGCGTGCCGGGCCTTGACCGTGTGGACCTCGGCCGAGAGGGTCCCGTCCGCGAGTTCGACATCCAACCGCTGGCCTGGCGTCAGGGCCGCCACCGACCGTACCGCATGCCCGGCCTCGTCCCTGACCAGCGCAAAGCCGCGCCGCAGCACGCTTTGATAGCTCAACGCCGTCAGCATCTGTGCCTGGGCCGAGATCGCGCGTCGCCGATGCAACAAACCGGCCTCGAAACACTGCGGCAGCCGCATCGTCAGTTCGCCCAGCCGCTCGCGCCGGTCGGCCAGTCTGCGCGCCACCGGCCGCAACGACAGCCGGCCCGCAAGCCGCTCGAAACGCGCGCGGCGCGCGGCGGTGCCTTGACTGAGCGCCTGCGCTTTTCTGCGGGCAACGCGTTCGATCCGGTCGGCGGCCCGCTCGAACCGAATATGGAGAAGCCGGGGCTGCAGCCGCGGCGAAACGCCTGCGAGGCGTCTGGCATGGGCCTGGGTATTGCCGAGCAGCGCGCGCGACAGCCGGCGCTCCGCCGCATCGAAGCGCTGCCGTGGCAAGGCCAGCAGTTCATCCAATCGCGGGAGGCCGCGTGCCGCCGCTTTGAAGTGCGTCCGGGCGCTCTCGACGACACGGCGCGCGGCGATGCCGAGACGCAGTCCGAGCTTGCCGGCCGTGTCCACCAGTTCGCTGAATTTCGGCACGGCCCATTCGGCTGCCTTCGTCGGCGTCGGCGCGCGCGCGTCGGCGGCAAGGTCGATCAGCGTCCAGTCGGTCTCGTGACCCACCGCCGAGATCAACGGGATCTTGCTGGCGGCGGCGGCGCGGACGACGATTACCTCGTTGAAGCTCCACAGATCCTCGAGGCTGCCGCCGCCACGCGCGACGATCAGCACGTCGGGGCGCGGCAATCGGCCCCCCGGCTGCAGGGCATTGAAGCCGTTGATGGCGGCTGCAACCTCCGCCGCGCTGGTCTCGCCCTGGACGCGCACCGGCCACACCACGACGTGCGCCGGAAAGCGCTCGTTGAAGCCGTGCAGCATGTCGCGAATGACGGCGCCGGTCGGTGATGTGATGATGCCGATCACCTTCGGCAGGTAAGGCAGTTTGCGCTTGCGCGCGTCGTCGAACAGGCCTTCGGCCGCGAGCTTCTTCTTGCGCTCCTCGAGCAAGGCCATCAGCGCGCCGACGCCGGCGGGCTCCAGCATGTCGATGACGATCTGGTATTTGGACGAGCCTGGAAAGGTCGTGATGCGGCCCGTGGCGATGACTTCCAGCCCTTCCTCGGGCTTGCATTTCAGTCGCGGAATCGTGCCGCGCCAGACCACTGCCTCGATACGCGCCTTGTCGTCCTTCAGCGAGAAATAGCAATGGCCCGACGAATGGGGGCCGCGGAAACCCGAGATCTCGCCGCGCAGGCGCACGAAACCGAATCCGTCCTCCAGCGCCTGCTTGATGGCGTTGGACAGTTCCGAGACGGAGAACTCGATGACGTTGCCGCCCGGCCGCACGCGCACGGTATCAGCCACGATCTGCCCCCGTTTGTTGCCGGGGCATTCGATGATACATGAAGGCGGCCGAAGCGCGGCGGTCGGGAGCAGCGTTTCCAGAGCCTTGCGGGAGCCTGTGCCTCATGAATGTCCTTCTGATCGGGTCCGGCGGCCGGGAGCATGCCCTCGCCTGGGCGATCTCGGCAAGTCCGCTGCTGACGAAGCTCTACTGCGGCCCGGGCAATGCCGGAATCGCTGAGGTTGCCGAATGCGTAGCACTCGATGCCGCGGACCATGCGCAGGTGATCGATTTTTGCAAGGCCAAATCCATAGATTTCGTGGTTATCGGCCCCGAGGCGCCGCTGGTTGCGGGGCTCGGCGACGACCTGGCGCGGGCCGGGGTCAAGTATTTCGGGCCGAACAAAGCCGCGGCGCAACTTGAAGGCTCCAAGGGTTTTACCAAGGAGCTGTGCCGCGAGTGTGTGATTCCCACAGGCGCCTATGGCATCTTCAACTCGGCCGCCGATGCGAAGACATATCTCGCGACTCGGAGCATGCCCATCGTCATCAAGGCGGACGGCTTGGCGGCCGGCAAGGGCGTCGTCATCGCGGAAACCATGGCCGACGCCGAACGGGCCGTCGATGCCTGCTTCGACGGCGCGTTCGGCACAGCCGGCGCGACGGTCGTGATCGAGGAATTTCTCGAAGGCGAGGAAGCGAGCTTCTTCGCCCTCTGCGACGGCAAGACGGTGCTGGCGCTTGCCACCGCGCAGGATCACAAGCGCGTCGGCGACGGCGACACGGGTCCCAACACGGGCGGCATGGGCGCCTACTCGCCGGCTCCTGTCATGACACCCGACATCATCCGCCTCACCATGGACGAGATCATCCGCCCGACGGTCGACGGCATGGCTAGACGCGGTACGCCCTTCAAGGGCGTCCTGTTCCTCGGCGTCATGATCACGAAGGACGGACCCAAACTCTACGAATACAACGTCCGCTTCGGCGATCCGGAGTGCCAGGCCCTGATGCTGCGCTTGAAGTCAGACCTGCTGCCTGCGCTCGTCGCCACCGCCGACGGCGTGCTCGCCAATTTCGACCTCCGATGGCACGATGATCCAGCCTTGGTCGTCGTCCTCGCTGCCAACGGCTATCCGGGCGACTACGCCAAAGGCAGCGAGATCCGCGGCCTCGATGCGGCCGGCGAGAGTGAAGGCGTTGAAATTTTTCATGCCGGCACGGCGCGCAAAGATGACCACCTGCTGGCCACCGGCGGCCGTGTTCTGAACGTCGCCGCCCGCGGCAAGACTGTCGCCGAGGCGCAGGCCCGCGCCTATGCCGCAATCGCAATGATAGACTGGCCCGGCGGCTTCTGCCGCAAGGACATCGGCTGGAGGGCCATCGCCCGGGAGAAATCCGCATGACTGAGCTGCCCGATCTGTTCCCCGGCTTCGCCGAGCGGCGCATCAAGACGGATGGTGCGGAGATCTTCGCCCGTGTCGGCGGGTCCGGACCGCCGCTGCTTCTGCTGCACGGCTATCCGCAGACACATGTCTGCTGGCACAAGGTCGCGCCGGAGCTCGCCCGGCAGTTCACGCTCGTCATTCCGGACCTGCGCGGCTATGGCCACAGCTCGGTGCCCGAGACCGATGCCAAGCATCTCGCCTATTCCAAGCGCACGATGGCGGTGGATTGCATTGCCGTGATGCGGGCGCTGGGCCACGAGCGGTTCATGGTCGCAAGCCACGATCGCGGCGCACGCGTCGGCTACCGGCTCGCGCTCGACCATCCGGCTGCCGTGTCGCGACTCGTCACGCTCGACATCGTGCCGACCTGGGCCGCCTGGGACGACATGCGCCGCTCGACGGCGCTGGCCCGGTTCCATTGGGCGCTCCTGGCGCAGCCCAAGCCGTTCCCCGAGACGTTGATCGGCGGCAACCCGATGTACTTCTTGGAGCACATGCTCGCCGCCTGGACCGGCGCCAAGTCGCTTGCCGCCTTTTCGCCGGAAGCGATGCAGCACTATCGCGCCTCGTTCAGCCAGCCCGCGCGCATCCATGCGAGCTGCGAGGACTATCGCGCCGGCGCCACCTGCGATGTCGAATTCGACGACGCCGACCGCACCGCCGGCCGCAAGATCGCCTGCCCGGTGCTGGCGCTGTGGGGGCAGGAGCGCGAGAACGCGTTCTTCAGCGGCCCTCTCGAAATCTGGCGCCAGTGGTGCACCGACGTCGTCGGCCAGGGCGTCGTCTCGGGTCATTTCCTTCCCGAGGAAAAGCCCGCCGAGACGCTGGCGCATGTCCTCCCGTTCCTGGCGGCGGGTATCGGCAAGAGGTGAGCCTGCCAGCCGGCGTCCCATCGTTCACAGCGGCCGACCCTAATGAATGACGTGCTGCCCTCGACGTCACATTCGTTGCCGGCCAAGCAGCCGACCATTGCGCTGGCTTTGGGTGGAGGTGGCGCCCGCGGCCTCGCGCATATTTTGATGATCGAGGCGTTGGAGGAATTGGACGTTCGCCCGGTCGTCATTGCCGGCACGTCCATCGGCGCGGTGTTCGGCGCCGCCTACGCCGCCGGGCTGTCTGCCGCGCTGATCCGCGCGCACACCGAGGAGACGCTCGGCCAGCGTTTCGAATTCGTGCGCCATCTGCTCAGCGCCCGGGCCGATCCGGTGCAGAAGCTCTTCAACTTCCTGCCGCTGCGCAGCGCGCTTCTTAATCCGGCGGCGCTGCTGGATCTTCTCCTGCCCTCGCGCGTGCCGAAGGATTTTACCGGGCTTACCATCCCGCTTGAGGTGGTGGCCACGGATTTCTACGCCCAGTCCCAGGTCGTCCTCAAGGAAGGCTCCCTGTCGCAGGCCGTCGCCGCCAGCATGGCGCTGCCGGCGATCTTCCAGCCCGTGATCGTCGACGGCCGATCGCTGGTGGACGGCGGGCTCGTCAATCCTCTGCCGTTCGATCTCATCGCCGGGCGCGCCGATATCACGGTCGCCATCGATGTGTCCGGTGCTGCGCGCGAGCCTGACGGATCGGGCGGGCCGCGCGCCATGGAGGCGGTCTTTGCGGCCACGCAGATTCTGCAGCGCTCGATCGTGCGCGAAAAACTGAAATCGATGCGGCCCGACATCTACATCGATGTCGACGTTTACGCCTTTCACGCGCTCGAGTTTCACCGGCTCAAGGATGTGCTGGCCGCGGCGGCGCCTGCGAAAGAAGCCTTGAAGCGGGAACTCGCGCGCGTCCTGGGCCGTGTCCTCGTGGCCGCGCCACCGGCACCGCAGCTTGCAGTCGCGCCTGCGGTCCCGAAGAAAAAACGCTTGAAGGGGCTCAAACTGAGCCTGCCCAAGGCGCGCAAGAGAAAATAATCAGCGACACTCACTTAGGTGTTGGGTTCCATTGGCTTTTCTGTCCACAGCGGCGGACTGGCCACATTTGCGCATGCGCTCGCTTCCGTCATGGTCCCGGGTCAATCGGCAGGTCGGGGTCAATGCCGCGCGGGGACGACTTTCGCATCGATATCGAGCTGGACCACGCCGAGCGGGAGGCGGCGCGGATTCGCGAGCTGCTGACGGCGCTGCGCGTGCGGCACGACTTGGCGCGGTTCGAATTCACGCGCCATGTGCGCATCGTTCCGGCCGGGCCGACGCACAGTCATCCTATCCTGACGCTCGGCACCCGCTTTGCCGAGAACGAGGACCTGCTGCTGTCGACGTATCTGCACGAGCAGATGCACTGGTATCTCTGGCGGCTCGGCGGGCCCGACTATGATCCCGTTGCACCGTTCTTCGACGAGCTGGTGCGCCGTTATCCCAAGGCTCCGACCAAACTTCCCGAGGGCGCGCGCAACTACGAGCAGACCTACGTTCATCTCGTCGTGTGCTGGCTCGAGGTTGCCGCCATGTCCGAGCTGATCGGCCGCGAGCGCGCGATCGCGGTGGCCGATACGCAGTGGGGATATCGCTGGATCTACCGCACCGTCATCGCGGATGCCGCGCCCCTCGGGCAGATCTACGAGGCGCACGGCATCGCCCCGATCCGCACGCCGGAGGCGCTTAGTCTGGACGACACGGCGCGTCGCGCCGCCGCTACTACCGCCGCTCAAAAAAAAACGTCACGAGCAGCCGCGCGGCCTCGGTCTCGCCGATCCCGCCGTAAACCTCCGGTGCGTGGTGGCAGGTCGCGTGGCTGAAAACGCGCGCGCCGTGCTCCACGCCGCCGCCCTTCGGATCCGTGGCTCCGAAATACAACCGCCGGATGCGCGCGAACGAGATGGCTGCCGCGCACATCGCGCACGGCTCCAGCGTGACGTAGAGGTCGCAATCCGCCAGCCGTTCCGCGCCGGTCGCGGCGCAGGCCGCCCGGATGGCCAGCACCTCGGCGTGGGCCGTCGGGTCCTTGAGCTCCCGCGTCCGGTTTCCCGCCGAGGCCAATACAGTCCCGTCCGATGCCACCACGACCGCCCCGACCGGCACTTCTGCGCGGTCGCCTGCAGCCGCAGCTTCAGCCAGCGCACGCTGCATGTGGTTCGTCGGCGCGAAGGATGTCATAAGGGGCGTCGCTCACTCGAACGATAGTCATTCGGACCCATAACATGCCGAACCGGCGCTCCGGTCAACGCCGCCCCGACGACCGCACCCGTCCGCCCGCCGGCCCGCGCAAGGCCGCCGCCGCGGGCGGAGCGCCTCGGCGTCCGTCCTCTGCCCCGCCATCGCGCGTGCTGCCGTCGGCCGGCGGCGCGCCAACCGAGACCATGCGCATCGCCAAGGCCATGGCCCGCGCCGGACTCTGCTCGCGCCGCGATGCCGAGCGCTGGATCGAGGCCGGGCGTGTCAGCGTCAACGGCGAGCTTCTCAAGAGCCCGGCGCGTGACGTCGGCCCGTCGGACATCGTGCTGGTCGACGCCAAGCCGCTGCCGGCCGCCGAGCCGGTGCGCCTGTGGCGGTATCACAAGACGCGCGGGGTCGTGACGACGCATCGCGATCCCGAAGGCCGCCCGACCGTGTTCGAGAAACTCCCGCCCGAGATGCCGCGCGTCATGTCCGTCGGCCGCCTCGACCTCAACACCGAGGGCCTGCTGCTGCTGACCAACGACGGCGCGCTCGCCCGGCACCTGGAGCTGCCTTCGACAGGCTGGCTGCGGCGTTACCGCGTGCGCGCGCACGGCCGGGTTACGCAGGATGCGCTGGACAAGCTCAAGGACGGGATCGAAGTCGACGGCGTGCGCTACGGCTCCATCGAAGCCAAGTTGGATTCCGTGCAGGGCAGCAACGTCTGGATGACGTTCAGCCTGCGTGAGGGCAAGAATCGGGAAGTGCGCAATGTGCTCTCGACGCTGGGCCTCGACGTGAACCGCCTGATCCGTCTGTCCTTCGGTCCCTTCCAGCTGCTCGATCTGGCGCCCGGCGCCGTCGAGGTCGTGCGCCGCCGCATTCTGGCCGACCAGCTCGGCCTCAAGCTCGCGCGCGAACTCGGGCTGCGTGACGAAGCCGATGCCG
>JBKKCB010000331.1:0-10051 GCA_046713545.1 Hyphomicrobiaceae bacterium | reverse complement strand
TTCTTTTCGCCTTGGCGGCCTTGGGGGGCCATCCACGTGCCACAGCTTTATATTGCGGTTGTCGCTAAGCGCTTACACGGCCGCCGGCGCGGCCGTGACGGTAGGGAAGGGCTCGCGAACTACCCCAACTGCCCCATCAGCTCCGCCACACCGCGCGCCGACCGCAGCGCCTTGATCGACTTCAGGCTCGCCTCGATCCGCTCCTTCGACATCGGCGCATTCGGGACCAGCGCGCGATACTTCTCATCGATATCGGCCCAGTCGAGCCCCAGGCTCGCGGCGCCTTTCGGGATCAGCACGGTATTCGTCACCTTGCGGCCGTCCGTGGTTTCGATCGTCACGGTGGCGCCCTGGCGGTAGCCGGTCGCATCCGCCGGCTGCGGGCCGACGCGAACCTTGCCAATCAAAGCGTGGATGCTCCGCTCGGCGATTTTCTCGGGCCCGGCATGCTCCCAGCCGAAGCGCTTGTCGTGGGCGCCGGCGGCGACGAAAAATGCCGGGCTGTGGGCCATGCTGATCAAGTCGTCCGGATGCAAAGGCCCCGGCATCTTGGTCCAGCCGGGACGCGAGACGACAATGGCGTCGATGTCTCCCGGCGCGATGTTGCCCTCGCGGGCCGCATTCGCCGCCGCCTCCGCCAGGGCATGATAGGGATGCGCGCCCGGCACCAGCTTGATGGCCATGTCGGTGATGATGTCCCAGCTCTTGCCGAGATCGCGCGCGATGCCTGCGGCGTCGGCCTCGGGGCCACCGAACACCTGGCAGAACCCGCGCTCCATCTCCAGCAATTTGAGCTCGCCGGTGAAGCCGCGCTTGGCGGCCAGCGCCGCCTCGATGCCGGCTACCGTAACGGCGCCCGCGTGATACTCGCGTGACACGCTGGTGTCCGCCGCCTTGGTGACGCCGCCGATGGAAGTTGCCGTCAGAACGATGGCATGCGCCGCCTGGCGCGCATCGAGGCCGAGCAGGCGCACCGCCGCGCCGGTGGCTGCAAATGCGGCGCCCATGCAGCCGTGATGGCCGCGAAAGTCGAAGCGCGGAATGATCGCCTCGCCCATGCGTCCGGCCGCCTCGTAGCCGAGCACGATCGCGGCCAGCACATCCTTGCCCGAGGCGCCGGTCTTCTCCGCGATGGCGAGCGACGTTGCGGTGAGCGGCGTCCCCTCGTGCACGATGTTGCGCAAGTCGCTGTCGTCCGACGCTGCCGCATCGCTCATGAGCGCGTTGGCACGTGCCGCGCCGACCATCGGCAACTTGATGCCGGGCTCGAACCAAAGCGTGGCCTCGGTGCGCCCGCCGCGCTCGACCTCGATGTCGCGAATGATCTTGGCGGACTCGATGTGACGGCCGCAGGCGGCGCTGGCAAACGTGCTGGCAACGATCATCGCCGCGTAGTCGATGGTCTGCTCCGGCAGGTCCTCGAACCGCGTGGCGATGAGGAAATCGGCAAGGGTCTCGGCAACGGTCATTGTGGGTGGTCCAGGGTGTCGTTGTCTCCGGCGCCAGTTAGACAGCCGGATCAGCCGGACTCAAGCATCACAGTCGAGATGTCGCGGCCGCGAGCTTTCTTCAAACAATGTCGGCCAGCCGCGTATCAAGCGACAGCACCAGGCACCAGTGCGGCTCGAAGTCGGCGCCGAGTGGCCACACGTTGTCCTTGTAGGCCTCGAGCAGCTTCTCCTCGTAGCGCTTGAACCACGCCGCCTGGCAGATCACGAACTTGGTCGCCGCCACGATGGTCTCGCGGTCGATGATGCACAGCACGACCATGTCGGCGTGCCTTTGCAGGTAGTCCTGCACGGCCACCATCAGCGTCGGGTAGCCCGGATGCAGCATGTCGTCGAGCACGATGACCCCGCCCTCCGCGAGCACGGACGTGGCGAGTTCCAGATCGCGCGTCAGCGCATGCCGCGAGTGCTCGCCGTCGACATGAAACAGGCGCACGCGCTGCCCGTCGAGCTTCGCCAGCAGATCGTCGGGCGTCATGCTGCGGCTGTCCGCGCGCCACGTGATGCGCTTCTCGGCAGAGACGCCATGCTTGGCGCAGTTGGCCTCGAACCGATCGATCACCTGCGGGTTGGGCCAGTCGAACAGATCGATGCCGAGCGCCTTCTCGCCGTCTGCCAGAGCATGGGCCATCGCAATGAAGAAACGGCCTTCGAATGTCCCGATCTCGGCCACGGGGCCTTTGATGCCGAGGTCCGTCTGGATACGCATCAAGCCGCAGGACACGGCTGCGGCGAAGCGCGACGACATGCCCACGACCGTCGCATAGCCGGTGTCGAGGTAGGTGTCGACGGCGGCAATTCCCGAAGTGACGCTGCTTGCGCTCATGGCCTGTCACGAAGCTTTCATATTGTCTCGACGCCCGAAGCTGATGTCCTACAGCGGAACCTGGGCCACGGCGAGACGCCTTTGGCAACGGATTGCCGCGCTCGCTCCCCGCACTCGCGCCTGCTAACCTGTGCCGCGGGTCCGAGTCGTGCCGGGGATAGGCACAGCACGACGGATATCATGGGGGAGAACCGCTATGCTCGCACGATTGATCCTGCTGCTCGTACAACTTGCCGTCGGATGGTTTGCCGCGCCGCACATCCTCCGCTACCTGCCGAAGTTCGGCGGTAATGTCGACATCTTCGTCTACGCCATCGTGGTGGCGCTGCTCGTGACCGTTGTGGGGTTTGTCGGTTCGCTGGTCCTGCAGGGCGTGGGAACGCCGGGCGCCGGGACGCTCACCTCGGCACTCATTTTCGCGCTGATTTTCGCCGCGCTGACGCTCATCGACCCTGTGACCGCATTTGTCTCCAGCCTCAATTTGGGCATTCGGCGGGAAGTGTATCCGCTGGTCGGTGCGGTGCTGGGCTACTTCATCCGCCGCTGATCGCTCCGCCATCAAGCAAGAGCCGCCGATTTTGCCTCGGCGGCTCTTCTTGTTTCGGCACTGATACTCAGATCAGATTGAAGGGGGGACTGCTGAACGCGGAATGGTTACTCCGAACGTCAGATCATTCCGAACACGACTGCCGTCAGGAACGCAAAGGACATGATCGCGGCAAGCACGTTCAGCCTCATCTTCAGTTCCATCGTGCCTCCTTCACCGGCGTGACCGGTGTGGTGGGGGTTGACGCTAACAACTGCGCCGATGAACGAACCTTAAGGTTTGATTGTTCCGCGTGCCAAGCGAAAAAGTTTTTGCAGCGCACCAATTTGTCGGCGTTTTACTTGTATTGTCATCTATATAGTGTGACGTTCTGGCTGCAACACAGTGCGTCTGGCGGGCAACTAAGAGAAAACCGGCGATATATTCACAGGTCCGGGCCTGTAAAGTTGATGAAACGCCAGAACTGTTTTGGATGTTCGCTTCGCTTCGCTGCCTATGGTTCGTTGTATTTGTATCGCCAGCCTGTAATCTCCTTGTATTCGCCTAGATCCGGACGCCCCGCCGCCCGGTCCAAGACTGTCGAGGGAAGAATTTACCAATTCTTCGCCGGCATCGGCGGCATCGCAGCATCATTTGCTCCGCGCCTCGATCCTCGACACACTTTCTTCCATCGCCTATCC
This sequence comes from Hyphomicrobiaceae bacterium, assembly GCA_046713545.1. Taxonomy (GTDB): domain Bacteria; phylum Pseudomonadota; class Alphaproteobacteria; order Rhizobiales; family Hyphomicrobiaceae; genus CADEFX01. The sequence goes on along the minus strand of JBKKCB010000331.1, from coordinate 6,490 downwards.
CCAGGATAGGATCTGGCTGGAGGGTTAAGCGATGCAGCGGTTCAAGGCACTGGTGCTGACCAAGGGGGACAAGGGCCCCGTCCCGGCCTGGTCCGAACTCGGCGAGACCGATCTCATGGACGGCGACGTCACCGTCCGGGTCAGCCACTCCACCATCAACTACAAGGACGGCCTCGCCATCACCGGCAAAGCCCCGGTCGTGCGCCGATGGCCGATGATCCCCGGCATCGACTTCGCGGGCAAGGTCACGCAGTCGGGCCACGCGGCCTTTAAGCCCGGTGACGAGGTGATCCTCAACGGCTGGGGCGTCGGCGAAACCCATCTCGGCGGGTATGCACAACTTGCCCGCGTGAAAGGTGACTGGCTGGTGAAAAAGCCGGACGCTCTCACTGCCGCCCAGACCATGGCCATCGGCACCGCCGGCTACACCGCCATGCTGAGCGTTCTGGCCCTGGAGAAACACGATGTCATCCCGTCCAGCGGACCTGTGCTGGTGACCGGCGCTGCAGGTGGTGTCGGCAGCGTGGCCATCGCGCTCCTGTCCAAGCTCGGATATCAGGTGATCGCGTCGACGGGCCGCCCCGAAGAGGAAAGCTATCTCAAAGGTCTTGGCGCCACCGAGATCATCAACCGCTCCGAGCTCTCCGGACCGGCCAAGCCGCTCGCCAAGGAGCGCTGGGCAGGCGTGATCGACGCCGTCGGCAGCACCACGCTCGCCAATGCCATCAGCGCCACCAGATACGGCGGTTGCGTCGCCGCCTGTGGCCTGGCGCAAGGCATGGACCTGCCCGCATCCGTCGCGCCCTTCATCCTGCGCGGCGTCACGCTCGCCGGCATCGACAGTGTCATGGCACCGACGAAGAAGCGCATCGAAGCCTGGACGCGCCTCGCGTCGGACCTCGACCGCACCAAGCTCGACGCCCTCACCGTCACCCGTCCCCTCGAAGACGTCCTCGCCCTCGCCCCCGACATCCTCGCCGGCAAAATCCGCGGCCGCGTGGTGCTGGAGGTAAGTTAGCTGGGCAACACACCCACACTCCCGGTGTCATCCTCGGGCTGTCCCACTGCTGTCCGGTTCAGGCGTGACGGATCGGGCGTAGGGCATTGATGGTCTTGGAGCCCGGCAGGGTCGCGCGCATGTCGGACATGACATCATCTTCTCCCAGTGCGTTCCCGGACGCCGCGCGCATCTTCTTTTGCATGCCTTCGGCATGACTGCGCGGCGCGCCGGGACCTTCCCCGCTGGTAGGTGCGCCTTGCGGCGCCAACGCTCGCGCGCGGTACGTCAATCTCGATGGGTGAAGGCCCCGGATCGGCGCGCACCTGTTGGTGCGCCCCGTCCGGGGACGCAAATTGAGGGATTGGAGCATTTCATCGCGATGCAAAAGTGCTGAACCGACTGCCGTGGGCTCGTCCCGAGGATCCATCGCGCGGCGCATTCGGATGCCGTTGTCGTGCTGCTCACGCCGCCGCAATGATCCCGCCCGCCCGTGCCACCTCGCGCAGATGATGATCGGCGTTGCCGAACATCATGTCGATCAGGGTCAGCCGTTTGAAGTAATGCCCGGCCTTGTACTCCATGGTCATGCCGATGCCGCCGTGAAGCTGGACAGCCTCCTGGCCGATGAAGCGCGCCGACCGCCCGATCTGCACTTTCGCTGCCGAGATCGCGCGCCGCCGCTCGTCCGCGTTCGCCTCGGCCGCCATCATGGTGGCGTAGTAAGCCATGCTGCGCGCCTGCTCCAGGTGCGTGAACATGTCGACGGCGCGATGCTGCAGCACCTGGAACGAGCCGATCGGCACGCCGAACTGCTTGCGCGTTTTCAGGTACTCCACCGTCAAGTCGTTCAGCGCCGCCATGGCGCCGACAGCCTCCGCCGCCAGCGCCGCAATGCCTTCGTGCACGACGCGCTCCAGCTCGGCAAACCCTTTGCCCGGCGTGCCGATGACGCCATCACGCCCCACTTTCACGCTCGCAAGTGAAATGTCCGCCGCCCGCTGCCCGTCCTGCGTGGGGTAGCCGCGCCGCGACACGCCCGGCGCCTTCGCATCGACAAGGAACAGCCCGATGCCGTCCTGCGCACGCCGGTCGCCCGACACGCGCGCCGTCACGATCAGCCAGTCGGCGCTGTCGCCGTAGAGCACGACGCACTTCTCGCCTTCAAGCGTATAGCCGCCGTCACCGTCAGCCTTCGCGCTCGTCGCGACATCCGCCAGATCGAACCGCGACTGTTTCTCCTGATGCGCCAGCGCCAGCGTCGCCGTGCCGCCCACGATCGCCGGGATGACCTTCTCCTTCTGCGCCTCGCTGCCCCCGTGCCGCAACACGCCACCGCTGAGCACCACCGTCGCGAAGTACGGCTCCAGCGTCAGGTTGCGGCCGATCGCCTCCATCACGAGCGCCGTTTCGACGGCGCTTTGTCCCAGTCCGCCATGCGCTTCATCGAACGGAATGCCGAGCAGACCGAGATCCGCGTATTCCTTCCAGACGGCACGATTGTAGCCGCTTGGCTGCTGCATGTAGCTGGCGCGCGTCTTGAGGTCGGGATAGCGGTCGGCCGTCAGGCGGTCGACGCTGTCCTTGAGCATCTGCTGCTCTTCGGAAAGTTCAAAATCCATGGGTCTGCGCTCCCCGTAAATATTGGTGTCAGTTTCCGGAACGGATGCTCACGGCCGCCACGCCCGCGCCAATCAGCAGAGTCCCACCCACGCGATTCACAAGCCCGATGGCGCGTGCACTCGACATCATGCCCCGCGCCCGCGATGCCAGCAGCGCATATCCGAAAGCGTTGGCGAATGCCAGCACCAGGAACGTTGCCTCGAACACCAGCATCTGCATCCAGAAATCCGCGGCCGGATCGAGAAACTGCGGCAGGAAGGCGACGAAGAACGTGATGCTCTTGGGATTGAGCGCCGTCACGATCCACGCATGCGCCACCATCTTCACCGCCGACGCCTTGTCCGTGCGCGGCGTTGCCTGCATGGCCCCACCCGCGCGCCACAGCTTGATCCCGAGCCAGATCAGATAGGCGGCACCGATCCACTTCAAGGCCGTGAACAGCGTGGCCGATGTCGCCAGCAGCGCCCCGAGCCCCAGCATCGACAGCGTCATGGCCGTGAAATCGCCCAGCGCCACGCCCAACGCCATCGGCGCCGCCGTTCGCAGGCCCTGACCCAGTGCATACGACACCACCAGCAGCACCGTCGGCCCCGGAATGACCAGCAGCACACTCGTCGCCGCCGCAAACGCCAGCCAGGTTTCTATCGTCATCTAGAACTCCATAGAACTCTTGAATCCCCTCTCCCCATTGTTCTTCACAATGGGGAGAGGGTTAGGGTGAGGGGCAGCCACAGACACTGAGCAAGATCCTGCCCCTCACCCCAACCCTCTCCCCGTAAGGACGGGGAGAGGGGGAAGCTCTCAGAATCCCAGCACCGCCTTGGCGATGATGTTGCGCTGGATTTCGTTGGACCCGCCGTAGATCGACACCTTGCGGTTGTTGAAATACGACGGCGCCAGCGTCGCCGCCCACTCGGGCCGGATCGGCGCTTCGTTGTGACCGAAATCATCGTCGTCGCCGAACGGCACGGCCAGCGGCCCCGCCACCTCCAGCAGCAGCTCCGTCGTCGATTGCTGGATCTCGCTGCCCTTGATCTTGAGGATCGACGACGCCGGATTGGGCTTGCCGCTGGTGTTGCCGCGCTCGGCCGACAACACGCGCAGCTGCGTCATCTCCAGCGCCTTCAGTTCCACTTCGACGGCGGCCACCTTTTCGCGGAAGCGCTCGTCATCCATCAGCGATCCCTCGCCGGCCGGCACCTGCGCCGCCAGCTCCTTGATCCGCTGCACGCGCATCTTCGACAGGCCGACGCGCGCGATGCCCGTACGCTCGTTGCCGAGCAGGAACTTGGCGCAATCCCAGCCGCGGTTTTCCTCGCCCACGAGGTTCTCGACCGGCACTTTCACGTTGTCGAAGAACACCTCGTTGACTTCGGCACTGCCGTCCATGGTCTGAATCGGCCGCACCGTGATCCCCGGCGTCTTCATGTCGATCAGGAGATAGGAAATGCCGAGCTGTTTTTTTGCGGTTGGATCCGTGCGCACGAGGCAGAAGATCCAATCGGCGTGCTGCGCCAGCGTGGTCCAGATCTTCTGACCGTTGACAATGTACTGGTCACCCTCGCGCACGGCGGTGGTCGTGAGCGAGGCGAGATCCGACCCCGAACCCGGCTCGGAGAATCCCTGGCACCACCAGTCGTCGAGCGAAGCCATGCGTGGCAGAAACTTCTTCTTCTGCGCCTCGGTGCCGAACTGGATCAGCACCGGCCCGTTCATGGAGGCATTGAAGGCGAGGGGAGGGGGCACGCCCGCGGCCTGCATCTCTTCCTGGTACATATACGTCTGGATCGGCGTCCAATCGCACCCACCCCATTCCAGTGGCCAGTTCGGCGTTGCCCAGCCTCGTTTGTGCAAGGCCTTGTGCGCAACCACCATGTCCTGCTTCGTCAGGCCCCGGCCCTCGATCACCTTGCGGCGCACCTCGAGCGGCACCTCGGTCGTAAAGAACTTACGGGCCTCATCGCGAAACGCGATCTCTTCAGGGGTGAAGCGAAGGTCCATGGCATCCTCTAAGGCTGGGGCGTAACGGTCTGGGTCGGGGCACAGTCACCGCGCGTGGCCGCGCGTCTCTCTTCCTCAACAAGCTCTTTTTTCGAGAGCTTGCCAACTGCTGTTTTTGGGAGGGCGGCACGAAATTCCAGGTGGGCGGGCAGCTCGTGCCGCCCGAGCTTGTCGGCAAGAAAATTCCGCAAGTCCGCCAGCGTAAACGGCTCGGCCCCGGCCTTCAGCTTGACGAAGGCCTTGGCCGCCTCGCCGCGATAGGCATCCTGTACGCCGATGACAATCACTTCTTCAACATCGGGATGCTCGTAGATCGCTTCCTCGATGGCACGCGGGTAGACGTTGAAGCCCCCGGACAGGATCATGTCCTTCTTGCGGTCGACGATGAAGAAGAACCCATCCTCGTCGATGTAGCCGATGTCGCCGGTGAGCAGATGCCCGTCCGCGAAGCTTTTTGTCGTCTCGTCCGGCCGGTTCCAGTAGCCGCGCGTGACGTTGGGTCCTTTGACTCGCATTTCGCCGGTCTCGCCGATCGGCAGCACCCTGCGCGGATCGTCCAGCGCCACGACATCCATGACGATGCCCGGCAGCGGCACGCCGATGGTGCCGCGCTTGTCCGGCCGGTTGCGCGGAATGTTGGACCCGGCCGGGCTCGTTTCCGTCATGCCCCAGCCGCCGCCGAGACGCCGGCCTGTAAGCTGGAAGATACGTGTCTCGATTTCGATCGGGCAGGGCGCGCCGCCTGAACTGATCGTCACGAGCGAAGAGAAATCGCGCGTCTCGAGCCCCGGATGATGCGCGATCGCGATCCACATGGTCGGCACGCCCGGAAAGAACGTCGCGCGCTTGGTCTCGATATCGTCGAGTGCCGTCGCCACGTCGAAGCGCGGGCGCAGCAGAATCTCGTGGCCCAGGCTGAGCGCACGCGTCAGGCACGCCGTCAGCGCATAGATATGAAATAGCGGCAGCACGCAGATCATGCGGCCCTCGCCGCGCAGCGACAGCCCCTGCGGATCGGCCCACGCGTTGTGGATGGAGACGGCCGACGTCAGGTTGGCGTGCGTCAGCATGGCGGCCTTGGGCACACCCGTCGTGCCGCCCGTATACTGCAGCAGGGCGATATCATCCGGCGATACGGTGGGCCAATCCAATATCTGTCGCTCCGCGCCGCGCGCGGTGATATCCGGTGTCCGAATGACGCGCGGATCGTCTGCCGGTATCGCCTGCGGCGGCAGCTCCACCGGCCCGAACGTCGCGTCCTCGCCCACCAGCACCCGGTTGACCGCTCCGCGCGCGAGCAGCTTCAGCGCCCGCTCCAGCATCGGCCCGAAGTTCGTGGTGATGATGGTGCGCGCGCACGAGTCCGTCAGCTTGTGCAGCAACTCCCGTTCAGCATCGAGCGGCGACAGATGCACCAGCCGTCCGCCGGCTTTCAGCACGCCAAAGAAGCTGATGGGATGGGTCGGGCAGTTGGGCAGGTACAGGGCCACCGTCTCATGCCGCTGCAGGCCCGTGTCGATGAGCCCCGCGGCGAATGCCGCGACCGTCTCCCCCAGTTCCGCGTAGCTCATGCGCTGCCCCTGGAACTCCAGTGCGGGTTTCGCCGCGTACTCCTGCACGGCCTGACGCAAAAGCTCCGGCAGCGTCGTCACGGCAATGGGCGTGTCCCAGCGCACGCCGGCCGGATAGCTCTTCTCCCAGATATGCGGACGTCGCTCTCCCATGGACCGGCTCGATTGTGATTTTTGTAGTCCCGGAAGGTAGGCGCACGCTCGAGACTTGGCAACGCACGCGCGCCGGTCCAGCCTACGCGCATGGGAATGTCGACAGGAGCGCACACATGAAGAACCCGTTCGATCTGAAGGGCCA
>JBKKCB010000330.1:0-7216 GCA_046713545.1 Hyphomicrobiaceae bacterium | reverse complement strand
CGCTGAAGGTGACCGATCCATCGGCTATGCGGCCGGCGCGGTCGAGGATGCGCATCACGGCATAGGACGTCACGGACTTGCCTGAGCCCGATTCGCCGACGATGCCGACGGTTTCTCCTTTGCCGATCGCGATGTCGATATGCTTGACTGCCTGCACGGTTCCGCGCCGGGTCGCAAACTCGACTGTCAGAGCGCGAACCTCGAGAAGCGGCACAGTGGTCATGTGTCCCTCACGTTCGCCGCTGTGGATCGATGATGTCGCGCAAGCCGTCGCCCAGCAGGTTGAAGCAGAAGACGGCGAGCATCAGGGCCGCGCCCGGGAAGAAAGCGATCCACCATTCTCCCGAGACCATGAAGGCGGCACCCTCGGCCACCATGATGCCCCACTCGGGCGTGGGCGGACGCACACCCAGGCCAATGAAGGAAAGGCCGGCGGCGTTGAGGATGGCATAGCCCATCGTCAGCGACATCTGTACCACCATGATGGGCATGATGTTGGGCAGGATTTGCCCGAGCAGAATGCGGATCTCGCCGTTGCCCGACAGCCGTGCCGCCTGCACGAAGCCGGCATTGCGGCGCACGTTGGCTTCGGCGCGTGCGATGCGCGCGTAGAGGGGAAAGTTGACGATGGCGGTTGCCAGCACGATGTTCTCGACGGTGTTGCCGAGCGCCGCGACGATACCCATGGCCAGCACGAACAGCGGAAAGGCCATTATGGTATCGGCAATGCGGCTGACGATGCGATCGGTCCAGCCGCCGAAGAAGCCCGATGCTACGCCGGCAAGCCCGCCCAACAGGAACACAAGCGCGACGGAGCTGACGGCAATGACGAAGTCGAGCCGCGTCGCGACGATGACGCGGCTCAACACGTCGCGGCCGAGTTGATCGGTACCAAACCAGTGCCGGGCGGAGGGCGCCTGCAAGGCTGCGGTAGTGTTGCTCGCCAGCGGATCATAAGGCACGACGTACGGGCCGATGAGGGCGGCAAGCACGATCAGTATGAACAGCAGGAAGGCAAAGCCAGTGACGCGGTCCTCGCCGATGATGTAGCGCGCATGGCGAAAGATGGCACGGAGGCCGCTTGTCGGGGCCTCGCTGGCGGACGCCGCGGACATGTCGCTCATGCTTCTATTCGCACGCGCGGATCGATGAGACCGTAGAGCACATCGATGAGGAGATTGAGCACGACATACATGATCGCCATGGTGAGGACGAAGCCCTGAACGGGCGCGAAATCGGAGGCGATCAGCGCCTCGACCGCGTAGGAGCCGATGCCCGGCCAGGCAAACACCTTCTCCACCAGGACGTTGGCGCCGAGCAGGAACGAGAACACCATGCCGAGTGTCGTGACGACCGGCAGCATGGCGTTGCGGAAGGCGTAGGTGACGACGACCGTGATCGGGGCAAGGCCGCTGGCCCGCGCGGTGCGCACGAACTCAGATCCCAGCACCGCCAGCATGGACGCCCGGGTCATCCGCGCGATCGGCGCCAGTGAAAAGATCGCCAGGGTCAATGCCGGCAGGACAAGTTGTTTCAGGCTGGCGAGAAACACTTCACCGTCGCCTGCAATGAGGCTGTCGATCAGGTAGAAGCCGGTGACTTGCGGCGGTGCACTGAAGAAAACGTCGAGGCGACCGAGCGGAGCCGGCGCGACGCCCAGCAGATAGTAGAACACATAGACAAGGATCAGGCCTGTGAAGAACACGGGCAGGGAGACGCCGGCTGTCGCCACGACGCGGCAGGCATGATCCAGGAGCGAGCCGGGATTCGTGGCGGCAAAGATGCCGAGCGGTACCGCGATCACGACCGAGACGATCAAGCCCAGCAGCGTGAGTTCAGCCGATGCGGGCAGGCGAGCGCGGATCTCGGCCGCCACGGGTTGCCCGGTCGTCAGGGCAACTCCCATGTCCCCGCGCGCCAGATCGGAGACGTAGCGCACGAACTGTTGCGGCAACGGCTTGTCCAATCCGAGCTTGGCCCGCACCTGATCGATGGCTTCCTGGGTCGCCGCCGGCCCCGCAAAATACGCTGCGGGGTCACCCGGAAGCGCGCGCGTGAGCAGAAACGTGACGATCACCACGCCGATGAGACTGGGGATCACGACCAGGAGACGTTTCAGCACCATGCTCAGCATGAGAGAACTCCCTCGATAGTGCCCGCTGCGTCTCAGCCCTTGACGAGGGCGCGATAGTCGAGCCTGCGGTGAAACCAGTACTGGTAGCCCGATACGTTCTTCTGCATGGCGACGTTGGAGTACGGCTGGTACAGCGGAATGCGCGGAATGTCGGTGAAGGCGAGATCGAGGAAGCCCTTCACGTTCTTGTCGTAAGCGGTGGCGTCGCCGGAGGTGGCAGCAGCACCGGCACCGTCGATGAACGCGTCCATGTCCTTGGACTGGTAGCTCATCGTGTTGAAAATCGAATTCTTGCCGTGATAGCACCAGATGAAGAAGTACTCCGGATAGTCGAGCCAGCCGGAGAAGACGTTGGTGTAGAGCGGCAGCGCCTTCTTGTTCAGCTCGGTGCGCCAGTTGGCACCTGGGATCTTGTTGATCTGAGCCTTGATGCCGATCTGTGCCAGGCTCTCCTGCGTGAGTACGCACAGCGGCTCATTGATGGTGGCGAAGCCGAGATCGAACGATATGGTGGTCTCGAAGCCGTTGGGATAGCCGGCTTCAGCAAGCAGCTGTTTGGCCTTGGCGATGTCGGTGTTGTAGTTGTGGGCGAGGGGCCAGACGGCCTCTTTCGCTTTGTCGGAACCCGAGCCATAGAGCGGCTTGGCGAGCCCGAACAGGGCCGCGTCCATGATCTTCTGGTAGGGAATGGCGTAGGCGACGGCCTGGCGCACCTTCACGTTGTCGAAGGGCGGCTTGGTGACGTTCATGCCGATGTACTGGCAGCCGTTGGAGAACGGTGTCGAGACGATGGTAAGCTTGCCGGCCTCGCGCAGCTCGACGAAATCCTTGTTCGGCAGTTCGTATGAGATATCCGCGTCGCCGCGTTCGAGCAGGGCGCGCCGGTTGCCTGCCGACGGCACCATGCGCCAGATGATCCGCTTCACCTTCGGCTGAGGCCCGAGTCTCCAGTCGTCGTTACGTTCCAGGATGACCTCGGCGCCTGGCGTCCATCTGGTGACTTTGTAGGCGCCGCTGCCGACCGTGTTCTGCTTGGTGTAGTCGAGGCCCCAGGGATCCTTCTCTCCCGCGTTCTTCTTGACCAGCTCGGAGTTCAGGACGCACGGGACGATGACAGCAAGGTCGGGAATCGTGAGGCGATCCTTCTTCAGGAAATCAACGCGGACGGTGTGATCGTCAACAATGACGAACTGCTCGGGCTTGGTGAGCGATCCGGCCCCCATCTGGAACGTCGGGAAGCCGCCCACGCTGACGGCGCGATCGAGCGACCACTTCACATCCTTGGCCGTGACCGGCGTGCCGTCCTGGAACTTGGCGTCCCTGCGCAGCTTGAACGTGGCGGACATGTCGCCGACATTCATGTCCTCGGCCAATTCCATCTTGAACTTGTCGCGGTCGTAGTACTGCGTACCGTTAGGCAGCGTTTTCATTTCGTGACTGATGAGCCGGTCGTAACAATTCCACGACACTTCGTAGCCCGGGACATTCGTGCCGACGCCGTGGATGTCGACGTTGTTGGGGCCGCTCTCCGAGACGATCAGCAGCGTCTCCTGGCGCGACTGCGCCTGTGCGCTCGACCAGATCGCCGGTGCGGGGAGCACACTCGCGGCGCTCGCTGCGGACAACGACTTGAGAAATTGACGACGTCTCATGCTGATCCCCTCAACGTGGCGATTGAACCGCCGCATGAGGGTCTAACGGCAAAGCTCGTGCCAATTCGTCCGGGGCAGCTGAACAACGGCCTTAGTTGCGGATTCTGCTTGAGAAATAACGATGAGCCCGCGCTATGCGGGTCGCGCCGCAGGGATCAGATCCTCAAGATTGCATACAAATCGGTATACGAACGCCTAAAGTTTCAGCCGAACCATACTGGGGTCTGCGCGAGGTATGGCTCGTCCCGGCAGGGCCACAACATGCGTCCAGTGCCTGCATGCCGCGCGCCACACTCGCTGTATCGAGCATGGAAAACGCCGTCTGGCGTGCCACTGTACCGAAGGTCGAATCGTAGCCGCTGATGTTGCTGTCCCTTAGAATTAGGCTCAGACATTTTCGCTTGATCCGTTTACTCCCGGCCTTCCGGCGACCCCGGAGCGGGCGTGTTTCTGTTGCTGGTAGGGTCTAGCTTGAACTTTGCAGCCTGTGCTAGCTTGCGTCGGAACAGCACGACAAGGCGGCGACGGATCAACGACGGCTCTTTTGTCGAGAACGAAATGAAAGCTTTCAAATGAAAGCTTTCCAGGGCAGGTTACGCAACTATTTCAGGAGGTTATATGCGGATCACTCGCCGCAAGGTATTGACCGGTTCTGCTGCTGCGGCAGCGACCGTCGCGTCAGGCATTTACAAGCCCGCCATCGCCAACACCGACCCAATCCAGATCGGCTACCTGCCGGCCTTCACCGGGCCGAGTTCGTCGACCGGCATCGGCATCGGGCGCGGCACGCAGCTTGCGGTGGACGAGATCAACGCCGCCGGTGGCATCAAGGGCCGCAAGATCGAACTCGTGATGCGCGACACGCAGAGCGAGCCGACCAAGGCCGTGAATGCCGCAGCCGAGCTGACCCGCCGCCACAAGGTGCCCGTGATGTGGGGACCCCTTAATTCCGGCGAGACGGCAGCAGCGATTGCGAACATCGCGCGCGATGGCGTGCCGCACATTCATCCGTGCTGGGTGGACAGCCTGATCGACGTCAAGAAGTATCCGATGGCGTTCCGCAATGGGCCGAGCAATCAGCAGATTGGCGGCGCTGCGAACCACTACGTCGTCAACGTGCTGAAGGCCAAGAAGGTCGCCGTCATCAGCGACACGTCCGGCTACGGGACGGCATCTCTCGATGCGTATGTTCCGATGTTGAAAAAGACGAGCGGTGAAGTCGTCTACTCGGGCAGCGTTGACGCCAACAATCCCGACCTGAAACCGGAGCTCCTGCGCATGCGCTCGGGCGGCGCCGAAGCCATCATGCCATGGAGCGTGAATGCGGGTTTTCTGGCGCGCATCATCAACACGCGCGCAGAGCTCGGCTGGGACGTCCCCATTGTCGGCCAGACCACGCTGGGCTCCGGCCAGACAAAGGCGCTACTGGCAAAGCCCGAGTACTGGGAGAAGGTTTACCCGAACAACTTCCGCAACATCAGCTACAACGCTGCCGGCGAATTGCCGCCGCAGACGGTGGAGTTCGTCGAGCGGCTCAAGAAAGCCAAGGTGGACTTTGCCGATACGCTGCTGTGGTGGGTCGCGCTGGGCTACGACGGGCCGCGCCTCATCGCGAACGCGCTGAGGGAAGCCGGAACCGCTCCTGCCGATATCACGGCCTATTGGAACACCAAAGTTACAGACTGGAAGGGCGTCTACGGCACCATCAAGTGGTCGCCCGACAATCACGACGGCTTCCAGGACGACGAGATCATCATGTGCCAGGCGAACTCGCTCAAGGACGGCGCCTTCAAGCTGGCCCCTGGGTACACCTGATCGATGCTCGTCGAATCCATTGTCTCCAACGGGTTGGCGGTGGGCGCGGTCTACGCGCTCATCGGTATCACCTATAACGTCATGTTCTCCGCCTCGCGCGTGTTCAGCTTCACCGCAGGGTCGGTCGGCATGCTCGGTGGCGTATTCGGCGCCATCTTGATCGGCCAGATGGGCATGCCGGTTATCGTCGGCTTTGTGCTGACGCTGGCGCTCGGTGCGCTCCTTGGCGTGATCGTCGAGTTCGTGACGGTGCGTCCCGTTCTCAAGAGCCTCGATCAACATCTCTACGTGCTGTCGACGCTGGCGGCCGCGCTGATGATCCAGCAGCTGACGGCAATCTACTTCAGCACGGACGCCATGCCGTTCCCGCGCGTCATTCCGATCGAGACAGGGTATTTCGACCAGAAGTTCTGGCTGCCCATCCTGGCGTGCATCGCGACGATCGTCGGACTTGAGTATCTCTTCCGCCATACTTTGGTGGGACGCGCCTTCCTCGCCATATCGGAGGACAACTACGCGGCGCGTGCGCTCGGCCTACCAGAGCAACGGCTTCGCATTGCGAGCTACGCGCTCGCCGGCATGATCGGTGTGCTGGCCGGTTTCTCCGCAGGACAGTTGTTGTTTGCTTCGTTGTCAAACGGGCCGCTGTTGAATTTCTACGGCTTTGTCCCTGTCGCGCTCGGCGGAATGGGTTCCAACCGGGGTGCTGTCATCGGCGGGCTCGCGCTCGGGCTGTTCCAGCAGGTAGCGAATTACTTCTTCGGCGGGGTCTTCTCGTCGGTCGCGGTGTTCGTCGTGTTCATCATCGCGCTCCTCGTGCGGCCTGAGGGCCTCGCCGGTGCCGCAACTGCTCGGCGGGTGTGAGGCTTCATCACGTGATCGTAGAAACCAAAAAGACCGGCATGGGCGCCGGCAAGTTCGAGGCATGGCTGCCCGTCTTCCTCCTGGCGTTGGTTGGAGGCAGCCTGCCGTTATGGGGTGACTCCTTTTTCGGCCTCGTTGGCACACGTGTGTGCATCTACTGGGTGCTCGTCGCAGGCCTCAATCTGGTCGTAGGCTTCGCCGGCCAGCTCGCGATCGGGTGGGTATCGCTGCTGACGATCGGCGCGTACGCGGCCAGTGCGTTGGCTGGCGGCCGGGTAACGCCGGAAATCCCTACACTCATCGCGCTGGCTGCTGCAGGCTTACTCGGCGCCGTCTTCGGTCTGATCGCTGGCCTCCCGGCGTTGCGCCTGCGCACCTTCTACTTCGCCATGACAACCCTTGGGCTGTCCACGATCGTCACGCAGATCGCGCTGGCCTGGAAGACGGTGACAGGTGGCGGCGTCGGCATCCCCGGACCATCGATGCCCGCACCGCTCGACTCCCCATGGGGCTTCTACTTCTTCTGCCTGGCGCTGGCTCTCATCTGCACGTGGATGACCTGCAATATTGCGGCCAGCCGATATGGGCGATCGCTCGTTGCCATCCGCGATGCCGAGGTGGCAGCCGAGGCCGTCGGCATTCACAAGCCCCGCCTGCTCGTCGCGGTGTTTCTGTTCAGCGGCGCCCTGGCAGGTGTCGCCGGCGGCTTGTTCGCATCGCTGCAGTCCTACATCACGCCCGACGCCTTCAC
>JBKKCB010000329.1:0-16161 GCA_046713545.1 Hyphomicrobiaceae bacterium | reverse complement strand
GTTGGTCGCACCGTTATGTCTGAACTGAGGGCAGAGCCGTGAGGCTCTGCCCACGTCCGCTCGTGAGGCACACCGGACTTGTTCATATCGCTTTCCGGCGCTTTGCCGTTGAAGGCTTGCGCTTTCAGTTTCCGGCGACGGCAGAGCGTTCGTTCACCGTGCGGGCGTTGTTCTCAACGCGACGGCGCTGGCGCCACCACACGACCCCCACCAGCAGGAGCGCCACGCAATAGATCCACGCGATCGAGGGCCGTCCCGGCGCCGGCAACTGTATTGCCGTGATCTTGTACCCGGCTTCGAGGCCGATGCGCTTGGCCGCCGAACCAAACTCGACGCGGGTGATGGTCGGTGAGTCGCCCGGCGTCACGGCCAGGCCGGCACTCCGCAGCCGCTCTCGCGGATCACCGGGCGCTCCGAGGGGAAGGCTCACCGTTTTTCTGATGTCATCGCCTTCGAGATCTCTCCCTTCGGCGATCAGCACAAGACGCGCATCGTTCGGCGCGCGGCCGATCTCGCCGAGGAGCTGACTAGCCGGCACCTCGATGGTCGCCGGGTAGACCCGGTTGATGAAGAAGTCCGGGCGGAACAGCGCGAAACACGCAAGGAGCAGCAGGGCGCTCTCCCAATAGCGGCTGCGCGTGACGAACCAGTTCATGCTTGCGGCCGCGAACAACAGGATCGCAACGGTCGACGCCGCGACAACCACAACCGTGTGCGCCCAGCTCTCGACGCCGATCAGCAGCATCTCGGGATTGAAAATGAACACGAACGGCAGAATTGCGGTGCGCATCGAATACACCGTGCCTTGCCAGCCGATCTTGTTGGGATCCTCGCCCGAGATCGCCGCCGCTGCGAAGGCTGCCAAGCCCACCGGTGGCGTCACGTCGGCCATGATGCCGAAATAGAACACGAACAGGTGGACCGCGATCAGCGGAATCGCGTACCCGCCTTGTGCCCCCAGCTCGACAATGACCGGCGCCATCAACGACGCGACCAGGATGTAGCTGGCGGTGGTGGGGATGCCGAGCCCGATGACGAGGCAGATCGCCGCGGTCAGCACCAGCATCGCCAACACGTTGCCGGCGGAAATCACCTCGACGAGATCGGTCATCCGCTGGCTCATGCCGGTCAGCGTCATGGTGCCAACGACGATGCCGGCAGTCGCCGTCGCGATGGCGATGCCGATCATATTGCGCGCGCCGAGATTGAGACCATCGACAAGGTCCCACATGCTCTGGCGAAATGCCGGGACAAGGCCACCCGCGCCGCGGAAAAGCGCGACGAGCGGACGCTGTGTCAGGAGGATGCCGACGGTTGTCGAGGTCGCCCAGAATACGGAAAGCGCAGGCGACATGCCTTCAAACATCAGGCACCACAGCAACACGACGATCGGAATGAGGAAATGCAGGCCGGTCCGTGCCACCGTCCATGCCTCGGGAATACGCAGCACCGGACTTGAAGCATCGTCCAGTTCGAGCTCGGGATACCGTGCGGCGTACCAGAGGGCACCGAGGTAGACTGCAAGACCGCTCACGACGAGGGCGGCCGGCGCAGAATCGCCAAAGACAGCCTGGACGGCGTTGATGCTGAAATAGATCAGGCAGCACACGACGATGGTGCCGCTCCACCCCAGACCGCGGCGAATCCAGCGCTCGCGGTTGGAGCGTTGCGCGGCGCGTTCGAACGGCTTGGCGTCGATCATCAGCGCTTCCAGGTGCACGATATAGAACAATGCGATGTAGGAAATGAGCGCCGGAATAAACGCGTGCTTGACCACTTGCGCGTGCGGAATGCCGACATATTCGGCCATCAGGAACGAGGCGGCGCCCATCACCGGCGGCATGATCTGGCCGTTGATCGAGGATGCAGTCTCGATGGCTGCGGCTTTGACGCCAGGCAATCCGGCACGCTTCATGAGGGGAATGGTGAAAATGCCGCCGGACACGACGTTCGACACCGACGAACCCGAGACGATGCCATTCGCGGCGGAGGAAACCACGGCGACCTTCGCGGGCCCGCCGCGCAAATGCCCAAGCAGCGCGACCGAGATCTGCATCATCCAGTTGTTGCCGCCCGCCTTGTCGAGCAGCGCGCCGAACAGAACGAACAAAAACACAAAATTGGTGGAGACGCCAAGCGCGACGCCGAACACCCCCTCGGTTGTCAGCCACATGTGTTGCAGGAACTTCGAGGCTGAAACGCCGCCGTGCTGGATGACGTCCGGCATGTAGCGGCCGCCGAACGAGTAAAGAACGAAAAGCAGCGCGATCCACACCATTCCCATGCCCTGGGTCCGGCGGGTCGCCTCGAGTAGAACCAGCATGCCGATAGCGGCGGTGACGAGGTCGGCCGTGATCGGCGTCCCCGGGCGGGTTGCGAGCTCGCGATAGAAGATGACCAGATAGGCCGCGCAGAACGCGCCGGCGAGCGCCAGCGCCCAATCCGCCAAAGGAATTTTGGTACGCGAGGATTTGCCGAACGCAGGGTAACAGAGGAAAACCAGGAAGAAGGCGATCGCAAGATGAATCGCCCGCGCTTGCGTGTCGTTCAGAATTCCAATGTTGAGGATGAAGGGTAGCGGCGAGGCGAACCAAAGCTGGAACAGCGACCACGCGACAGCAACCGCAAAAATGATCTGTGCGGCGAACCCTGACGGCCGGCGGCCGCCGAGGTCGGCCTCTTCGACGATGCGCTGAAGGTCCGCGGCACTGACCGGCACCGGCGGATCAAGTTTTTCCGTCGCCTCATGCCGCGGCCCGCGCGTGTTGGCCATTTGCCCGTTTCCCCACCAGCCCGGCGAGGACCCGGCAGCCAGCCGGGCCCTTTACCTCTTTCCAGATGCCTACTGAAGCCAGCCCTTTTCCTTGTAATACTTTGCGGCGCCTGGATGCAGCGGGGCAGAATTGCCATCCTTCACCATCTTGACGGGGTCGAGGTTGGCGAAGGCTGGATGGAGGCCCTTGAACTCGCTGAAGTTCTCAAACACCGCCTTCACCAGCAGATAGACGACGTCGTCGGGTGTCTTCGCAGACGCGATCAGCGTCGCGAGGACGCCGTAGGTCGGCGTCGGTTGCGTATTGCCGCTGTAGATCGCCGGGATTTCGACCTTTGCGTAGTAGGGCTTCTCCGACACCAGCTTGTCGATCGCCGGGCCGGTGATCGTCACCAGCTTGGCGCCGCAGGTCGTTGTCGGATCCTGGATGTTGGCGGAGGGGTGGCCGACGCCATAGAAGAACGCGTCGATCTTGCCATCACACAGGGCCGGCCCGTGCTCATCGGCCTTGAGTTCGGACGCGAGTGAGAAGTCGGACAGTTTCCAGCCGAGCGCGACCAGGAGCTCTTCCATCGAGTTGCGCGTGCCCGAACCGGGGTTGCCGACATTGACGCGCTTGCCCTTGAGCTCTTCGAACTTGGTGACGCCGGCTTCCTTGCGGGAGAGCACCGTGAACGGTTCGGGATGCACGGAGAACACCGCCCGCAGGTCGGCGAACGCGTTGTCTTTGAAGGCGCCCAGGCCTTTCAATGAATTGAACTGCACGTCGGACTGCGCCATGCCAAACTCGAGTTCTCCAGCCTTTATGGTGTTGGCGTTGTAGGCCGATCCGCCGGTCGACTCGACCGAGCAGCGGATGCCGTGCGTCTTGCGATCCTTGTTCATGAGGCGGCAGATCGCGCCGCCGACCGCGTAATAAACACCTGTAACGCCGCCGGTGCCGATGGTGACGAACTTCTGCTGTGCCTGCGCCGGACTTGCGAGCGCAACAAGGCCAAGCGTAGCGGCGGCCACAATTGTAGTGGTATCCCATTGAAGCTGAGACATTGGATCCTCCTCTTGCCTTGGTCGCCGAGTATCCGTTGATTGCTGCATGACTGCAATCCTCGACGCGCCGCCCGACGTCGCCGCGCTGCTCCCAAAGAGCCTGGATTCGCTTGCCGAGCGACGTAATTGCCTGCGACGTGCCCGCTCCAGCCAGGGGCAATCGTCAGGGTGCCAACGCGCCGAGATAACGGCGCACGTTCGCATCGGCGGCGAGCATGCCGAAGTCTGCGAAGGCGTCGACCCTGCCGCGGCTCACGAACAAGAAGCGCTCGCAAATCTCGCTCAGGATGTCGAGCTGGAATAGTGCGGTCGGGTGAAGGCACACGAAAACCAGGCGGCCCTCGCCGCGCAGGCGGCGGAAGAAATCCAGCATGAAGCCGATGTAGCCGTCCTGGGTATTGAACTGCGGCTCGTCGAACAGGTGCACGAGCGGGTAGGCGCTGCGTGCCGCATCGAGCAGGAACGCCGGACTTGTCTTGGAGAATCGGCGCACCTGGTAGGATTGGTGATAGTGGATGGCGAGGCGGTCGCGCTGGCGATAGCGCACGCGCTGGATGTCCTGGCCCGCGACCACGATGCGGCCGGCGGAGGGCACATTGGAGCCGGCGATCATCTCGAACAGCGTGGTCTTGCCGGCGCCGTTGGGGCCCATGACGCCGACGATCTCGGGGTGCTCGAAGGCGCGGTCGACGTCGAGCTGGAAGGCGGGCGTGCGGTCGAGCAGGCCGCGCCGGTAGACCTTGCTGACGCGCTCGAGCGCCAGCAGCGGGCTGGTCTGCGGAACCGTCGTCATGCCACGCCCCCCAGCAGCCGGCGTTTGAGCGCGGGATCGCCGCCAAGCGTGGCGGCGTCACCCGACCACGCAACCTGGCCGTGCGACAGCACCACGACGCGATCGGCGACGCCGAGCGCGATGTCGGCATTCTGCTCGACCACGATGGCGGCAATGCCGGCGGCCTTCAGCTGCCGGATCACGCCCAGCACGTCGTCGACGACCTTGGGCGCGAGGCCCTGGCTCGGCTCGTCGAACAGCATCAGGCCGGGTGCGCCCAGCAGTGCGCGGGCAATTGCCACCATCTGCATCTCGCCGCCCGACAGCGTCTCGGCCTCGCGCGCCATCAGGTATTTGAGCGGCGTGAAGATGTCCGTCACCTCGGCCAGCATCCAGGGCCGGAAGGCCGTGCGCTTGACGCCGAGCGAAAGGTTCTTGGCGACCGTGAGCGTGGGGCACAGGCGGCGGTCGTCCGGCACCCAGCCGATGCCGGCGCGCGCGATCTCGTGCGTGGGGCGTGCCGAAATCGATTTGCCCTGGAAGCGGATGTCACCGCGGCGCGCGCGCGTCAGCCCCAGGATCGACCGCAGCACCGTGGTCTTGCCCGCGCCGTTGGCGCCGAGGAGGGCCAGCACCTCCCCGGCCCGGACCGACAGCGACACGCCGAACAGGGCCTGCGTCTCGCCGTAGAAAGTGTCGATGGCGCCAACGTCCAGCATCAGTTGAGTCGCCCCAGGTTGGAGGCCTGCACCCAGGCGTTGGCCTTGAGCTCGGCCGGCGTGCCGTGCGCGATCACCTGGCCCCAGTGGATCACCGAGATCTCGTCGGCCAGCGAGAACAGAAACTCCATGTCGTGCTCGATGATGACGATGGTGAGGGCACCCTTGAGCCTGCCGACAAGCTGGGCGAGCCGTGCGCGGCCATCGCTGCCGAGCCCGGCGGTCGGCTCGTCGAGGAACAGCAACTTTGGCTTGCAGGCGAGCGCCACGGCGATCTCGAGCGCACGGCGCGCACCGTAGGAGAGCGCCTTCGCCGGGTCGTCCGCGCGATCCGCGAGGCCGACCTGGTCGAGAACCTCATAGGCCTCGGCGACCAGAGCGCGATCGGCATAGGCCTGGCCGATCGCGTCGTGGCCGCGCGTGCGCGTCGCAGGCAGCGCGATAGCGACGTTCTCGAATACCGTGAACTCGTCGAACAGGCTCATGAGCTGGAACGAGCGCGCGACGCCGAGGCGGGCGATCTCCTGCGGCGGCCGGCCGGTGATGTCGCGCCCCTCGAGCAGAACACGGCCGCGATCGGGCCTGTAGCGACCCGTCAGGACATTGAAGCACGTCGTCTTGCCGGCGCCATTGGGACCCATGATGCCCGACAGCCGGCCGGCCTCGAACGCGAGCGAGACGTTCTCCAGCACAACCCGATCGCCGAAACGCAGATGCAGATCGCGGGCCTCGAACAGCGCCATCGGATCATCTCTCCTGCGGTTGCGGGTTGGCGGCAGGCATCGGCTTGCGCTTGCGGCTGCCGAGTGTGGAGAGCATGCCGGCCAGCCCCTCCGGCTTGAAGAGCACCAGCACAACGAACAGCAGGCCGAACCACAGCATCCAGCCGGTGGTGAGCGCGCCGATCACGTCGCGGGCGAGAAAGAATACGACCGCGCCGAGCACCGGCCCCCAAAACGAGACGAGGCCGCCACCAACCAGCGTCATCATGACGACATAGCCTGAGTAATGCAGGCTCATGACGTCCGGGAAGGCCGAGGTCTGCGCCATCGCGAACAGGCCGCCGGCGAGGCCCGAGAGGCCTGCGGAGACGACGAGGACCGCCGCCTTGTAGCGCCACACGTCGTAGCCGACGAAGCGTGCACGCGTCTCGTTCTGCTTGATGGCCTTGACGACGCGCCCGAACGGCGAGTGCACCAGCCGCCAGAGCAGCAGCGAAACGCCCATGAAGATCACGAGCACGAAGTAGAACAGCGCCACGTTGTCCGTGAGGTCGAATGCCGTGATGCCCAGGCTTGCCGGCAGGCGGACGATCTTGAGCAAGCCGTCCTCACCGCCGGTGATGCTGTGCGCCTTGATGGCGATGAACCAGAACACCTGGGCAAACGCGATGGTCATCAGCGCGTAGTAGATGCCCCGCCGGTGCGAGATGAAGAGGGCGACGATGGCACCGCCGGCCGCGGCGGCAAGCATGGCGGCGCCGAGGCAGATCCACAGGTTCGGGACGATATTGAATTGCGCCAGGCCGAACGCGTAGGCACCGATGCCGAAGAAGGCGCCGTGTCCGAAGGACGGCAGGCCCGCGTGCCCAAGCACCAGATTGAAGGCCAGCGCATAGGTTGCGAAGATCAGGATCTCGACGGCCAGGTATTGATAGAGCCCGACGCGCTCGATCCAGAACGGCACCGTCGCAAACAGCAGCCAGCTCATGAGCATGGCCGTTGTGAATGTCGGAACGGTGCGGCCCGCTGTCATCTAAGCCTCCAGAATGCTCTTCTTGCCGAAGAGCCCGCGGGCGCGGAACGTCACCACGACTATCAGCAGCAGGTACATCGACAACATCGACCACTCGGAGGCATAGGCGCCCGAGAGACCGACGACCATGCCGACCAGCAGGCCGCCGATCACGGCGCCCCAGAAGCTGCCGACGCCGCCCAGCACGATGATGAGGAAGGCCGGCACCACCGCATCGACGCCCATGTGCGGGCGGATGCCCCACAGCGGCGCCAGGATCACACCGGCAAAGGCCGCCAGCATGGTGCCGAGCACGAACACCCACACGCGCAATCGCGTGAGATCGATCCCGAGCGCCTGCACGATCTCGCTGTCGTGCGCGCCGGCCTTGACCATGGCGCCGAAGCGCGTGCGCTCCACGATCACCCACACCAGCGCCATGGCGGCAATCGCAAGGCCCGCGGCCCAGAAGCGGTAGGTGGACCAGATGAGGTCGAGCATGATGAAGCCGCCGGCCATCGCGCGTGGCACGGGGATCATGTAGTCGCGCGTGCCCCAGACGACGCGGATCAGCTCCTCCAGCACCATGGCAACGCCGAAGGTGAGCAGGAGGCCATAGAGCGGGTCGCGGCCGTAGGTGCGGCGCATCAGCCGCTCGAGCACCAGCCCGAACGGCGCCACCAGGATCGGGGCCAGGAGCAGCGCGGTCGTGAAGCGCCAGCCGAGCGGCACACCGGCCCATATTTGCAGCATGTCGTCGGGCAGCGGCAGCCGCGGCGTGGCGATGGCATAGGCAAAATAGGCGCCGAGCGCAAACAGCGAGCCGTGCGCCAGGTTGATCTGCTCCATGAGGCCGAGGATCAGCATGAAGCCCAGTGCGATCAGGGCGAACAGCAGGCCGAGCGTAATGCCGTTGAGCAGATGCGGCAGCAGATTGAGAACCGACATGTGCGGGTCCGTCGCCAACATGCGCAGCCGAGGCCCGGCATAGCCTGCCAGGCCCCGGCCGCTCAGATCACATCTCGTAGCTCGGCACCTCGGCGTCGGCCTTCAGCTTGCACTTGGCCGCAGCGGCATCGTCCAATGCAGATTCTGGCTTGGTCCAGCTGATCAGCTCGAACAGATCGGTCTTGTCCGCCGGCTTGGCATTGCGGCGGGCGAGATAGATGGTCTGCTGCACCTAGTGCGTCGCCGGATCGATGTAGGCGTCGAAGTGCTGCATGCGATCCGTGGCCGACATCTTGTGGCCCTCGAGCTGCTTGATGACCTTGAGATTGTTGGTCGAGCCTGCACGCTCGACGGCCCGCAGCAATTCCCGCGTCGCCATGTAGCCGTTGTAGGAAACGTTGCCGGGCACGGGAATCGGCGATTGCGGATAGGTGGACTGCCAGCGCTGGACGAATTCGGCGACACCCGGCAGCGGCAGCTTGTGATACCAGGTGGTCCCGAACACGCCGAACAGCGTCTCGGGGGCGCCCCAGATGTCCGGCCAATCCTGCTGGTTGTTGATCCAGGCCGCCTTGTCCTCGAGCTTGAGGTCGCTCACCTGCTGGCGCAGCGCCTTGATGTCGTCGCCGCCGACGGCGGTCGCCACCACGTCGGGCTTCGCCTGCTGCACCTTCAACAGATAGGAAGCGAAGTCGCGCGTGTTCTGCGGCACCAGCAGATTGTCGATGATCTGGCCGCCGGCCTTCTCCACCTGCGTCTTGGTCGCCGCCGACGTGGTATGGCCCCAGACATAGTCGTTGGTGAGCAGCAGCCAGCGCTTGCCGATCTTCTCCACAGCGTTCTCTACTGCAGCCTTGGAGAAGTTGGTGCCGTTGCCGTCCCATACGAACTTGACGCGCGAGCAGTTCTCGCCGGCCTCGCTCGGCGCGGAGGAGTTGGTGTTGAGATAGACGGTGCCGTACTTGGCGGCGACCTGGGTGATGGCGTTGGCGACGCCCGAATGCACCGCGCCGATCAGGAAGGCGCACTGCTCCTGGGCGATGAAGCGTTCCGCGACGCGGGTGCCGGTCGCGGGGTTGGTCTCGGTGTCTGCGGTGATCCACTCGACCTTGCGGCCGAGCACTCCGCCCTTGGCGTTGAATTCGTCGATCGCCATGCGGATGCCGCGCACGTCGTCCTGGCCGCTGTTGCCGTATTGGCCGCTGGCGTCGCAGGTGAGCCCGAGCTTGATCGGTTTGGCTCCCTGCGCCCACACCCGATTGTGCTGCCAGGGACCGAAGAAGGTCGCGGTGCCGCCGGCCGCGGCGGCCAGCAGGCTGCCTTGGACCAGACTACGCCGGGAAATTCGAGGCTGCTTCATCGTTTCCTCCTGCTGCTAGGCCCCTTCACCGTTTGACGAGGGCTCGTTGTTGCTTCATAGAATATGCGTTCCATGATCGCATGTGAAGTGAAATAAATAAATCACGAGCGAAAACGAAGATCGAGCGTTGTTGCAGGCGGCACGCATGACGGTGAGAGCACACACTCCCCAGCACGAGACCTACGAGGCGTTGCGCGCCGAGATCGCGCGGCGCCATCCGCGGTTCGCCGATCGTCTGAAGCAGATCGCCGAATTCGCCTTGGACCACCCGACCGACATGGCACTCGGCACGATCGCCGAGGTGGCGCAACGCGCGCGCGTGCAGCCTTCCGCGATCGTGCGGTTTGCCCGGGCGCTCGGGTACGGCGGCTTCACCGAGATGCAGCAGGTATTCCGCTCGCGCCTCGTCGCCAGCGTCGCACCGAGTTACAAGGAGCGCATCGCCGGGCTGCGGCGCGACGGGCGCTTCCATGACGTCAAGAACCCGCGCGCCGTGCTTTCGAGGTTCGTGTCGGAGGGCATGGTCTCGCTCGAGAGCCTGCAGGACGGCGTGCGCGAGAAGGACCTGGCGCGCGCGATCACCCTGCTGGGTGCGGCGCACACCATCTACGTGCTGGGGCTGGGCGGCTCGTTTCCAGTCGCAGCCCATCTTACCTACGTGCTGCGCAAGCTCGGCCGGCGGGTCATGCTGCTGGACGGACTCGGCAGCGTGCTTGGCGACCAGGCAGCGGCCGCCACCCCGCAGGACGCGCTGGTCGCCATCAGCTTCAAGACCTACAATCCCGATACCGTGCAGCTATTCCCAGTGCTGGTCGCACGCGGCTTGCCGGCGGTCGCCATCACCGACAGCCTGCTGAGCCCTATCGTCGAGGGGGCCGACGTGGTGTTCGAGATCCCCGACATGCCCGAGGCCGCCCTGCGCACGATGGTGGGACCCATGTGCCTTGCCCAGAGTCTCGCGGTCGGATTGACGCTGGCGCTGGACTGATCGCTGCAACGAGGAGGCCGACATGCCGGACCGACTGCTCGAAGGCCAGATTGCGCTCGTCACCGGTGCCGGCCGAGGGCTCGGCCGCGCTTTCGCGGAGCGCCTCGCCGCTCTGGGCTGCCACATTGGCGTGCACGGGATGCGCGAGCATGGGCCCTCCGAGTACGGCGGCAGCGAAACACTGACCGACGTGGCGCGCGCAATCGGCGAACGGTACGACGTGCGGACCGTCAAGGTGCTCGGGGACCTCACACGCACCGCTGATATCCAGCGCTGCCTCGCGACCGTCGCTGCCGAGCGCGGCCCGATCGATATTCTCGTGCACAACGCCGGCGGGGACATTGCCGCGGCGGGCGGCAAACCCGATCCCAACGACGCCGTGCACATCAAGGAGGAGGACGTGCGCGCCGTCATAGACCGCAACCTGCTCAGCACCATCCTCGTGTGCCAGCATGTGGCGCGTAGCATGATGCAGCGCCGGCGCGGCCGCATTGTCACCATCAGCTCGGTCGCCGCGTTCAAGGGGCGTACCAACGGCTCGATCTACGCGACCTCCAAGGCAGGGGCGGTGCATTTCACGCGCTGCCTCGCCGACCAGATGCGGCCCTACAATGTCACGGTCAACGCCATCGCGCCGGGCGACACGCGAACGGAGCGGTTTCTTGCCACCCGCACCGTCGATCCTGCCCGGCTGGTGGAAGAGGGGACACTCGACCGCATCGCCACCGTCGATGAGGTCGCGCGTGTGGTCGAGTTCTTCGCCGGGCCCCAGGGCGCGTTCGTGTCCGGCCAGGTGGTGCGCATCGACGGCGGTGGCCAGGGCTGGCCAGCATAGACGCGTCGAAGGCCAAGCAGGGCCAAATGAGATGTGCCGCGAGCGCAAGTCGCAGCCTTGAGGGGAGCCGCCTCACGGATCTCGGATCAGGAGCTTGTTTATTGAAGGTCGCAGTTGGTCCGGTATCGCAATCGACCGACGTGCGTCCATGTCGAGATGCACACCTGATTGCACAAGGAACGCCACCTCGCGTCCGTTGGGACCGGTCATTCGGTGGGCAAAGCGCAGGGAGGAATTGCCGAGATGGGACACCGCTGTCGTCACATCGATAATGTCACCCACCTTCGCTTCCCCGATCTGGGTCAAGTCGAGCTCGAAGGTCGAGAACCCGCGCCTTTGCTCCTGCATGTAGGTAGCCGTCATCCCGATCGCCGCGAGCGTTTGCATTCCTGCGGCTGAAAAGCGATGGATGTGGGCGGGCAGTGACATTGCTCCATCCTCATCGATTTCCCAGGGCTTCACCCGATCGCGGGCAGCCAGCGGGCCTGGAGCTGACTTTGGCGCGGAACGGTCGGATGCCTTCGGTCCCGGCCATGAAACAGCAAGCGAAGCGAGCTTCTCGCTCGCTGCGGGAGGCAACGCCTTCGAAAAAGCACGCGTTTCGGTAAACCAAGTCACCGTTTTGCCAGTTGTCGAGTCGATCACCTGATGGCCGAGCCGCAGTGCGCCTGCTTCGATTCCCGTCACCGCAGTCAGAATATGAAAACCGGCTCCTGCGCGCAGCTCATGCTGAAAGGTCGCGCAACCGTGTGACGGGCGAATGCACGCTGCAACGTCAAAGCCATCGCCGTCTCGGATGAGATCGAAGAAGTTCCGCGTCGCGTCGGCAAACCGATCGAAGTAATAAGCGATGGTGAAATGCTCGACGACATCGCATTCCCAAGCGTTGACAACACCTCGATAGGTCTCGAACCACTTAGCCATTCTGCTCCTCCAGTCCTTTCCGGATACTCGCGCAATTGCTGGCCATACGGGCGCCCAGATCGAGGCCGTGCTCGACAGATCGAAGCTTCTTGCAATGCAGCGAGGCGATTCACGATCGAGGCACGCTTGTAAGGGCGATTGACACGCACGCAATTTGACTTCGATACTTCAAGTCCTGCAATCGCCAACAGCAAGAACCCAAAGAGCGATTAGGGAGGACGCGATGACGTTGTTCCGCCACCTCGGCGCACTACCGTTTGCCGTGCTGTTCGCCGTCTCCCTGTGTGCACCAATTGCAGCCCAAGAGCAGAAGGGCACTCTTGTTTTCGCCGTGGAGTCGCTCGCGGCGCAGACGCTGGATCCAATCCTCGAGGCGCGACCCGGCAATGCGACCTACCAGGCCGCCATGTACGACAGTCTCGTTGGCTTCGATATTGCGAAGGGCGGCCTCGGGCCGGGTGTGGCCGAACGCTGGGTCCTGTCCGAGGACGGGCTTGCCTGGACTTTCCACCTGCGCCCGGGCCAGAAATTTCACAACGGCGACCGGCTGACGGCGCACGATGTCAAGTTCAGCCTCGAACGGCAGATGGCGCCCAACTCTCTCGCGGCGGCAGCGGCCTCGATGAAGCGCAGCTTCAAGAGCATCGAGGTGGTCGACGACCTGACCATACGCATCAACACCCTGAGCCCTCAGATTGGCCTGCCGGCTGCCCTCAGCCGTGCCGTGGCGACGGAAGGCGCCATAATGCCGAAGGGATACATCGAGACGGTCGGCGAGGAGGAATTCCGCAAGAAGCCGATCGGCAGCGGCCCGTGGAAATTCCTGCGCAGCGTGCCTGGCGATCGTCTCGAGTTCGAGGCCGTGGATTACAACCACTGGCGCGGCCGGCCGCACTTCAAGCAACTGCACATCCTGCAGATCCCCGAGGAATCGACACGCGTCGCCATGGCGCGCACCGGTGAGGCGGCCATTGCCTCGATCAGCCCGGAGACCATGCTCGGCGCGGCGCGGGGCGGCCTCGAGGTTATGGCAGTTCCCGCAACGATGCAGGCGGTGTTCCAGTTCTGGGGCACCTTCCGCCCAACCCTGAAGGATGACCCGATTGCCAAACTGCGTGTCAGGCAGGCCTTGTCGCTGGCAATCGACAGAAAGCAGATCATCGAGCATGTGATGGCCGGACGTGCTCAAACGCCACGTCCATACGCCACCTTCGAATACACCGAAAGCCTGAGCGTCGATCGCTGGAAGACGTGGTCTGCCGAGGCTTACCGGTACGATCCCGCGGCGGCAAAAAAGATCCTCGCCGAGGAGGGCTACCCGAACGGCTTCGAGCTCAAGTTCGCCAACACGGCGCTGCCCGGCACGCAGTTCATGGTCGATATCGGCACGGCGATCGCCGACATGTGGAACAAGATCGGCGTCAAGGTGACGATCAAGCACTACGAGTGGGGTGCTTTTCCGCCCCTGCAGCGGGGAGATCAGCCGCAGCTCACGGGCTGGTCCTCCATGTACCGCACCGCCGGCCGGCCAGACGCGCCCTGGCGCTACTACTCCGCCTTTGCTCCCGACAGCTCTGAGCGCCTGCTGGGGGACAAGGAGAATTGCCCGGAACTCTGCCAGACGTTCCTCGACACCTACAAGAAGCTGCTCGACGAGCGCGACCCGGTGAAGCGTACTGCGCTGAACGACGCCATGGTTGAGCTGATCGCGAATTCCTGGATCGTCGTACCGATCATCGAAGGCATGGGCTACTACGCGGTGAATTCCAAGAAGGTCGGTCAGTTCGCGCCCATTCCGGGACGCCACGAGCTCGGCGACGTCTACGAGCGCATCCCGCGGCCGGAGCAGCAACCCTGGAAGAAATGACGTGCGCCGGAGAGCGCCCTCGAGCCTCCGCTTGCCGCGGCCCTGGAGCCCGTATCAGTCATGAGTCGCTTCATCGCCCGCCGGGTATTGCAAGGCCTGGTGCTGATCTGTCTCGTGGCCACCGCGGTCTTCTTTCTCGGTCGCCTCACCGGCAATCCCGTCGACTTGATGCTGCCGGAGGATGCCACGCCCGAGGACAGGGCGGCCATGATCAAGACGCTCGGCCTCGACGGGCCGCTGCACTCGCAGTTCCTCATTTTTGTCGGCAAGGCGCTGCAGGGTGACCTCGGCATGTCGATCCGCATGCGCCAGCCGGCGGTGGACGCCTTCTTCTCGCGCCTCCCGAACACGCTGGTGCTCATTCCCTGGGCAATCCTGCTGGCCATGATCGTCGGCATTCCGCTCGGCGTGATCGCGGCCCTCAACCGCGGCAAGCTCCTCGACCGGACGGCGGGCACCGTCGCCGTGCTCGGCATCGCTACTCCGAGCTTCTGGCTCGGCGTCATGCTGATCTTCATTTTCAGTGTCGAGCTCGGCTGGCTACCTTCAGGACGCATGGGCGGCCCGGCGCACTATGTGTTGCCGGTCATTACGCTCGGCACCTTCCTGACGGCTGGTTTCATGCGGTTGACACGGTCCAGCATGCTCGAGGTCATGGAAAGCGAGTTCGTCAAGCTCGCACGCATCAAGGGGCTGAGCGAGAGCGTCGTGATCTGGAAGCACTGCTTGCGGAACGCGTTGATCCCTTTGCTCACGCTCTGGGGCATTTTTGTCGGCAACCTGATCACCGGCGCCATCGTAACGGAGACGGTGTTCGCGTGGCCCGGGGTCGGACGTCTCACGTATGAAGCCGTGATCTATCGCGACTTCCCGCTCCTGCAGGCGGTGATCATCCTGAAGTCGATCCTCATTCTGACGATCAATCTCGTGGTGGACATTCTGTATGCCTACGTCGATCCACGCATTCGGCTTTCCTGAAAGATCGCCATGCGCAGACCTCCCTGGATCCCCGTCATCATCATTTCCGTCATGATCCTGATGGCCGTGCTTGCGCCGCTGCTTGCGCCGCACTCACCCATTGATCAGACGCTGCGCGACAAGCTGCTGCCCCCCTTCCTGATGGAAGGCGGCAGCGCGAAATACATCCTCGGCACCGACGCGTTCGGCCGCGACATCCTGAGCCGGCTCATCTATGGGGCACGCATCAGCCTGATCGTTGCGTTCCTGGCGCTCACGGCGGGCGGCGGCGTGGGCCTCCTCATAGGCATCGTCGCAGGCTACCTCGGCGGCGCGGTCGACGGCGCGCTGATGCGGCTGGTCGACGCTGCGTTTACGTTCCCCGCCATTCTGTTCGCGCTCTTGCTGGCGGTAACGATGGGTCAGGGGCTCGGCACGCTGGTGATCGCCATCAGCCTGCTCCTCTGGGCGAGCTTCGCGCGCATCATCCGGGGTGAGGTTCTCGCACTGAAGCAACGCGATTTCGTCGCGCTGGCAAAGGTCCGTGGCTGCTCGACGCCGCGCATCATGCTGACGCACATCCTGCCAAACGTCCTCAACACCTTCATGGTCCTGGTCACCCTCAATATCGGGGTGGTGATCATCGCCGAGGCGGCACTGAGCTTCCTCGGCGCGGGCATTCCACCGCCGACGCCGAGCTGGGGCCTGATGATCTCCGAGGGTCGGGGCCGTATCGCCGACGCCTGGTGGGTCGCGCTCATCCCGGGCCTCGCCATTACGCTGCTCGTCCTTTCAGTCAATGTGTTCGGGGACTGGCTGCGTGACCGGCTCGATCCGAAGTTGCGGCAGTTATGATCAGTGAGACCGTCCTCGAGGTGCGCAACCTCACCACGTACTTTTTCCTGCGGCGCGGAGTCGTGAAGGCGGTTGACGGCGTGACCTTCAGCCTTCGCCGCGGCGAGGTGCTGGGCCTTGTCGGCGAGTCGGGCTGTGGCAAGAGCCTGACGGCGCTCTCCCTCATGCGCCTGCTGCCCAAGGGAGGGGCGCGCACCGTCGCGGGCGAAGTGCTGCTCGGCGGGGAGGACATCCTGAAATGGTCGCCGCGCCAGATGCGCGAAATCCGCGGGCGCAAAATCTCCATGATCCTTCAGGATCCGCAGACGTCGCTCAACCCGGTCTTCACAATCGGCAATCAATTGGGCGAAGCCATCTCGCGGCGCACCGCCGCCAGCCATGC
>JBKKCB010000328.1:0-3867 GCA_046713545.1 Hyphomicrobiaceae bacterium | reverse complement strand
GTGCACGTCGCTCAGTCTGCGATCTCGCAAGGCTTCGGGCCGCTGGAGAAAGGCGAGAAGCCGCCCGCGCTGCACTTTGCGCAAATCAACGAGAAGGATGGGTTCTTTATTACGGCACGCAAACCCGATCCCAACTTCACCTGGGACAAGCTCAAGACCAGCCCCATCCTGGTCGATCATGGCGGCCAGCCGCTGGCCATGTTCAAGTACGCCTGTCACAAGATGGGCGTCGACTTCAAGGCCGTGAAAGCCGTGAACGTGCCATCCGACAAGATGGACGCGGCATTCCGCGCCGGCGAGGGCGCGTACATCCATCAGCAGGGTCCGGCTCCGCAACAACTCGAGCATGATGGCGTGGGCCATATCGTGGCGTCCGTCGGCAATGCCATCGGCCCGGTTGCCTTCTCGAGCCTCGCCGCGACGCCCGACTGGCTCAAGACGGATTCAGCCCGGCGGTTCATGCGCGCCTATCGCAAGGCCCGGAACTGGATCATCACCACGCCCGCGGCCGACATCGCCAAGGCCGAGGCGAGCTTTTTCCCAACGATCCATCAGGACGTTCTGGCGTCCACCATCGCCACGTATCAGAAACTCGGCAACTGGACGCCGCATGTGGAAATCACGCGGCCTGCCTTCGAGGCTGCACTCGACGTTTTTCAGAACTCGGGCGGCATCACGAAGCGCCACGCCTACGAGGATATCATCGCTTCTCCGCCGGCCTAAGCCTCCCGGCTAGGCAGCGCGCGCGTCCTCGCGGATCATCGATGCCCCTTTCTCGGCGATCATGATCGTGGGGGCGTTCGTGTTGCCCGTCGTCACGGCCGGCATGATCGAGGCATCAATCACGCGCAGACCCGTCATCCCGCGCACGCGCAACCGAGAGTCGACCACGGCCATCGGATCCTCGCCCATCTTGCAGGTTCCCACCGGGTGGTAGATGGTCGTGCCGGCGCTGCGGATGTAGCTTTCGATCTGGGCATCGCTCCCCACGCCGGCACCCGGCGTGATCTCCTCGACGCGATTGGCGGCAAACGCCGGCTGCGCGAAAATTTTCCGCGCATGCCGGATGCCGGCCATCGACACACGCAGGTCTCCCGGCGCCGACAGATAGTTTGGCCGTATCGCCGGCCGGTCGCGCGGATCGGAGGACTTCGCCATGATCGTGCCCCGGCTCTCCGGCCGTGCGATGCTGACGGCAATCGTCACGCCCGGCTTCTTCTCCAGCGTCCCGAACTTGTTTTCGTCATAGCTCGCCGGTGAGAACAGAAGCTGGATGTCGGGGCTCGCCAGGCCCTCGCGGCTGCGGCAGAAGCATTGCGCGCTCGAGACGCCGAACGTCAAAGCGCCCTTGCCGACCGTCAGCCAATTGGCAATTTCCTTCACCAGCCGCGGGCCCCGCGAGAGCTGGTTGATCGATACCGCATTACGCATCCGCATCGACACCCGCACAGCATAATGATCCGACAGATTGTTGCCCACGCCCGGCAGATCGTGAACCACATGCACACCGATCGACTTGAGGTGGCCGCCCGGCCCGATGCCCGAGACCTGCAGCAGATGCGGCGAGTTGATCGTGCCGCCGCTGACGATCACCTCGCGGTTCGCGTACACGTCGCGCTGCTGGCCATTCTGCAGAATGGCGACGCCGGTGCAGCGCTTGCCGTTGAACAGCAGCTTTGCCGCGACCGCATTCGTCACCACTTCCAGGTTCGGCCGCTTGCGCGCCTGCGCCAGAAACGTGCGCGCCGTCGATCCACGGAAACGCCCGTTGCGCGACATTTGCGAGTAGCCCACACCCTCCATCTGCGCCCCGGAAAGATCGGGCGTGAACGGAAACCCCGCCTGCTGCGCCGCTTCGACGAACCTGTGCGTCAGCGGCAGTACGGTGCGATAGTCCTCGATGAGAAGCGGGCCGGACTTGCCGCGCATTTGCTCATCACCAGGGCCGTAGCGCTCGATTGATTTGAAGAACGGCAGGCATTCCTCATATGACCAGCCGCGGCATCCCATTTGGGCCCAATTGTCATAGTCAGCCGAGTTCCCCCGCACGAACAGCATGCCGTTGATGGAGCTCGAACCTCCGAGCACGCGCCCCCTGGGCCAATGGATGGAGCGGTTCGCCGTGCCCGCTTCGCCTTCGGTCGCGTAGTTCCAGTTGACCCGCGGATTGTAGAGAAGCTTCAAGACGCCGGCCGGTACGTGGATCAGCGGATACCAGTCGGTCGGCCCGGCCTCGAGCAGAATGACTCGGGCTCCATCCTCCGAGAGGCGATTGGCGAGAACACAGCCCGCCGAACCGGCGCCGACGATCACATAGTCTGCCTGCATCCCACTGCCCTTTTGTCGCGCTTCCTCTGACGACAGTCTCGGCGATGGCCTCCGAAAGGCAAGGAAAAACGGCGACTACCAAACTGAGGCACCCAGGACGAACGGTCCGCTTGGTTGTTGCCCCTTCCCAGCCATCCCCGCATGATCGCCATCCGACATCGTCTTGAACCAGGAGAAACGCGAATGGCAGAGTCAAATCTCGAGAAGGGCCGCAAGCTTCGGGTCGAAGTCTTGGGCAAGGAGCACGTCGAGCGCTCCTTCAAGAACGCCGACGAATTCTCCAAGCCGCTAGCAGGATCTCGTGACGGAAGTCGGCTGGGGCGTGTTCTGGTCGCGCGAAGGCCTGACCCTCAAGCAGCGCAGCCTCCTCAATCTCGGCATCCTGGCCGTGCTCAACCGGCACCACGAGCTCGCCGTGCACGTCAAAGGCGCCATCAACAATGGCCTGACCAAGGAAGAGATCCGCGAGGCGCTCATCCACGTCGCCTGCTATGCGGGCTTCCCGGCGACCATCGACGCCTTCCGCACGGCCGGCAAGGTTCTCGACGAGATGGGCGTGAAGGATTGAGAACGCAAACCTTCATCTGACGCCGGTGCGGATACCTGACGATCCGCGCCGGCCAACCTAGCCGTTGTCCGCCACGGCCAGCTCCAGCACGCCTTCGACATACGGCAGGAACGACCGCGCAACCTCGATCCTGAATTCCATCGCCGCCGTCCGCCACAGCACGATCTCGGCCTTGGCAAACAGCGTCCGCGTGCACATGCCAACCGGGAAAGCGGCCTGATCGAGATCGAGCGGGCAGCCCGCACTCAACACGTCCTCCACCGCCTGCCCGGAGACGATCAGCGCACTGTTGCGGTCGCTGACATCGACCAGCGCATGCGGCGTCTCCGCAAGCGCCTTCGCCAGCACCGACCCGACCAGCTCCCCCTCCGATCGCGGCGCAATCAGCAGCCACTCGTCGGGCCCGAGCCACAGCGCGATCCGATTGACGCTCTGGGACGAGCTGCAAGGCCGCAGCGGCAGTGGCGTCCCGAATGCGGCGCCGGCCATCGCCGCCGCCGCATCGCCACCCCGGAAAATGCAGCGTGATGCCGGGGCCGCTGCACGATAGGCCGCCCCGCTTGCGCCCCGTGCGATCCCGGTCGCGCCTGTTTCCACGCTAGCCATTCAGCCGCTCCCCCTTGGGATCGTAGAAGACCGGCGAGACTACCTCGACCTCCACGGCCCCGTTCGGCAACGGCACGTAGAGCCGCCGCCCCGTGAGGCCGCGCCCGCCTTTGACCAGCGCCAGCGCAATGGACTTCCCAAGCGCCGGGCTGTGATAGGACGACGTCACATGGCCCAGCGCAGCCGTGCCTTTCACCGGCGCCGCTTCCAATGTGAGCTGCGCGCCCTCATCAAGCAGGACATCACGGCCGTGCGTCAGCAGGCCGACGAGCTGCTTGCGGTCCGGCCGCACCATGTCGGCCCGCACGAGCGAACGCCGCCCGACGAAGTCCGTCTTGCTCTTGCCGATCGCCCACCCGAGCCCG
>JBKKCB010000327.1:0-16820 GCA_046713545.1 Hyphomicrobiaceae bacterium | reverse complement strand
GGCCGCCAGCACGGCGACCTGCTTGACTTGGTGGTGCGCCTGCAGCAGCGCTTCGATCTCGGCAGCGGCGATGTTCTCGCCCGCGCGACGGATGATGTTCTTCTTGCGGTCGACGAAGTGCAGCATGGCGTCGGCGCCACGCCAGACCGTATCGCCGGTGTGGAACCAATCGTTGCGCCACGCGGCGCGCGTTGCCTCCTCATCGTCGAGGTAGCCGGAGAAAAAATGCCGGCGCGGGGTGGCTTCCGAATGGCGGATGACAAGCTCGCCAGGCGCGCTGTCAGGCACGTCGCGATCTTCCGCATCGACGACGCGAGCCTCGACACCTGGCACGGCGCGGCCGAACGCCCGCGTTCCGACCTGGCGCGGCGGATGGTTGTCGCTGAGGATGCGCACCATCTCGGTCATGCCCCAGACCTCCACCATGGGAAAGCCGAAGCGTTCCTCGAATTTGGCGTGCAGCTGCGGCTCGATGCCGGCGCCGAGACCGAAGCGAACGCCGTGCTCGCGGTCGTGTGCTGCGGGCGGCTGGCCGAGCAGGAGCGGGGCGACAACGCCGAGATAGTGGATCACGGTTGCGCGCGTCTCGGCCACCTCCTGCCACCAGCGCTGTGGCGAGAAGCGATCGGGCTGGATCTGGCAATTGCCCGTGAGCATCAGGCCATAGAAAGAGAGAATGCCCGAGTTGATGTGGTAGAGCGGCAGCGGGTTGTAGACGCGATCCCCGTCTCTCAGCGCCAGCATGCCGCCGAGCCTGGCGTACCAGTCGCCGCACGCGAGCTCGTAGGCATGCGACAGGATGCAGCCCTTGGGACGGCCGGTGGTGCCGGAGGTGTAGAGGATGCTGGCCTCACTGCCGGCGTTGACCGGACCACCATCCGCGGGCCGTTCGGGTTTCCGCAGATCCGCTTCCAAGTCCTCCATGACGACGAGCGGAACCGATCGCCCGCTCTCGGCCAACCCGGCTTTCAGATGCGAACGGCGCTCCGCCACGGCCAGCGCCATGTCGGCTTTGGAGTGCGCCAACAGATAGGCGATCTCGGAAGCCCGATAGTCGGGGTTGATCGGCACGCACGAGGCGCCGATAGCATTCAGGGCGAGCTTGTGCAGGAAGTGCTCGGGGCGATTCTCCAGCAGCATGGCCACCCGATGCCCGAGCCCATAACCCGCGCCACGGTATAGGCCTGCGAGGCGCTCCACCTCGCGGGCCGCGTCACGATAGGTGATGGCATAGCCGCCCGCATGATAGGCGCGCTGCGGATTGACGGGCACTGCCAGGAACTCGTGCGATGCATATGCGGCGGCGGCGCGGACGAACGCGTCGCCTATCGTGGTCTCGTCCTCGATCTCGATCATGCGTGATCCGCCCGCATTGCGACCAAAGTCGAAAAACCGCTTCCTCTCCCGGCCACGCGGATACCCTTTCACACTCTCGAGCACCTCTGCCCAATCATCGGTCTGGCATCAGGCTCAGGATTGCGCTTTACTTGGCGCCGACGCCTCAAGTTTTTCAAACTACGGGAAACTTGGCAGTAGCGCGACATGACGCCAATGACAAAAGAGCGGCCACAAACGCCGCCTCAACCTAACGGAGGAAACTTCATGGCCAAAAGCAAAATAACGCGCCGCAAATTTGTCGCCTCGACGGCGGCGGCGTCAACAGCCCTGATCGCAGCTCCTTACGTTCGCGGCGCCTACGCGGCCGGCAAACTGTCGATCGGCTTCTGGGATCACTGGGTGCCCGGCGCCAACAAGGCGACGGAAACGCTCGCCAAGGAATGGGCGGAGAAGGAGAAGGTCGAAATCTCGATGGACTTCATTCCGTCGCAGGGCAACAAGCTGCTGCTCACGATCGCTGCCGAGGCACAGGCCAAGTCCGGTCACGACATGATCGCCATGTCGACATGGTTGCCGAGCGAGCACGCCCGCAACCTCGAGCCGATGGACGACGTGATGGCCGATCTCATCAAGCAGAACGGCAACGTCAACGGAACCGTCGAATATCTCGGCAAGATCGATGGGAAATGGGTCGCCGTGCCCGCGACGGTGGGCAGCCAGATCAAGGGCCCCTGCTCGCGCATCGACCTCCTGAAGCAGCACGCCGGCATCGACATCCAGGCGATGTATCCAGTCGGCGGCGCGCCGAAGGCCGATGACTGGACGCTCGACACGTTCCTCAAGGCGGCGGAAGCCTGCCACAAGGGAGGTGTGCCGTTCGGCATCGGGCTCGGGACCACCTCCGACAACGTCGACACGGCCGGCGCCATCTTCCATTCGTTTGGCGCGGTGCTGGTCGACAAGGATCAAAAAATCACGGTCAAATCCGACCCGGTCCGGCAAGCGCTCGACTACTACAAGAAACTCATGCAGTTCCTGCCGCCCGACGTGCCCGCGTGGGATGACGCCTCCAACAACAAATGGCTGGTGTCCGGGCGTGGCGCACTCATCATGAACCCGCCGAGCGCGTGGGCGGTGGCCAAGCGCGATGCGCCGCAGGTGGCCGAGCAGTGCTGGTCACACGGCTTCCCGGCCGGTCCGAAGGGCCGGTTCGCGCCGTTCCTGCCCTACTTCTGGTCCACGTGGAGCTTCTCCAAGAACAAATCGGCGGCAAAGAGCCTTCTCAGGCACCTTTCGACGCGCGATGCGGCCGAGAAGATGGTGATTGCCAGCGGCGGCTACGATCTGCCGTCGTTCGACAAGCTGACCGACTTCAAGACGTGGGCCGAGGAAGGGCCGCCCAAGGGCACCCTGTATCACTACCCCAACCCGCACAATCATCAGATCCTGTCGGTGGCCGCCGCGCCGACCCCGCACAAGATCGCGGTGCAGATCTACGTGCAGGCCCTGATGACAAAGATGATCGTGAAGCACGGGCAAGGCGAGGCGATGGAGAAAACACTCGCCTGGGCCGAGAGCGAGCTCGAAGGCTTCATGCGCAGCTAGCGCAAGGTGTCGCTTCCTTCGTCCGCGCACCTCCGGCGCGGGCGAAGGGCTTCGCTTCCGCTTCACGCGCGACGTCCGTCCGATGTGAGCGCAGCGATTTATTCGGGCACGCAGTTGGGCTCGCCTTTCCGCTCCGCGCGTACCCGCTCAGGCCGACGACGAGGTGTGTCCATGGTCGATGCAGCAATATCCGCCCCCAGAGAAGCGGCAGCGCGGCCGCGTTCCAGCTTGCGCAAGACGATGCAGCGGAAGTCGACCATCGCCTTCCTGATGGCACTGCCCCTGATCCTGATGATCGTCGTCCTGGTGCTCTATCCGGCAGCCTATTCCGTTCATCTGGCGATGCTGAACAAGTCCATGGAGCGGTTCGTCGGCTTTGGAAACTTCACCTTCCTCTTTGGCCGCCAGACATTCTGGATGGTGGTGCAGCAGTCCTGCGTCTTCGCCATCACGGCGGTGCTCTTCAAAGCCCTGATCGGCTTCATCGTCGCGCACTTCGTGCACAACATCCCGGCCAAGGGTCAGCGCAAGTGGCGCGGCATGCTGCTGGTGCCGTGGGTGATCCCGCCGGCCATGAGCTGCCTGGCCTGGCTCTGGCTGTTCGATCCCTCCTACAGCGCCTTCAACTGGGTGCTGGCGCTGTTCGGGGCCGGTCCGATCCCGTGGACGGGTGATGCCAATTGGGCGCGGTTCTCCGTCATCCTGGTCAACATCTGGATTGGCGCACCGTTCTTCATGATCATGTACCTGGCCGCGCTGAAGTCGGTACCCGACCAGCTTTATGAAGCGGCCAAGATCGACGGCGCATCGTGGTGGCAGGTGATCTGGTTCATCACCCTGCCGATGATGCGCAACATCATCGCCATCACGGCGCTGTTTTCGCTCATCGTCACGTTCGCCAACTTCGATATCGTGCGCGTGCTGACGGCCGGCGGGCCCATCGACATGACGCACGTGTTCGCCACGTGGTCGTTCCGGGTCGGCATCGAGGGCGGCGACCTGCCGCTCGGCGCCACGGTGTCGCTGTTCATGGTTCCGATCCTGAGCGTGGCGGCGATCTTCATCCTGCGCGACATCACCAGGCGGGGGAGCGAAGTCTAATGGCAAACATATCCGCAGTCGCGACAGACCTGCCGGTTGCAAAACCGAAGTACGGGAGCATGAGCCGAGACCGCACATGGGCGCTGCGCTGGTCCTACTTCTTCCTCGTGCTGTTCGCGATCTTCTTCCTGCTGCCGCCGGTCTACATGCTGATCACGTCGCTCAAGACGAGTGCCGAAATCTCGGCAGCCACAAATCCGTGGTGGGTCTACAATCCAACACTCGACAACTACAAAGAGCTGCTGACCTCGAATGCGTATCTGACCTATTTCCGCAACTCGGCCATCGTCTCGGTTGTGGTCGTCACCATCACGATGCTCATCTCGGTGCCGGCCGCCTTCGCCCTCGCGCGCATGAAGTTCTGGGGCTCGGCGACGCTCGCGACCGGCGTTTTCCTGACCTACCTGATCCCCGAGACGCTGCTGTTCATCCCGCTCTTCAAGATGTTCGCCGTGTTCAACGAGTGGACGGGCATCGCGCTCATCAATCGCTGGTGGGTGCTGCTGATCCTGTATCCGACGCTGACGGTCCCGTTCTGCACCTGGATCATGATCGGCTACTTCGCATCCATCCCCAAGGAGCTGGACGAGGCGGCACTGATCGACGGCGCCACGTGGATGCAGACGCTGACGAAGATCTTCATTCCGGTCGCCTTGCCGGGATTGATCGCGGCGACGATCTTTGCGTTTACCGTGTCGTGGGCGCAGTTCCTGTATCCCCTCGCCTTCACCACCTCAGCGGACCAGCTGGTGCTCCCGGTCGGCATCATCACCTCGCTGATCAAGGGCGACGTCTTCAACTGGGGACAGATCATGACCGGCGCACTGCTGGGCGCCGCGCCGCCCCTCATCATCTACGCCTTCCTCATGGACTACTACATCGCCGGCCTGACGGCGGGCGCAACGAAGGGCTGAGTGCATCATGGCCGAAGTTACGTTGAACAAGGTGCTGAAGAAGTACGACGAGGTGGAGGCCGTGCGCGGGATCGACCTCGACATCGCCGACCACGAATTCGTGGTCCTGGTCGGTCCGTCCGGTTGTGGAAAGTCGACCACGCTCAGGATGATCGCCGGGCTGGAGGATATTACGGGCGGCGAGATCCTGATTGGTGGCCACGTCGTCAACGACGTACCGCCGAAAGATCGCGACATTGCCATGGTGTTTCAGAACTACGCGCTCTATCCGCACATGACGGTGGCAGAGAACATGTCGTTCGGCCTGCGCCTCAAGCGCTTTCCCAAGGCCGAGATCAAGAAGCGCGTCGATGAAGCCGCGCGCATTCTCGACATTTCCGAATTGCTCGAACGCAAGCCGAAGGCCTTGTCGGGCGGCCAGCGCCAGCGCGTCGCCATGGGCCGCGCGATCGTGCGCAACCCCAAGGTGTTCCTGTTCGACGAGCCGCTGTCCAACCTCGACGCCAAGTTGCGGGTGCAGATGCGGACGGAGATCAAGAAGGTGCACCAGAAGGTGCGTACGACAACGGTGTACGTCACGCACGATCAGGTCGAGGCCATGACGCTGGCAGATCGCGTCGTCGTCATGAACCACGGGCTCATCGATCAGGTCGGACCGCCCAACGAGCTGTATCATTCGCCCAAGACGCATTTCGTGGCCGGATTCATCGGCTCGCCAGCCATGAACTTTATACCGGCACGCGTGGAGGCCAACGGCAGCGGATTGACCGTCCGGTTGACGGACAAATTGTCATTTCCAATCCCCGAGGCCCGCCGCACGCGCTACGAGCCGCACGCCGGCAAGAGCAGCATGCTGCTCGGGCTGCGGCCGGAGCACATCACCGAGGCGCACGGGCACATGGAGGCGGGCAAGATACCGTTCGATGCGAACCTGGAAGTCACCGAGCCCATGGGCATGGAGACGCTGGTCTACTTCCCCATCAACGGCACGCAGATCTGCGGCCGCGTCAATCCGAATGCAGGCGCGCGCGATGGTGAAGGCATGAAGCTCGCGGCGGACCTCAACAACATGCATCTTGTCGATGGGGCCAGCGGCCGCGTGCTGTAGCTGAGCGATGGCATTGCACACGGAATGGTGGCAACGTCAGCCTTGAACATCACCCTCAACAGGAGACCAGAACGATATGATCCACGTCCTTGCCATGATTACCGCCAAGCCCGGAAAGCGCGACGCCATTCTGGAGGCCTTCCGCGCCAACATGCCGGCCGTGCACGCCGAGAAGGGCTGCATCGAGTACGGCCCTGCCGTCGATGCGGAGGGCGTCGGCGCCATCCAGACGAAGCTCGGGCCCGACACGTTCGTCGTCATCGAGAAGTGGGAGACGCTCGACGACCTGAAAGCGCATGGGGCCGCGCCACACATGGCTGCCTATGCCGCCAAGGTGAAGGACCTGCTGGCGAGCCGCGTGATTCACGTGCTGTCGTAGGGGCTTGAGGGCGTACGCGCTCTTTGTCCATCGATCATCCCGCGCCGGGCAATGTCCCGGCGCTTTGCGTTTGGGTTGATCTGCCGTGTCGTTGGGGGCGGGCGGGCAGGCGCAATGGGCCTCATCCCGAACCACAAATTTCAGTGTCATCCTCGCGCTTGTGGCGAGGACCCATGGCTCCGCGTGTCCGGAAGCTGGATTGTGCAAGGGCAAGTTCACCGCACCCCACCGAGTGCGGAGCTTGCTGCGAGTTGGGTCCTCGGACCAAGTCCGAGGATGACACCGGGAGTGGGGTGAAACGGTGCGTCACTCACTTACGCCATACTAGAGAAGGCCGGTATCAACATGCCCCGCCACCAACTCTGAGATGGGGCGTGTGCCAAACAAAAGCGCCGGGGCATGCCCCGGCGCTTTCATTTAAGGTGTTGTCGGGCCCGATCAGTTCGGCTTGGGCGGGAAGTAGTGGTCGGCCTGTGTCGTGTAGGGCGGGAACATAAAGCGCTTGGCCGGAACGACCTTCGAGGCGTAGGCCTTCTGCGCCTCATAGACCTTCTTGAAGAACGGGCTCTTGGCGGATTCTTCCGCCGCGAGGTCATCCCACGCCTTGAGGAAGGCGACGTTGATGTCCTCCGGCGTCTTCATGATCTTGACGCCGTGCTTGGTGGTCATCTCCTCGATGGCCTCGGCGTTCATCCTCTGGAACATCAAGCCCCAACGCGTGAGCGTCTCGGTCGTCGCGGACTTGATGACTTCCCGCTGTACCGGAGTGAGGCTGTCCCAGACTTCCTTATTGATGATCATCTCGCCGACCGATGCCGACTCGTGCATGCCCGGCGTATAGTGGTTCTTCCAGATGAGGTGCAGACCGAGGCTCAGGTCCTCGATTCCGCCCACCCACTCGGCGCAATCGATGGCGCCGCGCTCAGCCGCCGGCGCGATTTCGCCGCCCGGCATGTTGACCACGGCCATGCCCATCCTGGCGTAGATCTCGGCCGTAATTCCGGTCTGCCGGCACTTCATGCCCTTGAAATCGGCAAGGCTGTTGATCGGCTTGCGGAACCAGCCCAGCGCCTGCGGACTTGGAGCATGCAGCGGGAACACGACGAGATTGAGCTTCAGCTCCTTCTGATAGAACTCCCAGTACAGATCGAGTCCGCCGCCCTCGTAGAGCCAGCCCAGA
The DNA here is from genome assembly GCA_046713545.1 of Hyphomicrobiaceae bacterium. Classification (GTDB taxonomy): domain Bacteria; phylum Pseudomonadota; class Alphaproteobacteria; order Rhizobiales; family Hyphomicrobiaceae; genus CADEFX01. The sequence continues at coordinate 9,195 of JBKKCB010000327.1, read as the reverse complement.
AAGTCCATCTGGTCCATGCCGACGATGCCGGCCGGCGTGTTGGAGAACAGCGTGGCCGCCTTGTTCTTGCCGACCCAGTAATAGGAGATGGTGTGCGTGCCATCGAGCACCTTCTTGTGCGTGGCATCGAGCACCTCAAAGGCCGGGACCACGGTGCCTGCGGGAGCAGTCGTGACCTTGAGCGTTCCGCCGGTCAGCTTGTCGACGCGGTCGGCGAACATCTTGAACGCTTCCTGAGCGGTCGAGTTGGCGGGCCAGCTCGACTGCATGTTGAGCGTGCGGGTCTGCGCCTCGGCGGGCACGCCCCAGCCCAGAACAGCGGCCATGGCCGTTGCCACAAGTGCACCGGACCACGCGGGCCGCTTCCACGCCACCTTCGCGCTCGCGAGGATGCCGGAATGGCCTAACTCCATTTTCATACTTCACCTCCCTGGGCTGAAACTCTCCGGACGCCGACGGATTTTGGCCCCTACCGGCCGGAGCGAACGGTGGCAGTGTAGCGCAAATGCGCCCCTTGTAAGGGGGTCAGCCGACGGTGGGCGACAAATCGTTGCATTTTTCGAGGTCAGGCCGTGCCTGATTTACCGTCACTACGGAGGGTGCGTCAGGTTTTGCCGCGGGCCTGCTTCACCGCGCGCAGATCGAATGCCGACGGATGCCGGCGCGGATCGGCCTCGCCGAAAATCGCGGATTTGCGCAGCTTCTGACTGTAGGTGGTCGGAAGATCGGGCAGGAAGATGACCCAGCCCGGCACCTTGAAATACGCCAGCCTTTCGAGGCCGAGGCGCACCAGGCGATCGGCGGTCGCGGCATCGGCGGGTGCGTCGCCCTTGAGCACGACGCAGGCGCAGACCTCTTCGTCGCGCAGCTCGTCGGGAATGGGAATGACGGCAACCTGCTCGACGGCGGCGTCGCCGCGCAGCGTGGCCTCGACCTCGGCGGCCGAGATGTTCTGGCCGCTGCGACGGATCATATGCTTCTTGCGATCGACAAAAACGAGGCCCGCGGGCGTTTCCATCAACAGGTCACCGGTGCGGAACCAGCCGCCCTTCCAGCACTCCTCCGTGGTGGCAGGATCGCGGAAGTATTCCTTCAAGAGACCGCGGCGCGGATCTGCTCCTTCGCGACGCACCTGGACCTCGCCGGGGACACCGGCGGCGACAGGCCGGTCATCGTCATCGACGAGGCGATACTCCATGCCTGGCATGGAGCGGCCGACGGATCGCGTCTTGCCATCACGCTCCGTCTCGACATCGAAGGAACAGACACCGATCTCGGACATGCCGTAGATCTCGACAAGCGTGACACCGAAGCGTTTCTCAAAGGCGATGCGCTGGATAGGATCGACGCCGGCGCCGACGCCGAAGCGCACGCGATGCTGCCGCTCGATCAACTCGGATGGCCGCGCGAGCAGTACCGGTGGAATGATGCCGAGGTAGTGGATCATTGTCGCCTCGGTGGCGATCAGGTCCTGCCACCAGCTACCGGCGTGAAACCGGTCCGAGAAGATCATGCAATTGCTGGATAGGATCATGGCCGGGTTGGAGATGGCCAACCCGTTGGCATAAAACAGAGGCAGCGGATTGAAGAGGCGCTCCTGCTCCGGCACGATGGTCATGGTGCCGCCGGCGCCTAGATAGCGCTTGGCGGCGAAGAAGAAATATTCGTTCGATATGATGCAGCCCTTGGGCATTCCGGTGGTGCCCGACGTGTACATGAGCACGCTTTCGGACTCCTGCCCGGGCGGTGTGCTGCGTGCAGCGCGCGTCGCTCGCGGAACGGTCTCGGCAAACCGGGCCTCATCGACGATGGGGATGGCACGTCCGACGGCCGCCACCGCCGCATTCAGATTGGCGACGTGCGGCGCGAGGCCGACGATCAGGTCGACTTCCGAGTGACCAAGGATGTAGGCCAAGTCATCCACGCGGAACTCGGGGTTGAGCGGCACGGCCCAGCAGCCGAGCGCATTCAGCGCAAGAAAATGCAGCATGAAGGCCGGGCGATTTTCCAGCATGATGGCGACGCGATGCCCGTGGCCGTAGCCTGCGGCCGCATACGTCTCGATCAGGCGCGTAACGCGCTCCGCCATCTCGCCATAGCTCCACAGCAGCCCTTCCGGATCGTAAGGCCGCGCGGCTCGCGGGGGCACGCCGAAGCACGGCAAGGCCGGCTTGCGTTCAGCGGTATGCGCCACCGCTTGCCACAGCGTTCGGGTATCCCAAATCGTGCTCACGCGACACTCCCGGGATGAGATTGGACTGGCCGGAACAACACCAGGCCGTCGCCGGCACGATCAAACACAGGCTCGACCGGCATACCGATCTGCAGATCCTCCGCCGGCATGTCGATGATGTTGGTGATGAACTGCACGCCGGGCGCGTCGGCGAACGCCACCAACCCGACCGTGTAGGGCAGCCGGTCCTTACGGCCCGGATCGAACGCATGCTGCACGCTGGTGAAGCTGAAGAGCTCGCCGCGGCCCGAGACCGGCTGCCAGCGCACATCCGCACTTTGGCAGTGCGGGCACAGCGGCATCGGGTACCAGTGGAAGCGCGTGCAGGCGCCGCATCGCGGGAAACTCAGAACACCCCGGCGGGCGTTGCCGAAGAAGCCCGCAAATTCAGCATACAGGGGGTGGCTCATCGCGCATCTTTGCCGAGCAGAAGAACACCATAGTCTGGGTTGGAAAGGCCGCCGACGAGGCCGACGCGCGCGTCTTTCACCTGCGCCTTGCCGGAGTCGCCGCGGAGCTGGCGGACAGCCTCGATGACATGCTCGACGCCGAGCAGATAGCTGTGCGACAGCAGCCCGCCATGCGTGTTGATGGGCAGGCCGCCGTCGATACCCATGCCTTTTTCGCGAATGAACGCGGCCGCCTCCCCGCGCTTGCAGAAACCGATTTCTTCGATCTGCAGGAGGCAGGACATGGTGAAGCAGTCGTACAGCTCGGCGAAGTCGATGTCCGCGTGGGTGAGCCCGGCCTGCCGCAACGCACGTTCCGCCGCAACTTTTGCGCCCGGCAAACGCATCATGCCGCCGGGTTGCGTGAAGGCATCGTCACCATTGACCGGTTCGCTGCCGAAACCGGTGCCGAGGACCCGGACCGGCGGCTTGGGCAGATCGCGCGCACGCTCTAGGCTGGTCATCACGAAGGCGCCGGCGCCATCCGTGATCAGGCAGCAGTCGGGCACGCGCAAAGGATCAGACACCATACGCGCGCCAAAGTAGTCGTCGTAGCTCATGGGCTTCGTCGCCTGCGAGCGCGGATTGAGCAGCGCGCTTGCCCGTTGCGTCACGGCGATGGTGGCAAGGTCGCGCTCGGTCAGACCATATTCGTGCATGTAGCGGCGGGCCCACAGGGCGAAGTAGGCCGGCTGCGCATTGAAGCCGTAGGGCTTTTCGAACGCCATCTTACCGGCATAGAGATCGTGGAAGCCGTACGGGCCCGCCGCCCGCGTGCCCCAATCCACACCGAAGTAGTAGACCACGACCTTGGCCAGACCGCTGGAGATGGCGAGCTGCGCAAGCTGCGGCGCGCACGCCGAGCCGGCGCCGCCGTAGGACATGCCACCGTCGTATTGGCGATCGATGCCGAACTGGGCGGCAACGAAATCGCGCGGCACGCTGGTCGGCATCACCAGCCCGTCGGTGAGGATGCCGTCGACGTCGGAGGGCTTCAGACCGGCGTCATCGAGGGCATTGGCCACCGCCTCGACCACGAGGGCGCGCAGGCCCTTTTCCGAGCGGCGTACGGCAGGGGTTTCTCCGACCCCGACAATTGCAATAGGCGTCATTCCCATCCGGTGTCTTGTTGGCGCCGGCGCCACTGATGGCCGGCCGCACCGGCAGGATAGAGCAGGCGCGACGCGGCGCCTACTGGGTCTTCTTGGCCTCGGCAAGCGACCGCTCCGCGGTCTCGCGCGCCGAGCGTTCCTGCGCAATCTCCGCACGTGCCTGCTCGACGGCTCGCTCGGCATTTGCCTTGGCGTCAAGGGCCTGCTTGGCCTGATCGGCGGCAGCGTCCTTTGCGCTCTTCATCTGACCGAGTTCATCGCGGGCGGACTTGAGGGAAGCTTCGGCCGCATCCGCCGAAGCGCGGATTTTTGCCGATTCTTCCTTTGCGGCCTTGAGAGCGGCCTCGGCCGCATCGCGAGCACTCGTCATCTGAGCTGCCTGCTTCTCAGCCTGCGCCCGTCCGGCAACCGCTGCTTCCGCCCTTTGCATGGCGTCATTGGCTTTGGTATTGAAGACCACCGCGACGATGCCTGCCGCGCCGGCGAGAGCGGCGAAAACAACTGCGAGAACCGTGCGGTTCATACCGAGCCTCCCTGCTTGCGTTCCCGCGAATTGTAGAGCGTGTGCGAGCGAGTTCAATCAGGATCGGACGGGCCGCTCGGACGGCTTCCGGGCATCTCGGGACTTGGTTAGGATCGGCGCTTGTCCGTGCCTGCAGCCTATCGCGAGGATCGCTCAGCCTATCGCGAGGATCGCTGCGCCGCCGGGTCGCCCGGCTCGATTTTGCGCAAGTCACTGGCCGACACGATCAGCCGCCTGTCGCTCGCCGTATCGCGGCACTTCACCTGACCTTCTTCAAGACATTCGATGACCGTCAACACCCGGTCGCCGCTTGTCAGGCGCACGCGATCACCTGTCCGTAGGCCGGCGTCGTCTTCCCGTTCATCCAGCCGGCACAGTAGGTCGATGAACCGCCACGGCAAACGCTGCTGGACAATCTTGTTCCGCCTGGTGCGAAGCCCTTCACCCAGGCGCTTCAGCGTTAAATTGACCAGCGAAGCCATGACGGAACCTTGAATGTCATTCCCATACCAACTGTAAACTCGACCCAAAGGCGATCGTTCCGGCGAGAACCAGAGGGTGTGGGAACGGTGCCTATCGGAAAAGCGGAGCCGCGTTGCCGCCAGCGGCTAGGCCCGGGACTTGGAGCGTTTGCGGGCTGTGTAGACGGGAGGGGCAATGCGCTTGATATCGGCGCCGGTCAATTTGTAAGCGCGCTCCGTTACCACGTTCAGCGCGTCTTCGACCTGCTGGCGATAGCGCGCGTGTTCCGGTCCGTCGATGTCGGCGGGAATCCAGATGGGCTCCCCTGTGACATAGACGAGTGTCGAATAGGGAAGATTGACCGTCATCCGGCTCCAGGAATTGAAGGTGATGAAGCGGGAGGACGCCACGGCGAGCGGAAGAATTGGCCGCCCCGAAAGACGTGCCAGAGTGACGATGCCGTCACCCGCATACCGGGCGGGACCCGGCGGCACGTCGGCCGTCATTGCAAACGTGCTGCCGCCCTTCAGCAGCCGTATGGCCGTGCGCAGAGCATGGACGCCGCCCCGATCCCTGAACCGGCCGTTGGCGCCGGCTCCGCGCACGATATCGATGTTGAACTGGTTGAGCGCCTTGGCCAGAACCTCGGCATCCCCGTGCCGGGCGGCAATGGCCGACACCTTGTATTCACCGATGTGCAGCGCCGGCATCATGCCGAACTGGCCGTGCCACATGGCGAGAATATAGGGGTGATGCTGATGCAGCCGCTGGCGGGCGTCGGGCGGTTCCAGAACGACGGTCGATGTGCGGTGCACAAGCCGAATATAGCGAGAGACCGTGCCTCCAGCCAATCCGGCGAGCCAGGATTTGTAGTCCGGCTGAAACCCCACAGTGTTGCCGCCCCCGGCTGCGCGTCCCGATACAGATAGCAGGCCCGCGTTCCTATAGCGGATGGCGCACGAATGCAAATCGCGGGTGCTGGAGCAGGATCGCGTCGGGCAGGTTCAGTCCGCGTGGACGCCGGCAAGGGCCGCGTGCGACTGCGTCATGGCAACATGCAGCCGGTCGCGCAACTCCTGGGGATCAGTCACGCCGTTTCTGGCAAAGTGCACGGCAACCTTGGCAAGGCTCGTGCGCGCGGCCTCGATCGCCGGTCGCTGCCAGCCATCGAAGGCCGGTTCGATGGCATCCCATTCCGCATTGAAGACATCGTCGACTGTTTTGGACAGATCACGGTCGAAGGTCGCACGTTGAATGCAGCGGGCGGCTCTCGGCATGACTCCCTCCTGACCTCGAAACATGCGGCAATCTGACAGTATGGCCATGAACAACGCCTGAACAGATATGCAATAATGCTGACTACCCCCGTGATGGCTCGGCGCACGGCGGACGGAGGTGTTCGATACCGCACTGCGGAACTCTCATGCTGCAGCGCGGTTGACGTATATCAACCAAAGAGGAGTGCAGCCGTGGCCAAGCCTCGTTCCCGTCCGCAATCAAAGCGGAAGCCGAAGACCAAGACCGCAGCGAAAGCCTTGCGGTCCACAGAGCGCGCAGAGGAAATCCTGAAGCAGAAGACTGCCTATAAACGCCAAAAAACCAACCACCATCCGGAGACACACGCCTCATCCGGCGGAAACGGTGTCCCGCCTGCGACCGGCCGGGTGCAGCATCCTTTTGAGGTGGCCGCACAGAATTGGATGCAGGTGCTCATGCTGCCGTGGGCCGGCTGGAACGCGCTTGGCGCGATGATGGTCAACTGGCCGCTGAGGCAGGCGCAGTCCGGACTTGTGCAAAGCAGAGACGACAAGCCGCGTTCAACCGGAAAGGCGCAGGCGCGCTCCTGAACGCCGCCGGCCACAGGGCATGCCGGGCATTTTTCTGTGGAAAAGGGGGGTCAGCGCTTGGCGGCTGTGCGGGCAATGTCCTGTCCATAGATCTCGCCGGCCTCGGCTGCGCTGATCTTTTCGTTGGCGACGTCATCGGCCACCAGAGCAGCGGGCCTTGAGCGGGGATCGCCGCGGCCGCCGCCGCCGGCGGTCGCGAGAACGAAACGGTCACCGGCCATCAGCCGCGTCACGATCTTGGACGGCACCGTTTCCTCGGTGCCGTCGGCGCGACGGATGACGGCCCAGGCCTTGCCGCCCGGACCACCGCCATCCATGCCGGCAGCGGCGAAGAAATGCCGCTCGCCGCGGTAGGTGGCGGTGACCTCACCGTCCAGGATCTCGAATTCCTGAATGCAGCCGAGGCCGCCGCGCCAGCGCCCTGCCCCGCCCGATGCTTCCGCCAGCAGCAGCGAATGCACGCGGATCGGCGCCTCCATCATGATGGCCTCGGCGGGCACGTTCATGCAGTTGGAGATGTTGGTCTCGATGGCGTCGGTGCCGTCGCCGCTGGGGCCCGCGCCGGTGCCGCTGGCGAGAAGCTGTGACGTGACATAGCGCGAGCCGTCCGCGCGCGTGCCGCCGAAGTGCAGGATCATCAGCTCGTCGCCGCAGTCGGCCGGAACCCGGCTGGGGGCGGCTTGGCGCAGCGCGCCGAGGATGCAGCCGGACAGCCGCTTGATGGTGAGCGTGCGGCAGCCGAGCGGCGCGGGCTCCTGCGGATTGACAAGGCTTCCCTCGGGCAGGACGAAGGACAGCGGACGAAAGCAGCCGCCGTTGGTGGGCATGGTGTTGTCGGGATCGGTGACGGCGCGCAACGCGAAGCAGGCGGCGGCGAAGCTGCCGGATTTCGGCGAGTTGCAGGGGCCGCGCAACTGCGGGTCGGTGCCGGTGAAATCGAAGGTCATGCGGTCGCCGGCGACGATGACGGCGACCTCGATGCGCACCGGCCGGTCGAGGTCCACGCCGTCGTTGTCGAGCCAGTCGACGTAGCGATAGGTGCCGTCGGGGATGTCGGTGATGGCTTTGCGGGTCAGACGCTCGGAGTGATCGAGCAGCGCGTCGAACAGCGCCAGCAGATGGGCGTTGCCGTAGGTCTGCGCCACCTCCTTCAGGCGGCGGGCGCCGATGGCGCAGGCGGCGATCTGGGCGTTGATGTCGCCCATGAAGATGTCCGGCAGGCGCACGTTGAGGCGCATGATCTGGATCAGCGTGTCGTCGAATTTGCCCCGGTCGCGCAGCTTCACGGGCGGCAGGCGCAGGCCTTCCTGGAAGATCTCGGTGGCGTTGGTCGGCGTGGAGCCCGGCGTCATGCCGCCGGTATCCTGATGGTGCGTGAGCGCGGTCGAGAAGCCGATGATCTCGCCGTCGTTGAACACGGGCTGGATAATGGCGATGTCGGGAATGTGCGTGCCGCCGGCCGCATAGGGGTCGTTCAGGATATAGAGATCGCCGTCCGCCATCTCCGCCAGCGGAAAGCGGACGAGCAGCGCGGCCATCATCGGCTGCAGCGTGGCCAGATGGTTGGGCACGGCGATGGCCTGCGCAAGGGTCTCGCCGGTGCGCGTGAACAAGGCGGCGGAGGCATCGAGCGCTTCCTTGACGATGGTCGAGAAGGCGCTGCGGATGACCGTCATCTCCATCTCGGCGGCGATGCCATCGACCTTGTGGCGCACGACCTCGAGTGTGATGGGATCGAGGCTGCCGTGCGTGTGCGGCGCGTCCTTCATGACGACTTCTCCAGGAGCAGACTTCCATCATCGCAGACGCGCGCGGTCCAGCCGGGCTCCAGCAGCGTCGTGGTGTCGGCCTGCTCGATGACGGCAGGGCCGGCGATGACAGTTCCGGCGGTCAGAGATGCGCGCGCGTAGATGGCGGCCTCGACCGGCTGCGGTGCACCGGCGACGCGGATCAGGCGGGTGCCCTTGCGGGCTTCGCCAGGTGCGGGCGTGTAACTCGACTGGAACAGGGCGTCGGCGGGCTTGGCCTGATGCACCGTGCGCAGGTTCACGAGCGCGATGGGATTGTCGGTGGCGTAGCCGTAGACCTGCTCGTGGTACTTGAGGAAGTCCTGGCGAAGGCGGCCCTCCGTATCGGCGCCCTGCACCGCGAACGGAATTTCGAGATGATAAGACTGGCCGACGTAGCACATGTCGGCGAAGTGGCGGACCCCGATGGTGCCGGGCTCCAAGTTCTCATTGGCGATGAGCTCGGCGCATTGCTTGTCGAGCGTGTCGAGCGCGCCGGTAATGTCGGCAATGTCGAGCGCGGCGAGCTTGCGCGGATAGGCGGCACTCACCTCATGGCCGGTCGGGGCCGACAACAGGCCGGCCGCCGCCAGCACACCCGGATGCACGGGGATGACGACGCTGGAGATGTTGAGATCGGCCGCGAGCGCGGTGGCGTGGACGGGGCCGGCGCCGCCGAGGGCGACGAGCGTGAAATGGCGCGGGTCGCGGCCCTGGCGCACGGACACGAGGCGGATGCCCTCCGCCATGGTGGCGTTGACGACGCGATGGATGCCGAGGGC
>JBKKCB010000326.1:0-10697 GCA_046713545.1 Hyphomicrobiaceae bacterium | reverse complement strand
GACCGCGACGGCATCTACGGCGTCTTCTTCGCCGCCCACCAGATTGCGGTCATCGACTTGACGAAAGCACAAACCGTCGGCCATGTCTGCGAACAGGTGTCGGCCATGTCCCCAGGCTGAACACTTGTCCCGAGGACCCATCGGGCAACGAATCCGGAAGGTCGTTTGCTGCTCTGCCGCGACATCAAACAAGCGTCCCGCCTGCGGAACGGTGGGTCCTCGGACCAAGTCCGAGGATGACACTGAGGTTGCGGTGCGGCCTCGATCAATCACCGACTTCTATGGGAGCGGAAGCCGCAGTAAGAGCTCGGCTTCCGCGAGAGAGTGTCCTGAGCTCAGCTTTCGACTTGGCCGCCGCCGTCGACCCAGTCCTTGAAGCCGCCGAGGTTGAAGACTTTGTCGTAGCCCATGTCCTTGAGCGTCTTGCCGCCGAGGGCCAAGCGGCCGCCGGAGGCGCAATAGATGATGACGGTCTTGGTGGCATCAAAGTTCTTGTCGTGTGTGGGTGTCGCGGGATCGGCACGGAATTCGAGCAGGCCGCGCGGCACGTTGACGGCGCCGGGAACCTTGCCGCTCTTGGTCACTTCCGCGGGGTCGCGGACGTCGACCACCAGGACGTTGCCTTTGGCCATGAGGTCCTTGGCTTCGGCCGTTGAGATCCGCGGCACGGCGGCGTTGGCGGCATCCAAGAGCTGCTTGACGGTCGTAGCCATATAATTCTCCTTCGGGGTTGTCGTGGCGTGGCCTGCGGAACGGATAGCCCGCGGGCAGACTGAGGGATTGTCCAGTCTTGGGCGTGACTAAGGTGCCGAGCCACTTTCGGACGTCTCGCACTTTACACCACGCCGGTGCGGCGGCGTAAGAGCGTGTCGATCGGCGGTGATGGAGCATTCTACGCAGGGAGTGCCCCCACCCCTGACCCCTCCCCACCAGGGGGAGGGGACGCTTCCATATGAGCTCGGTCGAGGCATTCGAGGCATTTCTTGATCGTCCGCGCACGACATTTGGTCAGCTTGCCGGGCAAAGCCTGAAGTGCTGTCTTGTCTTCGTTCGGCTCGGGGCCGAGCTTCAGGAGACACGTCAGATGCGCAACACCCGCGTCGCTGCGGCCCAGCTCGGGCCGATCCAGAAGGCGGACAGCCGGCAGGCGGTCGTGGCGCGCATGCTCGATCTCATGGACCGGGCGGCGGCGCAGAAGGTAGATTTCATTGTCTACCCCGAACTGGCGCTGACGACGTTCTTTCCGCGCTGGTATCACGAGGATATTCGCGATGCGGATATCTGGTTCGAGCGCCAGATGCCCAACGCCGCAACGGCGCCGCTGTTCGCGCGCGCGAAGCAGCATGCGATGGCCATGAGCTTCGGCTATGCCGAGCTGACGCCGGACGGGCATCGGTTCAACACATCGATCCTGGTCGATAAGGCCGGCGCTATCGTCGGCAAGTATCGCAAGGTGCATCTGCCGGGGCACGCGGAGCTCGACGCGACACGGGCGTTCCAGCATCTGGAGAAGCGCTACTTCGAGCCGGGCGATTTGGGCTTTCCGGTGTTCCGCATGCACGGCGGCATCTACGGCATGTGCATCTGCAATGATCGGCGCTGGCCCGAGACGTGGCGTGTGCTAGGCCTCCAGGGCGTGGAGATGGTGGTGCTGGGGTTCAACACGCCGTCGGTCAATTCGCAGAAGAGCGGGGAGGGCACCGATACGCGCATCTTCCATCACAAGCTGTCGCTGCAGGCGGGAGCGTATCAGAATTCGACGTGGGTGGTGGCGGTGGCCAAGGCCGGCGTCGAGGACGGGCATCCGCTGTTCGGCGCGAGCTGCATCGTCGATCCGGATGGGCGGATCGTGGCAGAGAGTGCGACCGAGGCCGATGAGCTGCTGGTGCACGATTGTGATCTCGATGCGACGCGCTTCGGCAAGGAGACGATCTTCGATTTCAAGCGCCATCGCCGCGTGGAGCACTACGGGCGGATCACGGCGCAGGTGGGGGTGGAGCCTCCGGAGTGATGGGGTGGCGAAGTCAGTTCTCCCATCCACCGCTTGCGTTCCCGAAGCGGCGCCGTCCGCGCGGAGCGTGGCTCGCCGCGCCGCGCCGCCATCCGGGATCTTCACACGATAGCTGCTGACGGTTCCCTATCGATGGAGAAGGCCCCGGCTCGGAGCGCTGTCGCTCGCCGTCCGGGGACGCAAGATGTGAGGGAGTGCAAGACGGGCTGGGTCATCGCCAATCGATGTGGCTGCGATGACGCGAAGGCGCGCTCAGTTCGCGCCGTAGAAAGTCTTGTACCAGGCGACGAAGGAGTCGATGCCGGTTTGGATGGGGGTGGCGGGGCGGAAGCCGATGTCGGCGATGAGGGCGTCGATGTTGGCGTAGGTTTCGGCCATGTCGCCGGGCTGTTGCGGAAGGAAGTTTTTGCGCGCGGTGCGGCCGAGAGCCTTCTCGATGCAGCCGATGAGATCCATCAGGGCGACGGGCATGTTGTTGCCGATATTGTAGATGCGGTAGGGCGCCGACGACGTGGCGGGATCGGGATTGGCGCTGTCCCAGGCGGGGTTGGGCTGCGCCGGATGATCGAGCGTGCGCACGACGGCTTCGACGATGTCATCGATGTAGGTGAAGTCGCGCGTGTGCCGGCCATGGTTGAAAACGTCGATGGGCTCGTCGGCGATGATCTTGCGCGTGAAGGAGAAGATGGCCATGTCGGGCCGGCCCCACGGTCCGTAGACGGTGAAGAAGCGCAGGCCGGTGACGGGAAACTGGAAGAGATGCGCGTAGCTGTGGGCCATCAGCTCGTTGCATTTCTTGGTGGCACCGTAGAGGCTCAAGGGGTGGTCGACGTTCTGATGCACGGCAAAGGGCATCGCCGTGTTGGCGCCGTAGACGGCGCTCGACGACGCATAGAGCAGATGCTCCACGCGCGCGTGGCGGCAGCCTTCGAGAATGTTGAGGAAGCCGACGAGATTGGCATCGGCATAGCTGTGCGGATGGTCGAAGGCGTAGCGCACGCTGGCCTGGGCGGCCAGATGCACGACGCGCTGCGGGCGTTCCGTCGCGAAGAGATCGGCGATGGCGGTGCGGTCGGCAAGGTCGGCCTTGACGAAGCGGAAATTCGGGAAGGCCGCGAGGCGTTCGAGCCGCGCCTGTTTCAGTGTGACATCGTAATAGTCGTTAACATTGTCGAGGCCGATGACAGAGTCACCCCGCTCCAGGAGGACGCGCGCGGTGTGGAAGCCGATGAAGCCGGCCGCTCCGGTAACCAAGACATTCATGAACAAGAACTCCCTGATCGGGGCCTGATCACCGCTGTTCGCGGGGCTGATCGGCGACCTGATCGCTCATTAGAGCGCGATCGTTTCGCATGGAAGCACTAACCTTCCCTGCGAAGCGTAAATCGCCCTCTAAACTCATTAAGTAGAGCAGGATTCACGTTTCGGCCGAGGCGCCTCGCGTGAGGTAAGGTAATTCAACCCGAAACGATCCTGCTCTAGCGCGCCGATCAGGGGAGGTGAACAGCGGATCGTCAGGTGCCGGTTGACGAAAGGAGGGCCCGATAGGTGCGGGCGAGGCCTGCTCGGACGTCGGCCTCCGTGTAGCCGTCGAGCACACGGGCGCGAGCGGCCAGGCCGAGCTTGCGCCGGAGTGCGGGGTCGCGAGCGAGTTTTTCCAAGGCATCGGCGAGGGCCTCGGCATCGGCGGGCGGCACGATGAGGCCTTCGACGCCGTCGCGTACGAAGTGGCGGCAGCCCGGCACGTCCGTCACGATGAGGGGGCGGGCCGAGGCGGCGGCCTCCAGAAGGGCGCGCGGCATGCCTTCGCGGCTGCGGGCCGGCAGCACAAAAATCGCGGCACGGCGCCAGATGGCGGCGACGTCGGAGGTGAAGCCCAGCCATTGCGTGCGCTCGCCGTCGCTCCAGGAGGTGAGAACGCTCGACGGGATGGCTTCGAGATTGCCGTCGTCGGACCGGCCGTAGAGCTCGATGGCGAGGGGCACGCCGCGCTCTTTCAGCAGGCTGGCCGCCTGCATGAGAACGTCGACGCCCTTGGGCAGGATCATGCGGCCGACGAACGCGGCGATGGGCAAGGTGCCGGCGGGCTCCGGCAGCTCGGGGAAGGCGTCGGGATCGATGCCGGCGCCGCCGAGAATGGTGACGCGCTCCTCGGGCTCGACTCCACCCTCTTGGAGGAACGCGAGATCCTCCGGGTTTTCGACGATCAGCCAGCTCGAGTGCCGGGCGATGACACGGCGAAGGATTGCCAGTGCAACCGTGCGTGCCGCGCGCGCTTTCGCAGTTTGAGAAATGGCGAGGAAGCCGAGCCCCGTCATGTGCACGATCGTATGCGGCACGCGCGCGACAGCGCCGGCGAGACCGCCCAGCACGATCGGCTTCATGGCGATGAGATGCAGTACGTCGGGCTTTTCGGCGCGCAGGATGCGGGTGAACTGGCGGATGGTGCCAGCTTCGCGCAACGGGTTCATGGAGGAGCGGTTGTAGTTCAGCTCGATGGTGCGCACGCCCAGAGATTGGACCTCGGCAATGCGGTCGGAGGCACGCGTCACCACCACGACTTCCGTTGCGAGGCGGCGCAGCTCCGCGATAAGCGGACGGAAGTGCGAGAGGAGAAACCAGTCCTCGGTGATGGCGACGAGAATTTTGGCAAACATCGGCTTGTTATCAGGCAATGGGCCGCCCTCTCAGGCAGATCGCCACAGACGCCAGGTCTCTGATCCGCAGGTGCAAATGGGAAGCGGGCCGTGGCAGAAGGCTGCCAGTTGACGCCGACCCAACTCTGTCAGACGGTGGCGCCGGGCCTCGGGCTTCCTCAGGCGGGACTTCAGATATCGGCATGACACAGATCCTGTTCCGGAATTTCGAACTGCTCGATCCCGACCATGACGAGGTTCGCGGGGGATACGAGCTACTCGTTGAGGGCGATGTCATCAAGGAGGTTTCGTCCCGGCCGATCAAATCGGATAACGCGGCGATCGTCGATTGCGGCCGGCGCACGCTGATGCCGGGGCTCATCGACTCGCATGTGCACGTCTGCCTGTCGGAGGTTTACATCCGGCAGCTCGAGAACATTCCGCTGACGCTCATGACGGCGCGGGCCGTCGATCTGATGCGCGGCATGCTGAACCGCGGCTTCACCAGCGTGCGCGATACGGGCGGCGCGGACTGGGGCATCAAGGCAGCGGTCGAGCAGGGTCTGGTGCCGGGGCCGCGGCTGTTCATCGCCGGGCGCGCCATCGGGCCGACCGGGGGACATAGCGATGGGCGCCGGCGCACGGACAACGGCGGGGGCTGCTTCTGCTGCAATGCCTTGAAGTTCACGATGCAGATTTCGGATGGTGCCGATCAGGTGCGCAAGGCCGCGCGCGAGCAGATGCGGCAGGGGTGCGATCACGTCAAGATCATGATGTCGGGCGGCGTGGCGTCGCCCTACGATCCACTGGACAGCCTGCAGTTCTCGCCGGGCGAAGTGGCGGCGGCGGTGGAAGAGGCGGGCGCGTTCGGCCGCTACGTGTGCGCGCATGCGTATACGCCGGAGGCCATCACACGCGCCGCGGCTGGCGGCGTGAGGACCATCGAGCACGGCAATCTGATCGACGATGCGTCGGCAGCGCTGATGGCGAAGAGCGGCATGTTCCTGATCGCCAATCTGGTGGCCTATTATGCGATGCGCGAGCGTGCCAAAGAGTTCGGCATGACGCCGGAGATGCTGGAGAAGAACGATCTCGTCATCGACGGTGGCCTGAAATCGCTCGAGATCTGCAAGCGTGCGGGCGTGCCGGTGGCCTACGGCAGCGATCTGCTGGGGCAGCTTCAGGTGGACCAGTCGCGCGAATTCCAGTTGCGCTCGGAGGTCGTGAAGCCGATCGACATCATCCGGTCGGCCACGACCATCGGGGCGCAGGTAGTGCGGCAGGAAGGCAAGCTCGGCTGCGTGAAGCCCGGTGCCTTCGCTGATCTCATCGTCGTAGACGGCAATCCGCTCAAACGCCTGGACCTGCTGCAAGGTCAGGGCGAGCACATCCCGCTCATCATGCAGGGCGGCAAGTTCTACAAGAACACACTGAACTGAGGCGGAGCCCGCGATCGTGAGCCAGACACTGCTGCGAAATTTTCAGTTGCTCGAGCCTGAGCACGGTGAGCTGCGGGGTGGGTACGAGCTGCTGGTCGAAGGCGACAAGGTCAGGGAGCTCTCGGACAAGCCGATCAAGGGCGACAACGCGACGGTCGTCGATTGCAGCGGGCGCACGGTGATGCCGGGCCTCATCGACGCCCACGTGCATGTGATGCATAGCGAGGTGAACGTGCGCTTCCTGGAAGCGATGCCGTTGACGCTGCTGACGGCACGCGCGGGCACGCGGCTGCGGGCCATGATCGACCGCGGCTTCACGACGGTGCGCGATACGGGCGGATGCGACTGGGGCGTCAAGACCGCCGTCGAGACGGGGCATTTCGTCGGGCCGCGCGTGTTCATTGCCGGCAAGTCGATCGGGCCGACCGGCGGCCACGCCGACAGCCGGCGCCGCACGGACATGGGCGGGTCATGCATCTGCTGCGACGGCCTGCAGTTCAAATCGGCAACCGCCGATGGCGCCGATGAAGTGCGCAAGGCGGCGCGCGAGCAGATGCGGCAGGGCGCCGACCACGTCAAGATCATGATGTCGGGCGGCGTGGCGTCACCCTACGATCCGCTCGACAGCCTGCAGTTCTCGATCCCCGAGGTGCAGGCGGCGGTGGAGGAGGCACATGCCTTCGGCCGCTACGTCTGTGCGCATGCCTATTCGGCCGAGGCCATCATTCGCGCAGCGCACAACGGCGTGCGCACCATCGAGCACGGCAACCTCATCAACGACGAGGCGGCCAAGCTCATGGCGGAGAAAGGCATGTTCCTGGTCGCCAATCTGGTGGCCTACTACGCCATGAGGGAGCGGGCGGCCAGGTTCGGCATGACGGCCGAGAGCCTGGAAAAAAAATGAGATGGTGATCGACGGCGGATTGAAGTCGCTTGAGATCTGCAAGCGAGCCGGCGTGCCGGTGGCCTACGGCTCGGACCTGCTCGGTGATCTGCATGTCGATCAGTCGCGCGAGTTTGCGCTGCGCAGCGAGGTGGTGTCGCCCATCGAGATCATTCGCTCGGCGACGACCATCGGGGCCCAGGTGCTGCGACAGGAGGGCAAGCTCGGGACCCTTGCGCCGGGGGCATTCGCCGATATCATCGTCATCGATGGCAATCCGTTAAAGAACCTCGCCCTCTTGGAGGGACAGGGGCAGCATCTCTCAGCCATCATGAAGGGCGGCAAGTTTCACAAGAGCCGCCTCAACTGACTTGCGGCGGAGGGCCGCAATTTATGGTGCAATCGACGTCATCCGCCGATGCGGCCGGCCACCTTGGTGAGCGGGTGAAATCCTCCGGATTCAATTCGCGCCGGCTCGGCCGGTACGCATTGAACGGGATGGCCGGACTGGCCCTCGCGTATATTCTTACGCCGCTGTTTTTCGTGACATGGCTGGCGTTCTTCCGGCAGGAAATTCCCTCGTTTCCACCGGAAGGCTATTCGTTGCGGTGGTTCGCGGCGATCCCGGGCAACGACCGGTTCATCAATGGCTTTCTGCTCAGCCTGCAGGTCGGCGTCATCGCCACGCTGATCGGGCTCGCCGTCGGCGTTCCGGCGGCACTATGCTTAACGCGCATCCGCTTCAAGGGCCGCGAGGCGCTCAACAGCCTGCTGCTGCTGCCGCTCGTCGTGCCGGGAGTCGTGCTGGGGACGGCGCTTTATGTGTTTCACGTGGAAACAGAGATCCACACCAGCATTCCCATCCTGGGCTCGCTCGGCGGTCTGATTGCGGGCCACGTGCTGGTCGTCATCCCGTGGTGCGTGCGCCTCGTGACGGCAAGTCTCGCCGGGTCCGACCGGACGATCGAGGAGGCGGCACAGAGCCTGGGAGCGGACCGCTGGACCACGTTCCGGCGGGTGACGCTGCCGTCCATCCTGCCGGGCATCGTGGCGGCGTCGCTGTTCGGCTTCGTCAGCTCGTTCGGCAATCTCGAGATGAGCCTGTTTCTGGTCGGTCCTGGACGCACGACGCTGCCGATCGCGATCCTGCAATATCTCGAATGGAAGATCGATCCGACCATCGCCGCCGTCTCGGTTCTGCAGATTCTTCTGATCGCAACGGCGATGCTGATTACGGATCGTTTCGTCAAAATCAGCCGGGTGGTCTGAACCAGCATGGCACGTCTCCAGTTGCAGAATGTGACCAAGCGGTACGGCGATTTTCACGCCGTGCGCGATGTGACCTTGGACGTACCCGACGGTGAATTCCTGGTGCTGCTGGGTCCGTCGGGATGCGGCAAGACGACGACGCTGCGCATCATCGCGGGCTTCGTGGAGGCGACGGCCGGCGTCGTTGTGCTGGGCGGACGCGACGTGACGACGTTGCCGCCCTGGAAGCGCAACGCCGGGCTCGTGTTCCAGAACTACGCGCTGTTCCCGCATCTCACGGTGGCGGAGAACGTCGCGTTCGGCCTGGAGATGCGCAAGGTGGCGAAGCCCGAGATCGCCCCGCGCGTGGCCGAAGCCTTGCGGCTCGTGCGGCTCGGGCATCTGGGCGATCGTTTGCCGCGCCAGCTTTCGGGCGGCCAGCAGCAGCGTGTGGCGCTGGCGCGCGCCCTGGTGTTCAAGCCCGATGTGCTCCTGCTCGACGAGCCGCTGTCGAACCTCGACGCGAAGTTGCGGCAAGAGGTGCGCATCGAGATCCGCCAGCTGACGCGTCAGCTCGGCCTCACCACCATCATGGTCACGCACGACCAGGAAGAGGCCCTGACGATGGCCGACCGCCTCGTGGTCATGAATGACGGCTCGGTGCGCCAGCTCGGCACGCAGCGGGATCTGTACGAACGTCCGGCCGATCGTTTCGTGGCAGGCTTCGTCGGGCGATCAACGTTCCTCGAAGGCTCGGTGGAGACGTCGGGCACGTTTCGCACCGACGGCGGCCTCGACATCAAGTGTCCGAACGGCTCGGTGGGGCCAGCCTCCCTGGCCCTGCGTCCGGAACGGATCTCGCTCGGCACAGCACCGCTGCCGGGGCTCGACAATCAGTTGCCGGGCGTCGTCGATTTCGTCTCGTATCTGGGCGCGAATATCGACGTGCACGTCCGGCTGCCGTCGAAGGAACGGGTCATCGTCCAGATCCCCAACCGGGAGGACGGGCTGACGCTCAAGACGGGCGACAGCGTGCATGTCGGCTGGGCGGCCTCGACGGGAGCCCTGTTCGCGGGTGAAGCGCGAAGCGCAGAGGGATTGCAGTAGTCGGAAGACGTGGTGTTGCGGAAAGGGAGATTGAGAATGACCAGTCAAATGATACGGAACAAGGCGTCGCGGCGTCAGGTGCTGAAAGGCGCTGCGGCGGTTGCTGGCGCGGCGGTTGTGGGGATGCCCGCGATCGTGCGCGCGCAGGCCAAGGGCAAGATCGTCATCGGCACATGGGGCGGCGACTATGCACGCCTCCTCACCAAGAACATCGAGCAGCCGTTGCTGATCGCGAAGGGTTGGGAGGTGGTGCAGGATCAGGCCGGCGATCCGCAGCGGCGCAGCAAGATGCTGGCCGAGAAGCGGCTGCCGCGCGGTACGAGCGATCTGCAAGGGTTGTCCGCCCTCAACATGTACCAGATGTTCGACGCCGGCGTGTCCGACGAGCTCGACTACAGCAAAGTGCCCAACGCCAAGAACCTGCTGCCGTCGATGAAATACAAGTACGGCGTCGGCCACATCTATTCGGGCAAGGTCGCCGTGTTCAACGAAAAGGTCATGGGCGGTGCGCCCAAGAGCTACAAGGATGTGTTCGATCCCAAGCACGGCAACAAGCTCGGCATCATCGACATTCAGTATCAGTACACCCTGGTTGCGGCCGCGCTGGCGGCCGGAGGCACGACCAAGGACCTTGAGCCGGGCAAGAAACTATTGCTGGAATGCAAGAAGGCCGGCGCGCGCATTTACCCGACCAACGAAGCCTTTGCGCAGGGCCTCAAATCGGAAGAGTTCGGGACCGGCGTGATGTGGAAGGCGCGCGTGGTGCAGTGGCAGAACGCCGGTATTCCGGTCGAGTCCATTGCTCCGACCGAAGGCACTCTGTCCTACGTGTCGGGACTGGTGATCCCGAAGAACGCGCCGAACAAGGACGGCGCCTACGCCTATATCGACGCGATGTTGGACGCGGGCGCCCAGGAAAACTTCGCCATCGACATGGGCTACAACCCGACGGTGACGAACGCGAAGGTCGCGCCCGACCTCAACAAGCGCATCGGCTTCACCGCTGACGAGATCAAGGGCTTGGTGGACCTCGACTACGGGTACATGACGGAGAACGATGTCGCACTGAAAGAGTGGTGGGACAAGGAGCTCAAGGGCTGAAACTGGATGAAAGCCGATGCGTGACGAATTGCGCGCCTCGGCTTCAATTTTTGACGCGGACGGCGCATGGCACGAACGGCAGCAGCAACAGCAGCACCACCACCCCGGGTGGACGAGGAGCGCGGCGGCTCGCTGTTGTCGGCCGGCGTTCTCATCGGGCCTGCGACGGTGATCGTCGCCATGGGCCTGCTGCTGCCGATCTGCATCCTGTTCCGCTACAGCCTCAACCAGTTCAAGCCGCGCGTGATGATGGTGGAGGCGTTCACGCTCGA
>JBKKCB010000325.1:0-14663 GCA_046713545.1 Hyphomicrobiaceae bacterium | reverse complement strand
TCGTCGACGTGCGGATAGGGATACACGTAGTGCAGGCGCACCCAGGCGCCGAGGTCGCCCAGGGCTTTGGTCAGGTCGAAGAACCGGGCCTTGAGCGGCGCGCCCTTCCACGGACTTTCGGCATACTTGATATCGAGGCCGTAGGCGCTGGTGTCCTGGCTGATGACCAGCAATTCCTTGACGCCGGCCTTCACCAGCCGCTCGGCTTCCGTCATCACGTGCGCGGCGGGACGGCTGGCCAGCCGTCCACGCAATGACGGAATGATGCAGAACGAGCAGCGGTTGTTGCAGCCTTCCGAGATCTTCAGATAGGCGTAGTGGCGCGGCGTGAGGTGCAGGCCTTCGGGCGGCACAAGGTCCATGAATGGGTCGTGCAGCGGCGGCACGGCGTCGTGCACCGCCGCCATGACGGCCTCGTACTGGTGCGGGCCGGTGACGGCGAGCACACCGGGATGCTCGGCAAGGATGCGGTCCTTCTCGACGCCGAGGCAGCCGGTCACAACGACCCGGCCGTTCTCGGCCATGGCCTCGCCGATGGCATCGAGGCTTTCCTGCTTGGCGGAGTTGAGGAACCCGCAGGTGTTGACGACGACGACATCGGCGCCGGCGTAGTCGCGGGCGATCTCGTAGCCCTCGGAACGCAGGCGCGTGATAATGCGCTCGCTGTCAACGAGGGCCTTGGGGCAGCCGAGCGAGACGAAGCCGACCTTGGGCGCGGTTTTGCGGCGCGCGCGGGGTGGCCGCTGGGGCGCCTTGGGGCGTGAGCGTGGTTTCAAGGTGGAAGCTGCCATGCCGGGCTTGTAGCCGCTGGCACCCCGTCGTGCAATCGGTTGCCGGGCTCAGAAGCCGTAGAGGCGGGCGGGGTTGTCGGCGAGGAGCTTGCGCAGGTTGGCCGGGGTGCCGGCCCAGTCGGGCGTCAGCGACAGGAGGGCGCCGTAGTCGATGGGGCGGTAGCCGATGGGGGAGTGGGCACCGGTGGTGCCGGAGTGCTCGCCGATCCAGGGCCAGTCCGAGCCCCAGACGGCGCGGTCCGGATTGGCCTCGATCAGCGCGCGGGCGATCTTCACGACGGCGGCGTTGCCCATGAGGTCGGGCGAGATGCGGAACGGGCCCGAAATCTTCACCCAGAATTTGCCGGAGCGAAGCAGGCCCAGCAGCGTGTCGAAGCCGGGCTGGTCGGGGCCCGCCGCGGCGTTGGGCTTGCCCATGTGGTCGAGGACGATATCGACAGGCACATCGCTCAAGAGACGCGCGTTCTCGGCGATGGTCGCGAGCGGGGCGTAGATCTGGATGTGCCACCCGAAGGGTTGAATACGGCGGGCGATGGCCGTGATCGTTTCCCGGAACGACGCGGCGGTCGGGCCGCCGCCGCTGAGGATGTTCAGCCGGATGCCGCGGACGCCTCCGGCATGCATTCGCTCGAGGTCGGCGTCGCTTTCCGTGCCGTCGATGACGGCAACGGCGCGCAGGCGATCGGGATGGCTGCGCACGGCATCGAGCGTGCAGCGGTTGTCGATGCCATAGCCGCTCGGCTGGACGATGACGGCGCGCGCGACGCCGGCCATGTCCATGCGGGCGATGAGGTCTGATGTGACGGCGGGCGGCGGCGTGTAGCTGCGCGTGGCGGCGAGCGGGAATGTGTCGAAGGGGCCGAAGACGTGGACGTGGCAGTCGCACGTGCCTTTCGGCACGTCGAAGGTCGCGGGGCCGGGCGGGTGCATATCGCTTGCCTTGATGTTGGAGCGTTAGGTCGTCAGGACGATCTTGCCGAGATGCTTGTTGGCCTTCATGTGCGCGAGCGCGGCGGCGGCCTCGTCGAGCGGGAATGTGCGGTCGATGGGCAATGTGAGCTTCCCGGCTTCCACCGCGGGCCACAGGTCGGCGCGCATGCGGCGGTTGATCTCGCGCACTTCTTCGACGGAGCGGGTGCGGAAGGTGACGCCGATGTAGTCGATGCGGCGCAAGGCGTGGAGATCGAAATCGAACTCGCTCTTGGCACCGCCGAGGCGGCCAACATTGACGATGCGGCCGCGGATGGCGGTGGCTTTCAGGTTGTTGTTGGCGACGCTGCCGGAGATCTGGTCGACGATGAGATCGACGCCCTTGCCGTCCGTGGCTTTCAGCACCTGATCGGCCCAGCCCGGATCGGAAGAATCGATGGCGAGATCGGCGCCGAATTCGCTCAGGCGGGCACGGCGCTCGGGATTGGTGGATGAGCCGATGACGAGGCGCGCGCCTTTGAATTTGGCGATCTGCATGGCCATGAGGCCGACGCCGGAGCTGGCACCCTGGATCAGGATGGCTTCGCCCTCCTTGAGGCGGCCGTTGGTGACGACGGCGTCGTGCATGGTTTGCAAAGCGACCGGCAGCGTGGCGGCCTGCGGGAAGGTCATGTTGTTGGCAGGGATCTTGGCGGTGCGGCCGAAATCGGCGACGGCATATTCAGCGTAAGCGGCGGCGCCCGAGCACATAACACGATCGCCGGGCTTGATGTCCTTCACCTCGGCGCCGACTTCGACCACCTCGCCGGAAAACTCCATCCCGAGCACGGTGCCGGGGCCGCCGCTGCCGCCGTGCATGCGGCCCGAGGCCACGGTGAGGTCGGCGCGGTTGAGGCCGGCGGCCCTCACCTTGACGAGCACTTGCGCCGGCCCGGGCACGGGCCTGGCGACATCGCGGATCTCGACGCCATTCGCGCCGACGACGGCAGCTTTCATATCAGTGCTCCTGCTTAGATGAGTATTGGTCAGGCGGCGGCCTGCTCGACGGTGGGGGCGTCGCCAGCGACGGTGGTGCGGCGCATGTCGCGCGGCTCGTTCTCGTTGAAGCGGCGCACGCGATGCATGGTCTGGCGGTTGTCCCAGATGACGAGATCGAACTGGCGCCATTTGTGGACGTAGACGAACTGCGGCTGCGTCGCGTGCTCGGCCAAGTCGCGAACGAGGGCGCGAGCCTCGGGCATGGGCTGGCCGATGATGGTGCCGATGTGGGAGGAGAGATACAGCGACTTGCGGCCGGTAACGGGGTGAGTGCGCACGAACCGCTGCCGGACCGGCTTGAACATGGCGCGTTCCTCGTCTGTCAGGTCCGTGAATCCGAGAATGCCGCGCGAGTAGAGGAGAGAGTGCTCGCAGACCAGGTCCACGATTTCGGCCTTGGTCTGATCGTCGAGGGCATCGTAGGCGGCGCGCATGTCGGCAAACTCGGTGTTGCCGCCACGGGTCGCCACAGTGCGCGCGGACAATAGGGAATATTTGGCCGGAACGGCCCGGAACGAGCTGTCGGAGTGCCAAAGCTGGTTGCCGAGGTTGAACATGCGGCGGCGGTCGTCGCGGGCCAGCGGCTTGTTGTTCTGATCGAGATTGGAGACGTCGTTCATGCCGACCGGCAGCCGCCGCTCCTGCGGCTTGGTGATGTTGTTGCCCGTGGCGTTCTCGATCTCGCCGAAATTGCGGGTGAACGCCATCTGCTGGTCGTCGGTCAGCTTCTGGTCGTGAAAGACGAGGACGGCGTATTTGTCCATGCCGGCTTCGATGGCGGCGACATCCTCCCGGCTGAGAGGCCTGGTGAGGTCGGCGCCCGAGACCTCGCCGGCGAACACAGGGTGGAGCTGGCGGATCGAGATCGTCATCGGGGCGCCTCCTCATGCTTTTGGTTCTGACAAGCATCCTAGACCAGCATCCAACGGGGTCAACGTTTCGCCGCCGGTTCGATGGGGCAGGAGCTGTTTCAGGGCGCGGCGCTGGGCATGCCTTCATCGTGTGTTGCAACTGTTCTAATTCTGAACTTGAATGGCGGCAGCTGGGTCCGCCCAGTCAGGCGAATGCAAGTGCTGGCCGGGCAACGATGTCTTGGTGCTGTAGCCACACCCCCGCTCGGGTGCAGGTGACGTATCGGGTACGGTCGACGGGCAAAGAGAATTGTGACAAGGGGAGGACGCAATGGCCACCGTATCCATGACGGTGAACGGCAAGACCGTCACCAAGGCCGTCGATTCGCGAAGGCTGCTGGTCGAATTTCTGCGTGAGGACCTGCGTCTGACGGGTACGCACGTGGGCTGCGACACCAGCCAATGCGGTGCCTGCGTGGTTCACGTCGACGGGCGCGCGATCAAGTCGTGCACCATGCTGGCACTTTCCTGCGAAGGCAAGACGGTCACGACGATCGAAGGGCTGGCCACGGGCGGAGTGCTGCATCCCATGCAGGAGGCCTTCCGCGAACATCACGCGCTGCAGTGCGGCTACTGTACGCCCGGCATGATCATGGCTGGCGTGGACATTGCCAATCGCAAGGGCCCAGGCGTCGACGAGCATACGATCCGCAAGGAGCTGGACGGCAACATCTGCCGGTGTACGGGCTATCACAACATCGTCAAGGCGATCGCCGCCGGCGCGGCTGCCATGGGCAGCGGCACGGTCCGTCAGGCCGCAGAGTAGTCGGGAGAACGCCAATGACAGCCACGGGCATCGGCGCTTCTGTGCGCCGTACGGAAGATCACAGGTTCATCACGGGCAAGGGGCAGTACGTCGACGACATCAATCGTCCGGGCCAGAGCTATGCCGTGTTCGTGCGCTCGCCGCATGCGCACGCGACAATCAAGAAGATCGATATCAGCGCTGCAGAGAAAGCGCCGGGCGTGCTCGGCATCTTCACGGGCGACGATCTGGCGGCCGACAAGGTCGGCGGGCTCATTTGCGGCTGGCTGATCCATTCCAAGGACGGAACGCCGATGAAGGCGGGGCCGCATCCGGCGCTGGCGCAGGGCAAGGTCCGGTATGTGGGCGACCACGTGGCCGTGGTGATCGCGGAGTCGCTGGCGGAGGCCAAGGACGCGGCAGAGCTCGTGGCTGTCGACTACGACGTGCTGCCACCCTGCATCGAACTCGCCAAAGCACAGGCCAATGGTCAACCGCAGGTTCACACCGAGGCGCCCAACAACACGGTCTATGCCTGGCACCTTGGAGACAAGGCGGCGGTCGATGCGGCATTCGCACAGGCCAAGCACGTTACCAAGATCGATCTTGTCAACAATCGGCTGATCCCCAACGCCATGGAGCCGCGCGCGGCGATCGGCGAGCACGATTCGGGTCAGAATGCGTTCACGCTCTACACCACGAGCCAGAATCCGCACGTGGCGCGGCTGGTGCTGTCGGCGTTCATCGGCATTGCGCCCGAGCATAAACTAAGGGTGATTGCGCCGGATGTCGGCGGCGGGTTCGGATCGAAGATCTTCATCTACGCCGAGGAGACGGTGTGCGTGTGGGCCGCCAAGAAGGTCGGCCGGCCGGTGAAGTGGACCGCCGACCGCACGGAAGCCTTCCTCTCGGATGCGCACGGCCGCGATCATGTCACCACAGCCGAGATTGCGATGGATGCCGGCGGGAAGATTCTGGCGCTGCGGGCCAACACCAAGGCCAATCTCGGGGCGTACCTGTCGACGTTCTCGTCGTCGGTGCCGACGTATCTCTACGCGCCCTTGCTCTCGGGCCAATACAACATCCCAGCGATCTACTGCGAAGTGGACGGCGTCTATACCAACACGGCGCCCGTTGATGCCTATCGCGGGGCCGGCCGGCCCGAAGCTACGTTCGTGGTCGAGCGCCTGGTCGAAGTGGCCGCGCGCCAGCTCGGAATGGACCCGGCGGAATTCCGCCGGAAGAATTTCATCACCACCTTCCCGCACCAGACACCCGTGATCATGATGTATGACACGGGCGACTACGACGCCGGCATGCGCAAGGCGCTGGAGATGGCCGACTATGCCAATCTCAGCAAGCGCAAGGCCGAGAGCGCGAAGCAGGGCAAGCTGCGCGGCGTGGGCTTCTCGGCCTACATCGAGGCGTGCGGCATCGCGCCATCGAAGGCGGTCGGATCGCTCGGCGCCGGGGTGGGCCTGTGGGAGTCGGCGGAGGTGCGGGTCAATCCGGTCGGGACCGTAGAGGTGCTGACAGGCTCGCATAGCCATGGCCAGGGCCACGAGACCACCTTCGCGCAGCTCGTGTCGCATCGCCTGGGCATTCCGATGGAGCAGATCTCGATCGTGCACGGTGACACCGACAAGGTGCAGATGGGCATGGGCACGTACGGCTCGCGCTCGGGCGCCGTCGGCATGTCGGCGATCTCCAAGGCACTCGACAAGGTGGTGGTGAAGGCGACCAAGGTGGCGTCGCGCTGCATGGAGGTGCCGGAGGCCGACGTCGACTTCAGTGACGGCGTGTTTTCGGGCCGCGGCACCAACAAGTCGATGGCCTTCGGCGAGGTCGCGCTGCAGGCCTACGTGGCGCACAAGTTCGACAGCTCGGAGATCGAGCCCGGCCTGAAGGAAGGGGCGTTCTACGATCCGACGAACTTCACCTTCCCGTCGGGTGTGCACATTGCGGAGGTCGAGGTCGATCCGGAAACAGGCGTCACGCGCATCGACCGCTGGACGGCGGTGGACGACTTCGGGATCCTCATCAACCCGATGATCGTCGAGGGGCAGGTGCACGGCGGCATCGCGCAGGGCGTCGGTCAGGCGATGCTGGAAAACGCGGTCTACGACGAGAACGGCCAGCTCCTGACGGCGAGCTATATGGACTACTGCATGCCGCGCGCCGACGACCTGCCGTCGTTCAACGTGGCGATGACGAGTACGCCCTGCCCGTCCAACCCGCTGGGTATCAAGGGGTGCGGCGAGGCCGGAGCCATCGCGGCTCCTGCGGCGCTCATCAATGCGATCACCGATGCGATCGGCCATGAGAACCTGGCCATGCCGGCAACGCCACAAGCCGTTTGGCGGGCGGTACAGAAAGCGCCGGCCAAAATGGCGGCCGAGTAGGGAGGATCAGCCATGTATGCCTTCGATTATCATCGGCCCGCCACGATACGCGATGCGCAGGGTCTGCTGAAAGACGGTGCCAAGCTTGTTGCCGGCGGACAGACGCTGATCCCCA
This sequence comes from Hyphomicrobiaceae bacterium, assembly GCA_046713545.1. GTDB lineage: Bacteria > Pseudomonadota > Alphaproteobacteria > Rhizobiales > Hyphomicrobiaceae > CADEFX01. Next base: position 7,731 of record JBKKCB010000325.1, on the reverse strand, counting down.
CCATGAAGCAGCGGCTGGCGAACCCGCCCGTTGTGATTGACCTCGGGGCCATCGGCGAGCTTCGCAGAATTGAACAAGCAGGCGGTGCGCTGGTGATTGGCGCCATGACGACGCATGCTGAGATTGCGGAGTCGAAAGTGGTGGCGTCGGCGTTGCCGGGCCTGGCTGGCGTTGCGGGTAGTATTGGTGACCCGCACGTCCGCAATTGCGGGACGATCGGCGGCTCGGTCGCCAACAACGACCCGGCCGCCGACTATCCGGCCGCCGTCCTGGCTCTGGGCGCAACAATCATCACCAGCCAGCGCCAGATCGCTGCCGACAACTTCTTCGACGGGCTGTTCTCGACCGCGCTCGGTGAAGACGAGATCATCACGGCTTTGTCCTTTCCGTTGGGAGCAAAGTTCGGATACGCCAAGTTCGCCAATCCGGCCTCCCGGTATGCTCTGGTCGGCGTGGCGGTGGCTCAGCGTGGTTCGGACGTACGGGTTGCCGTGACCGGAGCCGGTAGCTCGGGCGTGTTTCGGGTGCCAGCCATGGAAGCGGCCTTGGCCAAGACGTTCTCGTCCGATGCCATTGGAGGCGTGACAGTCGATGCCTCGACGTTGATGAGCGATATCCACGCCGATGCCGCCTATCGGGCGAACCTCGTCAGCGTGATGGCCAAACGTGCCGTCAAGGCTGCAGCGTAACGTTCCAGCGGGTGACCGTTCCCATCACCTCTGCCTCGCCCGGTTGTGGATAACTTTGAGGTGCCGAGAACAACATGCAGCTTGAGCCGTTGTTGTTGTGTCTGCCGCAACGGCGCAAGCCAAGCCGGCAGCGTACTTGATGTGTTGCGTAAGTCGCGTTGCAGTGTGTTGCGTTCGAGTGACCTGCGTCGTGTTTGGTCGTGTAGCGTTAGTGAGCTAAAAATACCCCGCACGGAATCGTTAGAAGCTGAGAGTTTCGCGTACGGCTTCCTGCAAGAGATCGAGCTCACCGATGGTGAGCTCGATTACCTTTTGGACATTGGAGAGGGGCTGCCCTGCGTGGCAGGCTCAGCTTCCATGTTTTTTCGGCGCGTGGCACGCCCGGGACCGCGTGCCGTAGTGGAAATGTGACGGCCCTGTCATCGAAAATGGCGGATGGTCCTGCTTCAGCAGGTCCACACGGACTGTTGCTCGCCAAAGAGTGACTTGGCGCTACCCGTCATCGTATCCATAATGTAGATCCGTAGTCTATGCGGCGGCACAGAACCGGATTTCCCTGGTTCGTGACCGCGCCTTTAGGGTCCTTCTACCGAAGGCTGCCGCCTTCGAACGACGCAGCGGAACCCTGCCGGGCCCGGACCTACTTGCACTTACGAGAATGAGCACGTGAAGCATCAGCAATTCTGGACACTTCCAAACACGATCACGTCGCTGCGCGTGCTAGCGACGGCGCCGGTTATTCTACTCATCGTGAGTGGTGAAAAATGGGCGTTGTGGGCCGCACTCGGCATCATGGTGCTGTCGGAGTTCTCGGACTGGATCGATGGCGTGCTGGCCCGGCGCCGAGGACAGGTCTCCAACATTGGAAAACTGCTCGATCCGATGGCCGATAGCCTGTACCGCGTGTCCGTTTTTACGGCATTCACGGCCAACCATTGGATGCCGCTCTGGATGCTCCTTATCATTGTCTGCCGCGATGTCAGCGTTTCCTATCTGCGTGTGCTTGCCGAACAAAAGAAAGGCACCATGGGTGCCCGTCAAAGCGGCAAGTGGAAGGCGGTGGCACAAAGCATAGCTCAGCTTGTTGTGGTCGCGGGATACGCGATATGGGGGCCCCATTTGCCCGAAATGCTTGCGCTATTCCTGAGCTTCGTCTTGCTGGTGGCCACCGCCGTAACGGCGTATTCCCTTCTCGACTACGCAGCCAGCGTCTTTCGTGATGCGGGCTGAGAGGAAGGATGTGTGACCGTCTTCGATCAATTCAGCGGATATGGGTTCATCCATCATCGCGCGCTGAACAGCCGTCCTGCCCTGCATGAAGCTCTGCGGCTGGTAGCCGCCCATCCAGCGCGAACCCACATTTTCGAGGGTGATCTGTGCTGGGACTTTTCTCCCGGCAACGAGACGTTTTATTTCCGGCATCCGCGCTTCGTGATCGACACGCTGTCATCCTCCAAGGTTAGCGCGCGCTTGGGCTCAGGGCCGGTGCTGAGTTTGGACGACCTTCTCGGCATCAAGGCGACCACAGCCTTTGTCGTGGTCGAACTGAAGGTCGGCCGGGGAAATACGCGAATGGCCTTGGGCAAGCTCATCCGGTATCTGGAGGAACACTTTGCGGGCCGATACTGGATCGACGGTTTTTCCTTGAGTATGCTGGAGTACGTCAAGAGTTTGAATTCCAGCGCGCCAGTGACGCTGCATACGGAATGGGTGTATCGGCAGCATGTCCTTGCAGCAGCTCCCGAATGGCCGGCCGTTCGATTGAAGCACTTGGCAGAACTGCCAAAGATCGATGGGATTGCCATACGACGCCGGGGAAGCAACAATTTCATGTCTCGCGCTTGTTGTGATGTGCACGATGCGAGTAAGGTCTTGATTGTGTCGCGCATCCACACGCTCGATGAGTTCGAATGCTCCAAGCGTTGGGGCGCCAAGGCAGGTTATATTCATGGAGACTTTGGCGAATTGGTTAGACGCAACGACGAGGTCGATGCGAGCCCGGGCCCGCGCATGCTGAAGGACAAGACGGCTGAGACAGCCGGTTGATGGATGTGACACCTTATGAGCATCTCTGATGGGCGAGAGTTGAGGCAAATGGAGCCTTCCAACGCCCTGTACACGATCCCTAACGCCCTCAGTATCGCGCGTGGATTTCTCGGGCCGATAGTCATGGTCCTGATCACGCAGGATGCGTCGTGGGCGCTCGTCGTCGCGCTTCTGCTGATGATCGTGGCGGAGGTGTCGGATTTCATGGATGGCATCATTGCCCGCCGCCTCCATCAGGAATCTCAGCTCGGGCGCCTCATAGATCCGATTTGCGACAGCATCTATCACCTGTCGGTGTTCCTGGCCTTTCTCTACAACGGCTGGATGCCGGCCTGGATGCTGGTCATTGTGTATTCCCGGGACCTGGCCATTCCTTATCTCCGCGCCTTCGCCAAGCAGGCCGGGCATGACATCTGGGTCCGGAACAGCGGCAAGATCAAAACGGCCGTTCACGCCGTGGCGCAAATCGGCGTCGTTGTCATTGCGCTGGGGCTGATCGGGAAGCCTTCGATCCTGGGATTTGAGGTGTCGCGCGTGTTGTTGTTTTTGGCCGCAGCTGCGTCGCTGTACTCGCTCGCTGACTATGGGCACGCTGTCTTGAAGCTCTTGCGAAAATAGTGATGACGCAATGGAGCAGCTTGATGCGTCAGCGGCGAAGGAATTAGCGGAGGTCTCGTTCGTCCTTTGCGACCTCGACGATACTCTGACGCTCGAGGGAGCGTTGCCGTCTGCAAGCTACAGAGCGTTGGAGGAACTGGTCAGGAAAGGACGCCAGGTCATCATCGTCACCGGCCGGCCAGCGGGTTGGTGCGATATGATTGCGCGGCTGTGGCCGGTCGCGGCCGTGGTGGGCGAGAACGGTGCGTTTTATTTCCGATACGACCGGCAGACGCGCCGCATGCTGCGAGAGTTTCAAAGGTCCGCCGAGCAGCGGCGCGCCGATCAATCACGGCTATCCGAGATCTTCAATCTCATTCAACAAAAATATCCCGAAGTCCGCCTGGCGACCGACCAGGCATTTCGAATAAGCGATTACGCCGTGGATTTTTGCGAGGACGTTCCGCCGCTGCCGGACGCCATCGTCACTGATATCGTGCGCCTGTTCGAGGCTCACGGCGCCACCGCAAAGATCAGCTCAATCCATGTCAATGCGTGGATCGGGGATTTCAGCAAGCTGCAGATGTCGCTATCGGTCCTTGGAAGCCTGGGTCTCAGCGAGCACCAGTTCCGCACACAGGTTGCCTATGTGGGTGATTCGCCTAACGACGAACCGATGTTCGAATACTTTCCGTTGTCAGTCGGCGTGGCCAACATACGGGCTTTCCTGCCGTCGATGAAAGCCCATCCAAAATGGATTACGACTCAGCCCGGAGGGTTGGGCTTCGCTGAATATGAAGCAACAATCTGAAAAAGAAAAGCGCTTCAGGGGAGGACAGAAGCGCTTTTCTTAGAGAGCGCACCGTGCCGAAGCGGCAATGGCGCGAATGGCAAAACCCGGGAAGCAGCCGATTGTTCCGCAAGGGACGAACTTTTTGCGCCCGGCTCGGACATGACCGAAAACGTGAGCGGTTTATCGTTGGTGCGGCCGCCGAGCTGGTGATCGAACTGACGCAACTGCTCCTCGGACAGGCTTCCAAGGGCCGAGAGAGAACTGCCCGCAGACCTGCGCGTCGTCCATGTGGCTGCGATCTCCTTGAACAACCGGCCGATGGCCTGGATGGTCAGCGCCGCAGTGGTCATGGTGTTCCCCCGTGCATATCGCCAAATGACGTTTGTCGTTCTGCCGCAGCGATATGAATCGGAGTGTACGTGTTGAAAATATGATCGGCGCGTGGGCCCACAGTTTTCCCCCGCTTTATCCGTGCCGCATTTGGCCCTCGGGGACTCGCTCGTAATGCGCATGTTTTCCGGAGCGGCGAGCTCGGCGACGAGGCTCTTGCGCAGAACCGTGCCAGTCCTGCAACATCGGGATCTGCAGGTTGCTCACGGCCTTAGCCTCTTTTGGGACAGAACGGTTTGACCTCCATCCGATCGCTCCGTGTCGCCGTCGATGTCGGCGGAACCTTCACCGACCTGCAGGTTCTTGATGAGCTGACCGGGCAGACGTTTGCGGCCAAGACGCCGACGACACCCGCCGATCCCTCCGAAGGGCTGATTACGGGACTTCGCGAGGCGGGCGCCCGCTTCGGCTTCACGCCGGCCGACGTCTCGGCCCTCATGCACGGCACGACGATCGGGACCAACGCCGTCTTGCAGCGCAAGCTGCCGAAGGGGGCTCTCATAACGACGTTCGGCTTCGAGGACGTGCTCGAGATCGGCCGCCATTTTCGCCGCGATGTCTATGCGAACCGGGCCGAACCGCGGGCACTTCTGATCCCGCGGGCCGTGCGGATGGGCGTGCGGGAACGGACGAGGGCCAGCGGAGAGATCGAAACGGAGCTTGATACCGGTCATCTCGGGGAGATCGTCGCCAAGCTCAGGGCCGCCGATGTGCGGGCCGTGGCCGTGTGCCTGCTCCACGCCTACGCCAACGGGAAACATGAAAAGGAGATCGGGGTTTATCTGGCCAAGCATGCGCCGGAGATGGACGTGGCGCTCTCGCATGAGGTGAGCCCGGAAATCCGGGAGTTCGAGCGCACATCCACGACGGTGCTCAATGCGCTGCTGATGCCGGTGGTGCGCGGCTATCTCGAACGTCTGCGAGCGCGGCTGGCCGACGCGGGTTTCAAGGCGCCGGTGTACCTGGTGCAGTCGAATGGCGGCGTGACGAGCCCGGAAACGGCGGCCCTGCAGCCGGCACGTCTGCTTCTATCCGGCCCGAGTGGTGGAGCGCTGGCTGCCGAGACCATTTCGGCGCGGCTGGAGATGCCGAACCTGGTCGCCGTGGACATGGGCGGCACCAGCTATGATGTCTCGATCGTCCACGCCGGCCGGACGCGGCAGATCACCGAGGGCAAGGTCGACGGCCTGCCGGTGCGCCTGCCGATGATCGATATCCGCACCATCGGTGCGGGAGGCGGTTCGATTGCGCGCGTCGAGGCCAGCGGGCGGCTGCGCGTCGGACCGGCAAGTGCGGGGGCGAGGCCGGGCCCGGTGTGCTACCGGCGCGGCGGCAGCGAACCGACGGTGACGGATGCCAACGTCGCGCTCGGGCGCATCGACCCGAATTTCTTCCTCGGCGGCTCGATGGATCTTGACGCGGACGGGGCGCGGGCGGCTATTCAGGAGAAGGTTGCGGAACCGCTGGGACTGACGAACGAAGCCGCGGCGGAGGGCATCAGCGAGGTCGCGGTTTCGCAGATGGCGGGGGCAATCCGGCTGTCGCTGTTCGAGAAGGGCCTGGACCCGGAAGATTTTGCGCTGCTGTCGTTCGGCGGCGCGGGTGGACTGCATGCGTGTGAGACGGCGGAGGAGATCGGCATCGATCGAGTCGTGTTTCCGAGCGATCCGGGGACGCTCAGTGCCTGGGGGATGCTATACTCGGACGTGGTGCACAGCCTGACGCGGTCGCGGCTGATGAAGGCTGATGCGGCGGCGCTGCCGGTGCTCGCGGAACTGTGTGCATCGCTTGCAGGCGAGGCGCGCGCGGTGCTCGAGCGCGATGCCGTTGCCAAGGAGGCGCAGTCGCTGCCGCTGTTCCTTGACATGCGCTATCCCGGACAAGCTTACGAGATTCAGGTGCCGCTCGCCGGGCCGACCGAACTGGCATCGGCGGTCGCGCAATTCCACGACCTGCACATGGCGCAATACGCCCACGCGGAACGGCACATCGTGCCGGAGATCGTCGCGGTGCGACTGGCGGCGACCGGCCATCTCAAGAAGCCGGTGCAGAGACCGTTCAAGAGCATCCAGGGCGTGAAGGCCAAGGGAGTGCGGCGGCTGTTCGCCGCCGGTGCGTGGCAGGAGACGCCGGTGTGGGACCGCGCGGCGATCGGAACGGATGCCCGGCTGCAGGGGCCATTGATCGTTGAGGAGGAGCACGCGACCCACGCCATCCCTCACGGCTGGACCTTGAGCGTGACCGCCGGCGGCGATCTGATCGCCAGCCGAAACCGTGAAGGCCTCGCATGAAAGCGCTTGATGCGGTCCAATTGGAGGTGATCCGCAACGCCCTCGTGGCGGCCGCGGAGGAAATGGGCGTCACCATCTGGCGTACCAGCCGGTCGTCCGTGGTCCGTGATTTGCTCGACTATTCGACGTGCATGTTCGATGCGGACGGCCTGAGCGTGGCGCAGGCCACGTGCATTCCCGTGCACCTCAATTCGATGTCGAGCTGCCTCACGGACATCATCGAGAAGCACATTCCGCTCTCCAATTGGCACGAGGGCGACATCATCATCACCAACGACCCGTATGCGGGCGGGCAGCACCTGAACGACGTGCTGACGTTCAAGCCCACGTTCGTGGATGGGGAGCTGGTCGGGATTGCCGGCGTGCTCGTGCACCACCTCGATGTCGGCGGGGGAGCGCCGGGGAGCTACTACGCGGCCGCGACGGAGATCTATCAGGAGGGATTCCGCATTCCGCCGATGAAGCTCGACGCGCGCGGGCGGCGGAATACGCAGGTGATCGAGCTGTTCCTGCGCAACTCGCGCGAGCCCGTGAATGTGGGCGGCGACTTCGGCTCGCAGCTGGCCGCGCTCGACATCGGGGTGGCTGGGCTGACGCGCATCGCGCGGCGCTACGGCTCCGCCAGATTGCGCGAGGCCTGCCGCGGGATCAGGGCGCAGTCCGAGGCCGCGATGCGCGCGGCCATCCGTGCGGTACCGGATGGCGTTTATGCCTTCGAGGACTTCGTTGACGATGACGGCATCGATCGCGAGGTAAAGCTGAAGATCGCGGTGCGGCTGACGGTCAAAGACGACCTCATCGAAATCGACTTCGCCGGTTCGAGCCCGCAGGCGGCGGGGCCGGTCAACTGCACATTGAACATGACGCAGTCCGGCGTGTTCTGCGGCGTGCTGATGGCCATCGGCAGCGATATTCCGGCCAATGC
>JBKKCB010000324.1:0-5004 GCA_046713545.1 Hyphomicrobiaceae bacterium | reverse complement strand
GCCAGGTAAACGCCGGCGTACACGAGCCTCGCCCAGAAGAAGAGCTGCGCGCCCAACGCAGTTGTTGCGTTCAGGCGTCCGGCTGCGTGCGCAATCAGCACGAGAGCGGCGAAGAGCACGAGATTTTCGAGCATGTTGCGATGGGCGCGAACCGCCCGGCCTGCCCACCCAGCGAACTCCGGCATGGAATCCCGATTGTCGGCGAGTTTTGGTAGCCCCACCTGACCCCACGCACCGAGAACTGCAACAACCGCCTGCACGAACGTGAGCACAACAGCGAGTGTGAGCATCCGTAGTTCGATCGGCATGGCTTCCCCCGAATCAACCCTCAGAGGCGAAATATATCCGTTTACAGCCGATCACATCGAGGGAAGGCCGTGCATAACTTTGGTATCCCGACCCATGGCAACGCCGATGTTCCAGGCAAAAAAAGCAAAAAACAGCCCGGGTCATTGATACACAACACCTGCATACTACGGGACGATAGGTCGGTTCGATGAGGAGGCCGAAAATGCAGCATCCGCCGTACATCCTTTCGGTCATCACGGATGAGTTCTCGCCGCGGCTGGAGGACGGTATCGCCTTTGCGATCGAGGAGGGGCTTGCGGCGGTGGATATCCGGTCCATCGATGCGATCAATTTCCTGTCGTTGGAGCGGCGGGAGCAAGAGAGGGCCGCCCGGCAGATCAAGTCGGCCGGGTTGGCGGTCGGATGCCTGGCGACGCCGCTGCTCAAGTGGCCGGCGCCGGGGAGGGCGGCCGACACGATGGGCGACCAGTTCGGGTTCGACGCCAAGGGGCGCAGCACGGAGCAGATTTATCGTGATGCATTCGAGGCGGCGGCTTTGCTTGGGACGCGCAATCTGCGGATTTTCACGTTCCTCACGTACGACGGGTTCCGGCCCGACGATCTGCGTGAGGACTTCGATCTGCTGCTGAAGCTGGCGGACGAGTACGATGCCGTGCTGCACGTCGAGAACGAGCCGGTGTGCAACGTTCAGTCCGTGCCGGACCTCGTGCAGCTCATGCAGGCGTGGCGGCATCCGCGGCTCAAGGCGCTGCTCGACATCGGCAATGCCTGGTGGGCGGAGAAGCCGCCGACGGAGGCTGATCTCGTGGCGGTGATGCCGTTCGTGAGCCAGATGCATTTCAAGGACTTTGATGCCGGCGCGCGGCGCGTCGTGCCGATGGGGGACGGCGACATTCCCTATGACGGCCTCATTCGGCTGTGCCTGGATGCGGCGAAAGGGCGGACGCTGGGGTTCAGCATCGAAACGCATGTCCCCTCCGACCCCGCGCATGCCACGCGGAACTCGCTGGCGGGATTGCGGAGATGCCTCGAGCGGACAGCAACTTGAGGCGAATTTGCGGCCGTGGATCGGCGCTGATGAAGTGATGTCGGCGGTAGACGCGCCACGTGCGGGCCGCTAATGGTGCCCGGAACGCAGGAGCAGAGGATTGCGCATGGCAAACGCGGTTTCGCATCGGGACATGGCCAATGCCATCCGCGCGCTTTCGATGGATGCGGTCGAGAAGGCCAAGTCGGGCCACCCCGGCATGCCGATGGGCATGGCCGATGTTGCGACCGTGCTGTTCTCCAGGTTCCTGAAATTCGATGCGGCACATCCCGATTGGGCGGACCGCGATCGCTTCGTTCTGTCGGCCGGCCACGGCTCCATGCTGCTGTATTCGCTCCTCTATCTCACCGGTTATCCGGAGATGACGATCGAGGAGATCAAGAATTTCCGTCAGCTCGGCTCGCGCACGGCCGGTCATCCCGAGCATGGGCACGCGCCCGGCATCGAGACCACGACGGGGCCGCTGGGCCAGGGGATCGGCAACGCCGTCGGCATGGCGCTCGCCGAGCGCCTGCTCAACGCGCGGCTGGGCGACGGGATCGTCGATCATCACACGTATTGCATCGTGGGCGACGGCTGCCTGATGGAAGGCATCAGCCACGAGGCGATCTCGCTCGCGGGTCATCTGGGGCTCGGCAAGCTGATCGTGCTGTTCGACGACAATTCGATTTCCATCGACGGGCCGACCGACATGGCGGTCAGCGACGATCAGGTGGCGCGCTTCAAGGCCTGCGGCTGGAACGCGGTGCGCATCGACGGGCATGACGCGGACGCCATTGCCAAGGCCATCGAGACCGCGCGCAAGCCATCCGACAAACCCTGGATGATCGCGTGCAAGACCATCATCGGCTATGGCGCACCCACCAAGCAGGGCAAGGCCTCGACGCACGGCGAGCCGCTGGGTGCGGACGAGATCAAGGGCGCGCGCGAGACGCTGGGCTGGAGCAGTGCGCCGTTCGAGGTGCCGGAGGCCGTTCTGACGGCATGGCGCGCGGTGGGGTCGAAGGGAAGCAAGGAACGCGAGTCCTGGTCGGGCCGCTTCGCCAATCTCAAAGGCGACGGGCGGGCTGTGCTCGAAAATCCCACCGATGCGGATGCTGTTACGAAAGCGATCGGCGCGGCAAAGGCGGCGTTTGCCAAAGAAGAGACCAAGCGGGCGACGCGGGTGTGGTCGCAGCTGGTGCTCGAGCATCTGGTGCCGGCGCTGCCGGCGCTGATCGGCGGCTCGGCGGACCTGACCGGCTCCAACGGCACGCGCACCAAGCAGCATACGCCGGTGACGCGCAGCGAATTCAAAGGCAACTACATCCATTATGGCGTGCGCGAGCACGGCATGGCCGCGGCCATGAATGGTCTCGCGCTGCACGGCGGCATCGTGCCGTATGGGGCGACATTCCTCGTGTTCACGGACTACTGCCGTCCGGCGATCCGCCTGTCGGCGCTGATGCAGCAGCGGGTGATCTACGTGATGACCCACGACAGCATCGGGCTCGGCGAGGACGGGCCGACACATCAGCCGGTCGAGCATCTGTCGGCGCTGCGCGCGATCCCGAACCTGCTCGTGTTCCGGCCGGCCGACGGCGTGGAGACGGCGGAGTGTTGGGAGCTGGCGTTGAAGACGAACGATCGGCCGTCGATCCTGGCGCTGACCCGGCAGGCGGTGCCGAATCTGCGCACCACGCACACGGACGAGAACCGGTCCGGCAAAGGCGCCTATGCGTTGAAGGAGACTTCGGGCAAGCGCGACCTGACGCTTGTGGCGACCGGCTCGGAAGTGGGCCTGGCAGTATCAGCAGCCGAACTGCTGGCCAAGGACGGGATCAACGCCGCGATCGTGTCGATGCCGAGCTTCGAGCTGTTTCGCGAGCAGCCGGACGCCTACCAGCAGCAGACGCTTGGTGCCGCGCCGCGCATCGCCATCGAAGCCGGCGTGCAGCAGAGCTGGAACGAATGGCTGCGCCCGGGCGATCATTTCGTCGGGCTGAGCGACTTCGGTGCGTCGGCGCCGGCGCCCAAGGTCTACGCGCACTTCGGCCTGACGGCGGAGCGGGTGGCGGATATCGGCAAACAGATCAAGACACGCTCATGACTCTCGACAAGCTCAAGACAACCGCCGGAGTCGACGTGAAGGGCAAGCGCGTGCTGGTGCGCGCCGACCTCAACGTGCCGCTCAAGGACGGCAAGGTGACGGACGCGACGCGGCTCGAGCGGCTGGTGCCGGGCCTGCGCGATCTGGCGGGTCGCGGCGCCAAGGTGATCGTTATCTCGCACTTCGGGCGGCCGAAGGGCGGGCCGGCGCCGGAGTTCTCGCTGAAGCCGGTGGCCGATGAGCTCGGCCGGCTGATGGGCAAGCCGGTGGCGTTCGCATCCGATTGCATCGGAGCGGCGGCGGCAGCGACCGTCGATGCGCTGCAGCCGGGCCAGGTCGTGGTGCTGGAAAATCTTCGCTTCCATAAGGGCGAGGAGAAGAACGAGGCGGGCTTCGCCGCCGAACTGGCGAAGCTCGGCGATGTGTTCGTCGGGGATGCGTTCTCCACGGCGCATCGCGCGCATGCCTCGACCGAGGCGATAACGCACCTGCTGCCGTCTTACGCCGGCCCGCTGATGATGGAAGAAATCCTGGCGCTGCGGACTGCGCTCGAGAAGCCGCAGCGTCCGACGGCGGCGGTCGTGGGCGGTGCGAAGGTCTCATCCAAGATTCCAGTGCTGATGAATCTCATCGCCAAGGTCGACAAGCTCATCATCGGCGGCGGCATGGCCAATACGTTCTTCCTGGCCGAGGGTGTCGAGATCGGCAAGTCTCTGGCCGAGCCCGACTTCACCAAGACAGCATTGGAGATCATGCACGCCGCCAAGGCCCGCAGCTGCGAGGTGGTGCTGCCGCACGACGTCGTGGTGGCACCGAAATTCGAGGCCGGTGCGCCGTCGCGGGTGTGCGTCGCACTCGAAGCGCCCGCCGATCAGATGATCCTCGATGTGGGTCCGAAGACCGTCGCGCACTACGCAGACGTGATCGGCCGCTGCCACACGCTGCTGTGGAACGGGCCGCTGGGGGCCTTCGAGATTTCGCCATTCGGCGAGGGGACGTTTGCCGTGGCGCGCGAGGCGGCCAAACTCACCAAGGCGGGCAAGCTGGTGTCGGTGGCGGGCGGCGGCGATACGGTGGCCGCGCTCAATGCCGCGGGCGTGACGGACCAGTTCACCTACGTTTCGACGGCTGGTGGCGCATTTCTCGAATGGCTCGAAGGCCGCGAGCTGCCGGGCGTTGCGGCCCTGGCAAGGGCGGGCTGACGGCCTTGGACAGCGCCCCGCCGAGTCTGCCGCGTGCGGTCGTGTTCGACCTGGACGGTACGCTCGTCGACAGCGCGCCGGACATCATGAGCGCGCTGAATGCGACGCTGGCCGTGGATGGCTTGGCGCCGTTCGACGTGGATCGCGTCAAGGCGATGATCGGTGGCGGATCGCGGCGGCTGATCGAGCGGGCGTTGGCGGCACGCGATCAGGCAGCCGATGTTGCGCGCATCGATCGGCTGGTGGCGATCTTCGAGAAGATCTACGCCGATAATCCGTGCCAGGAGACGCGGATTTTTCCGGGCGCGCTTTCGCTCATGGAAAAGCTTGCGGCCGGCGGCTTACGGTTGGGGCTG
>JBKKCB010000323.1:0-26782 GCA_046713545.1 Hyphomicrobiaceae bacterium | reverse complement strand
TGACGCTGAAGCCGTGCAACAGGTGGCTGAACGCGTCCATCGCCTAGAATCCCAGCGGTCCGGCCGGCAGGGTGATCTTCAATATCTTCGCGAAGATGAGGTATGAGCCGGCCGTGATGCCTGCGCTTGCAGCCACCGCAGTCAGCCAGCTGCTGCGGCCCAGAACGCTAAGCAGACCGGCGAGGAACAGGAACGTGCAGAGCACAAAGCCGATGCGCTCCAGGGCTAAAGTATAAAAAATCAGCGCGGCGATTACGGCGATCACCGGGCCCGCGCGCCTTGGCGCTGTGGTAACCGCAGATGCCGGTGCGGCCCGCACGCCGGTCGCCGCGACACTGAGTGCAAGCGTAGCCATGCCGATGCCGATGACGAAGGCGAAAAGCCCAGGGCCGGGGTTGTTCAAAGCCCCGATTCCGAGTTTGTACGCTCCCGTCGCTATGGCGGTGCCGACGCCAAGCCAGACGAGGGCGGGAAGCAGCTGCCCCCAATTCATTGCGCCGGTTTGTCCTTCTGCATCGCCTCGATGAGGACGGTCGTGACCTCTCGATCGCGCTTCAGTTCCTCGCGTACGTCATGCTCCGAGCCGTAGTAGAGCTCAAAACCGTTCTTCTGCGCGTATTCGATCATCGCAGGGCTCTCGATCGCCTGTTTCACCGCATCGTGCAGTTTGGCAACGACCGCATCGGGCGTGTCCTTGGGCACAAAAAACGTGTTGTAGACCGGCATGACACCCGGATCGAGCCCCTGTTCGGCAAAGGTCGGAACGTCGGGCATGCTCTTGATGCGGGTCGCGTTGTGGATGGCGAGGACCGACAGGCGGCCGGCATTCACATGCCCTTCGGTGGCCGTCACAGAAACGCCGAACGCCACATCGATGTGACCGCCGAGCAGCGCCGTTACGGCATCGGCAGCACCTTTGAAGGGCACTTCGATGACCTTCAAATCCTGTTTTTTGAGGAGGGAATAAGCCAGCAACTGCAGCGGATGCCCGATTCCGGTCGTGCGTCCCCACCGTACTTTGCCGGGGTTGGCCTTGATGTACTGCACGAGCTCGGACATGGTTTTCCACGGCGCGCCAGCCCGCGTTGGCAGCCCGAAGATGAGACTCATGTAGCGCCCGACAGGACGAATCTGATCGCTCGTGTAGGGGGGCTTTTGAAACGCCGCATAGACCTCCGGAATAGCCTGCGTCGACTGAAACAGTCCGACGACATATCCGTCCGGCTTGGCTTGCGCGACATAGGTTCCGGCAATCGTTCCGCCTGCGCCAGCCCGGCTCTCCACCAACACCGGATGGCCGAGTATGGTTTGCATCTCCTTGGCAAGGCCGCGCATGGCGATATCGACGCCACCGCCCGCGGGCAGCGGATTGATCAGCGTGATCGGACGATCGGGAAACTGGCCTTGCGCCTGTGCCGGGCTAACCACCGTCGAAACGAGCGCGCCACTCAAAAGACCGAGTGCGATGAGCTTGCCTAGCATCCATTTCTCCTGTCGTGCGGCGCAGTCGCCAGCTCACACAGCGAGGTGCCGAGCGAGCCGATGCAGCGTAAACCGAAAAAGTGGAGCTGTCTCAGCTTCGAGCGCAAAGAACCTAGCCGCTGGGGAAGCGCCAAGTTGACTATTTTCCCGGGCATGGGCCACGCCATCAAGCATTGTTTGCGTTGGGTCATTCCCCCCGGAACTGCGGATCACGCTTGGCGGCAAAAGCAGCCACACCTTCCTGGTAGTCGGCACTCGCCATCGCCTGATCCATGATCTGGTCGATAGCGGCCTTGCGCTGCTCCGTCTCGTGCCTCGCGATTGCCTCGAGCACGACCTTGGCGCCTTTGATGGTCAGCGGCGCCGAGGCGCGCATGCTGTTTGCAAAATCGGTTGCGGCCTGCAACGCCGTGCCGTCGGCTGCATGCGTCGCCAGTCCCAGTCGCATGGCTTCATCGGCGTTGTAGCGTCGGCCGGTGAACAGCACCTCCTTGGCGACCGCCAGCCCGACGGCATCGAACAAGGCCCGTGTTTCCACAATGCCATAGACGTTGCTGAGACGCGCCGCCGGTATGGCAAAGTAGGCCGATGAATCCGCGACGCGAAAGTCGCAGGACAGGGCGAGCCCGACGCCCCCGCCATAGCAAGCGCCGGAAACGGCAGCGATCGTCGGCTTGGTGCAGGTCGCGATTGCGACCTGGCAACCATTGGCGGCGGCCTCGTAAGTGTGCCCATCCTCAACCGTCGCGCGAACTGCCGGGAATTCAGAGATGTCCAGCCCCCGCACAAAACACTCCGCCCGCACCCGTTAAGATGATCGCCCGCACAATTGGGTCGGCACTGAGGTCGGAAAAAATGCGGCCAATCTCCGTCCACATGGCGAGCGTGAGCGCGTTGCGCCGCTCGGGCCGATTGACGGTGACAATGACAATGGCCGGATCGCTGCGGTCGACGATAATATCGGACGCCAGCAGCGGTTTTGGTTTTGGCTTGGATTGTGGCTCGGACACGCGTACCTCCCTGCGAATGAGCATGAGAAGTACTGCGCGCAAGCCTGTCAAGCATTGGCAACCGCGGGCGGTCGGCTAAAGGAGACGCGTCGCGCCAGTGACGCGCGACCTCCCGCGCGGAGGTGTCTCACACAACTACCCCGCCCCGCGCTTCTATGCACTCCCTGTCTTTGGCTGCTCGGCCAGCTCAATGACGAGCCCGCCCGTCGTTGCAGGGTCCATGAACACGATGCGGCAGTTGCCATGGCCGATGAGCGGTTGCTCCGTTTCAAAGCGGATGCCCTTTTTTCGCAACTCCTGCATGGAGTCGTCGATATCATCGACCTCGAGGCAGATGTGGAACAGTCCCTCGCCGCGCTCGGCGATCCACTTGTTGGTGCCTGAGTCCGCCTTATCCGATTGCAGCAGCTCGAGGTAGGTTTCGCCGACCGGGAACATGGCGAGCGTTGTGGCGTGCGCCGGCAAGTGCTCCTCGTACTCCATGGCAATCCCAAGCTTGTTGGCAAGCACGTCCTTGACGGTGTCCATGTTCTTGAGGGCGATGGCTATGTGCTCGATGCGCTTGATCTTCATGTTTACTCCTGCGGGCATTGTTTTAATGATCGACAGCCTATGATAGCCAGTGTTCCGCCGTCTCGCTGATTGGATATGCCATGCCTGTTTCAGATCAAAGTGATGCGACATGCCGTGCGCGCATCGGCATTGTCGTGCCAAGCGTCAATACCGTCATGGAGCCCTGGGCCCAGCGAGTCGTACCGGAGGACATCGGCATTCATTTCTCGCGCATGTTCATTCCGGATCTGATTTCGCGCGAGACGCTCATCGAGATGGACCGGACTGAAGGCATGGCCGGCATTCGCCAGATCGCGAGTGCCCGGCCGCGCGTCATCGCATACGGCTGCACCGCCTCCAGCATCGTGCAGGGCGTCGCCTACGACCAGCACTTGCGCGAGGAGATTCAAACGAAATTTAAAGTCGTGGCGACGACCGCGGCGCACGCGATCCTCCAGGCGGCAAGCGCTCTTGGCGCGCGCAAGGTGTCGCTTGTCTCACCCTACACGGCCGCTGTCGCCGCAGCGGAGCATGATTATTTCGAGTCGGCCGGCTTGAAGGTGCTGAGCGGCGCGCACCTGGGCATCTCCGATGGCTTTCGCCTCGCCGACCCGACGCCGGCCGAGCTTTTTCAACTCGGGCGCAGCGGCTGGAACGAAGCTTCAGACGCGCTCATCGTCTCGTGTCTCAATACCCGCTCGCATGCCGTCATAGCAGCTCTCGAGCAGGCCATCGGCAAGCCGGTCATTACGTCGACCCAGGCGACTCTCTGGCACGCTCTGAGATTGGCGGCTGTCGACGATCACATCGCAGGGTACGGGCAATTGCTGTCAGAGCACTGAGCAGTGTCGCGGCGGTTCAAATGCGGCTCGGCCGCTTGATTGAGCTTGGCCTCGCCGCGGCAGCTTGCAAGCCAACGTAATCCTTCCTACTCTGAGCGATGAAAACTCGCGCCGGATAAGCAAGGCACGGGACGCGTGGAGGAGGAAACAGGGTGAAGAAGCTCGTCATGGAAACGACGCGATGCGTCGTCGCGTTGGCATGTTCCGTAGGCGTATTGTTGGCAGCCGCGCCGGCCCTTGCCCAAGATAAGATAGTCATCAAATTCGGCTGGTCGGCGACTGATGGACCGCAGGATCCATATGCTGTCGGCGCTCGCGCCTTCAAGCAACGCGTCGAGCCCGCATCCGGCGGCCGCCTCGACGTCCAGCTGTATCCCAACCGGCAGATCGGCGACGAAAAGCCGTTGGTCGAAGGCATGCGGCTCGGCACCGTCGACGCCGGCATCATCACAAACGCCGTGCTGGCGCAGATCGAGCCGTCGCTGCAGCTCAACGATTTGCCGTTCATGTTTGCCAATGAAGACCAGGCCCGCGCGCACCTCGACGGCCCGGTCGGTCAGAAGCTCGCCGCCAATCTCGAGAAACGGGGCGTGAAGCTGCTGGCCTGGATGGAAGGCGGCTTCCGCAACATGATCAACAACGTCCGTCCCGTGTCGAAGCCAGAGGACGTTTCAGGCGTGAAGTTCCGGGTCATGCAGAACCCCGTCTACATCTCCATGTTTTCGTCGCTGGGCGGCAACGCCGTACCGATGGCCTGGGGCGAAACCTTCACCGCGGTTCAGCAGGGCGCGATAGACGGCCTGGAAATTCCCCTCGCGATCATCGATCAGGCCAAATATTTCGAGGTCACTAAGTATCTTTCGATCACGAACCACACGTATTCCGCGATCGGTCTCGTGATGTCCAAGCGCACCTTCGATCGCATGCCTGACGACATCAAGAAGGCGATCGTCGAGGTCAGCGGGCCGGCCGCGAAGGCACAGCGCGATGCTGCGTCGGCAACGGCAAACGAAATTCTTGCCAGGCTCGAGAAGTCCGGCATGAAGGTCAATCGCATCAGCGACGTGAAACCTTTCCGGGCCTCCGTCCAGAGCGTCTACGAGAAGTTCAAGGACTCGATCGGCGCCGACTTGGTGAAGGAGACGCTGGCCTCGGTACAGTAACGCCGGGGCCTACCGATGCTGTCCGGCATGATTCGCGGCGTAAGGCGCTTGATTGCGGCCGTAGCAAGTGTCCTGCGCGCGAGCCTCGTGATCGCCATGGGCGTCATGCTTGCGTGCATCGCGATCCAGGTGGTGATGCGATACGTGTTCGGCAACGCGCCATCTTGGACGGACGAACTGGCCCTCCTCATGTTTGCCTGGTGCACCATGGGCGGGCTGGCGCTCGGCGTGCGTGAAGGCTTCCACGTCAGGCTGGACAT
The DNA here is from genome assembly GCA_046713545.1 of Hyphomicrobiaceae bacterium. Classification (GTDB taxonomy): domain Bacteria; phylum Pseudomonadota; class Alphaproteobacteria; order Rhizobiales; family Hyphomicrobiaceae; genus CADEFX01. The sequence continues at coordinate 21,473 of JBKKCB010000323.1, read as the reverse complement.
TTTCATCAACGCCCTGCCGGCCCCCCTGTATCGTTCGGCCGAAGCGACCATTGACGCCGCGACGGCTGCGTTCGGCGCCTATCTCGCCTGGTCCGGCCTGCGATTCCTGGATTTCACGGGCGGGTCGGTGTCGGCTGCAATCGGCTATCCGATCGAATTTCTGCACGCCCTCGCGCCCGCGGCGGGCGGCCTGATCTGCCTGTTCGCGATGTGGCGCCTGATCGAGGGGCCGCAGGCCGAGCCGGCGCCGGAGCTCGCGCCGTGAGCACAAGCGTACTCTTGCTGACTGCGGGCTTTGCCGCCGCTGTAATGTTCGGCATGCCCTTTGCCGTAGCGATCGGCGTCATCGTGACCCTGGTGCTGGTCGTGGCCGATATCGAGCCTGCGTTCCTGGCGCAACAGCTCGTCGCCGGCTCGCAATCGTTCAGCCTGCTGGCCATTCCGCTCTTCATGCTGGCAGGCGAATTGATGACGGCCGGCGGCATGTCGCAACGCCTTATCGACATGGCATCGGTCCTGGTGCGTCACCGCACGGGCGGACTTGCGATGGTGGCCGTTCTCGCGGCGCTGGTCTTTTCCTCGATTTCCGGCTCCGCGCCGGCCACCACGGCAGCAATCGGGACAATTCTCATTCCGGCCATGGCCAACGCCGGCTACGACAAGGCATTTGCCGCCGCCATCGCGGTCAGCGCAGGAGTTCTTGGTCCGCTGATCCCGCCGTCGATCGCCTTCGTGATCTGGGGCACGATCGCGGAACAGTCGATCGGCAGGCTGTTCCTGTCGGGCATCGTTCCGGGCCTCAGCATCGCTTTCGGACTGCTGATCGTCTGTTACGTTCACGCCAAGCGCCATGGCGTTCCGAAACAGCCGAAGGCGCCGTGGACAGAGGTGCGGCACGCGTTCGCAAACGGAAAGTGGGCTCTTCTTTCGCCTCTGGTCGTGCTCGGTGGCATTTATGGCGGCATTTTCACGCCGACGGAGGCGGCGGGCATGTCCTGCGTCTATGCCGTCATCATCGGCATGTTCGTCGAGCGGCGGTTGAGCCTGCGGGCCCTGCCGGAAATCACGCTGCGTGCGGTGCGAACCAGCGCCATCGTCACGGCGATCGTCGCGGTTTCCACGGGCTTCGGCGTCCTGATCGCTCAGGAGCAGATCGCCACCGGTTTCGCGGGCTGGCTGGCGGCCCACGTGCATGAAAAGTGGATTGCGCTTGCCGGCTTGAATATCGCGTTTTTCCTGCTCGCCGCCGTGATGGATGAAATTGCCATCATGGTCATCCTGGGGCCGATGCTGATTGCGATCGGCGCGAGGTTCGGGGTCGATCCCATCCATCTGGGGGCCATAATCGTAACAAATGTCTCCATCGGCATGGCTGCCCCGCCCATCGGCTACTGCCTCTTCATCGGAATGGCGATCTCGGGACTGAGCCTCACCCAGATATCGCGAGCCATCTGGCCGCAGATCATCGTGATGCTGGTTGTCTTGTTCCTGACGACTTACATCCCGTCGTTCGCGCTGATGCTCCAGCCGAATTGAATGGGCGCGGATGGCGTGCCAGGTGGCCGCTATTACAGCAAGACGATGGACAGGGCCTCACGACCCTTCTGGGTCTTCACGACTTTCATCTCAACCCGCTGCCCTTCCTCAAGTCCCCGCACTCCGGCGCGTTCGAGAACGGACGCGTGAACGAACACGTCCTTTTCGCCATCCTCGGAGGAGACAAAGCCAAATCCCTTGTTGGGATTGTACCACTTGACCGTCCCTTCGACGCTGGTTGCGGTCGCTGGATCGGGACGCACGCGGCCGGGTGAACTCCTTGGTGGCGACCGTGTGTCCCGCGGCGTCTGAGCCGCGGCGGTGGCATCGAGCGAAAGGACCGCGGTAACTTGACGTCCTTTTTGGCCAGCGCCGACCTGGACGCTCAGTTTGGCATTGGGCTCAACGGTGTCGTGCCCCGCCGCTTGCAGCACGGCGACGTGCAGAAAAACATCGCCCGAGCCATCGGCCAGCTCAAGGAAGCCAAATCCCTTTTCCGCGTTGAACCACTTGACGATGCCATCAAGTGCCGGCCCGCTGGGGGCAGGCTCTTCTCGGCTTCGGAATGGCTGACGCGAGGGTCCGTTGTATGACGAGGGCGGTGTCTCTTCTTCATCATCGAATCCGCGTCGCCGCTGACTTCGATCTCGACCTTTCTTCCCCATCTTGCTGCCCGTCTTACCGTTGGATGCCGGGCATGCGCCTGCCCAAACAGAGCATTAGCCTCGGCGCGCGGGCTTCGCAAGAGCGGGATCGCAAAACAAGCGCCCAGATATGGATGCACAGATGTTCCATTCGCCCTTGTTTGTTCTTGAGGAGAAGCCATATGTAAGCCTGCAAGCCGTCAACTCGCAGTGAAGCGAGCGGCACCCTCCCCCTCTTTGCAGTTTTGTGAAGGACGAAGCCGATGGCTCGCAAGCAAACGTCAGACAGGTCGAGACCTACAAAAGACGTGTGCACAAGGTCTGAGAAAATCCGGATGAGCCATGAGCGGACCCGTAAGCAGATCCAGCATATCCATGCGGAAAACGCTGATCGGATCGCAACCGGCAGGCCGCTGCACGCCACCCAGACGTCTCGCCGCTAGCAGTGTTTCCGTGCGGACCTTCGCCGCGAATTAACCCTCGCTCCCTCATCGTTTGGGCGCGCCCTGCAGGCTAAGCGGCTCCCGACTGCTCAAGTTCTGGGCGGCGTGGTAGGTTTCACTCCTATAAACGCGCGAGATAAGGAGAAGGGATGTCAGAAACCTCACCACTCGCTGCGCTCTTGCAGGAGCGTAAGGCCAAGGCTGTCGCGCTTGAAGCAGCCACGGAAGCAAAGCGCAAGAAATCCGACGAGGTCGCCGCAGGAGTTCCGGGTCATTGGCAACGCGCCGAAAGCACCCTTCGCGCGTCCATTGATGATGCAAATAAGGATTTTGCTGCGGCGGCTTCGCCGAGCAGATTTCAGTTCGAGCCACTTCCACAGCCAGGGGGTAACTTTGCGCTGGGCCTGTTGAGGCACAGCGGGAACAACGGCGCTGATTTTTCCGTCACTGAGATCGCGGCCGTTTCGGACGGTCGAGTGATCGCTCGCCGACAGGATCGGCCTGGATCCGTGCTCAAAATGTTCGAGGTATCGAAGATTGTCAGCGAGGACTGGAGCGCGCTGATCGTTCAGATATTCAGGACCGACGTTCCGGCGTAACGGCGCATCGGCGCAACTTCTCCACTCGGACGCGCTGCTTTCGACTGCTGGTTGCCGAGGCCCGTTTTCAAAGCGGAATGCGGCGGTGCCACCGTTGAGGATGCTCCCATAGCAAAATCTTTCGGAGCACTCGCGTCGACTCTCTCAAGTGCAGGTGCTTCTGGTCGCCGATGTTTTCGGCCGGGAGCTTCGGCTACGCCCGCCGGAGCTGATCGTATTTTTCAATGGACCGGGTCAGGTGGTCCCGCATGGCGGCGGCTGCAAGATCGGGATCACGGCTGAGAACCATGTCGCGAATGCGCGCGTGCTCCGCCACAAGCCGCTCGAGATAAGGTGCGTGCTTGCCTTGCTCCAGGCCGCCAAGGCGCACCCTCTGCCGCGGGATGATGAAGCCGCCGAGAAATTCCAGAAACCGCAGAAACTGTGGATTGCCGGTCGCTTCGGCAATGGCACGATGAAAGGCAAAGTCCTCCGGCACCGCCATTTCTCCGCGACCGACGGCCTTCTCGAAGCGCGTGTGGGCGAGGGTGATGCGTCGCATCGCGCTTGGTGCGGCACGCCGGGCCGCCAATGTGGCAGCCTCAATTTCCACCGCAAGCCTCAACTCCAGCACATGCTGGACGTCATCAATCTCGGCGCGGCGTTCGGTGCGCAACCGGAACGGCCGCCGATCCGTGTCCGTCGCCACGTAAGCTCCCGATCCCTGTCGCGTGGTGACCAGCCCATCGGCCTTGAGGGCTGCAAAGGCCTCGCGGATCACGGTGCGGCTCACGCCGAGCGCGAGCATCATGTCTTGTTCCGTTGGCAGGCGCGCACCTGGGGCAAGCGTTCCGGAGCGGATTTCGCTGGCAATGCGATCCACCACATCCGCCGTCAGATTGCGCGCAGGAGCGAGCGGTTCGAGCAGCACGCGCTTGCCAGTCTTGGTGCCTGATGCTAGCGTTTGAGTATGTCGGGTCATCGTACAACTTGATAGCATCCGCATTGCGCGAATTCAATGCTGCAATGCGGGCGGGGTAACGCGCGATGTCGTACGCGCGCGTGAAGCGGGTATCGGCTAAATCCCGGGAAACGGGAGCAAACAACGAGACGTACCCAGGAGGAAAACATGCACAGACGATCGATGATGAAGCTCGGGCTGTCGGCAGCAGCCGTCACAGGTCTCGGTCTGCCGTCTGCATCGGCCCAAGCCAAACTGGTTCTCAAGGCAACCGACGTGCATCCGCTCGGCTATCCCACGGTCGAGGCGGTGGTGCGCATGGGCAAGAAGCTCGAGGCTGCAACCAACGGGCGCATCAGCATCCAGATGTATCCCTCGATGCAGCTCGGCGGCGAAAAGGAGATGATCGAGCAGGCCCAGGTCGGCGCCTTGCAGATCGCCCGCATCAGCGTCGGCCCGATGGGTCCGATCGTGCCCGAACTCAACGTCTTCAACCTGCCCTTCATGTTCCGCGACAGCGCCCACATGGAGAAGGTGATCGACGGCGACATCGGCACCGAGATGCTGAAGAAGCTCTCCGATCATCCCACCGCCGGCCTGATCGGCCTGTGCTGGATGAATGCCGGCACCCGCAACGTCTACAACAGCAAGAAGCCCATCACTTCGGTCGAGGACCTGAAGGGCCTCAAGATCCGCATGATGGGCAACCCCGTGTTCGTCGACACCATGAACTCGTTGGGCGGCAACGGCGTCGCCATGGGCTTCGACCAGCTCATCAATGCGATGCAGACGGGCGTCGTGGACGGCGCCGAGAACAACGAGCCCAGTTACGAGAGCGGCCAGCACTACCGCTACGCCAAGTTCTATTCCAAGACCGGGCATCTCATCATTCCTGAGATCCTGGTCTTCTCAAAGCGGAGCTGGGAGGGGCTGTCCAAGGACGATCAGGCGGCCATCTCGAAAGCTGCGAAGGAGGCGCAACAGGAGCAGCGCGCACTGTGGTACGAGCGTGAAAACGAGTCAATCAAGAAGCTGAAAGATGCAGGCGCCCAGATCAACGACGTCGCCGATCGCAAGCCGTTCCAGGCCGCCGTCAAGCCGGTGTGGGACAAGTACGGGGCCCAGCATACGGCCCTGATCCAGCGCATCCAGGACGTGAAGTGAAGGCTGTCAACATGCAGTGAAGACCGGCTGGTTGCCAAATCGGATCCCGGCCGGTCCCATCTTCGGGGGCTGGAAATGAAGGCGCACTACGTCCGGGCGATGGACGCTATTCACAACGCCTGCCTTTTTATTGCCGGCGCCTCTCTGGTCATCATCACGCTCATCATTCCGTGGGGTGTGTTCACGCGTTTCGTCCTCAACAGCGCATCGTCCTGGCCTGAACCTATGGCCGTGCTGCTGATGATCTGGCTGGCATTCCTGTCCGCAGTCGTCTGCTACCGCGAGTATCTGCATATCGGCGTTGGCATCCTGCCGGCGCTGCTGACCGGCACGGCGCGCGCGGCTCTCGGCTTCATCATCGAAATCGGCATGCTCGTCGCCAATCTGTTCATGCTCTGGTGGGGCATCAAGCTCGTCAATACGACGTGGTATCAGAGTATCGCCGAATTCCCGGTCGTCTCGGTCGGCTTCTCATACCTCCCAGTTCCCATCGGCGGCTTGCTGATCGTGCTGTTCGTGATCGAGCGGATGTGGACGCAAGCGTGGTTCCAGGAACCGACGCTCGAGACCACCAGCACCGTCACAACAGAATAGCTTCGTTCGGGAACCAGCACTCATGGATGCCCTCGTCCTCATCGGCAGTTTCACCGTTTTCTGCCTCATGGGAATGCCGGTCGCATATGCGCTCGGGCTCGCCTCCATCGTCGGAGCCATATGGATTGGCCTTCCGCTCGAAGCAATCATGCTCAAAACGTCCGACGGCATGGACAATTTCTCCCTGCTGGCAATTCCGTTTTTTATTCTTGCCGGCGCGATTATGGCGGTCGGCGGCATGGCCGAGCGCCTGATCAATCTCGCCAAGGTTTTCGTCGGCGCCCTGCGGGGTGGAATGGCGCTGGTCAATATCGTCGCCTCGACGATGTTCGGCTGCCTGTCAGGCTCGTCCGTTGCCGACACCGCCGCGATCGGCTCGGTGATGATCCCTCAGATGATCAAGAACGGCTATCCGCGCCTGTTCGCCGTCAACGTGACGATTTCGGGATCGCTGCAGCCGCTGCTGGTACCGCCCTCCCACAATATGATCATCTATTCGATCGCCGCGGGCGGAACGATCTCGATCGCGCACCTTTTCATGGGCGGCATCATCCCGGCCCTCCTGCTCGGGTTGTCGCTGATCATCCTCGTTCTCATCATCTCCTACCGCAACGACTATCCCAAAGGGGACGTCATTCCGCTGCGTCAGGCCTTGAAGATTGCCGCGGACGCGATCTGGGGCCTGGTCACCATCGTCATCATTCTCGGCGGGATTCTTTCTGGCATATTCACGCCAACCGAGTCTGCGGCCGTCGCCGTCGTCTATTCCTTCTTCGTCACGATGTTCATCTACCGGGACGTGAAGTGGCGCGAGCTGCCCCAGCTGGTTGCGCGCGTGGTGCGTACCGTCGGCATGGTCATGATCATGATCGGCTTCTCGATCGCCTTCGGCTACATGATGGCGATCATGCGCATCCCGGCCATGGCCACGGAATTCTTCGTCAGCGTTTCCAGCGACAAGTATACGTTCCTGTTCTACGTCAACGTCTTGCTGCTGCTGCTCGGAACGTTCATGGATCTCGGGCCGATGCTTCTGATCTGCACGCCCATCTTCATGCCGGTGATCGCCACATTCGGCATCGATCCGGTTCACTTCGGAATCATTATGATTCTCAATCTCGGCATTGGCCTGCTCACCCCGCCGGTCGGCCCCACCATGGTGGTCGGCTGCGCCATCGGCAAGGTGTCCATGGAGGCGGTCTCGCGCAGCATTCTCGTCTTCTATATTCCGATGCTGATCGTGCTGGGGCTGGTCACGTACATCCCGGCGCTGACGTTGTGGCTCCCGCACCTGCTGCTCGGTAAGTAGGCCACGCACGCCTGCCACGCAGGCAGGCGTGCGCGTCAGGCGGCGCGATAGAGCACGCGGAATTGCGCCGGCGTCGGATTGACCAGCGTCTGGCCCGGAACCGCCAGGATCGAGATGATGCGCTCGGGCGAAATGCTCCGTTCCAGCAGCACCTCGTTGAGGGCCACGATATTGGCCTCGGTGAAGAGTTCATCCACCGTATTGGGCCCATTTGAAAACTTTGCGCGTTGCTGTTCAGCCATGATGCACCATGCTCCTTGCCATGTTTGTTTGAGCGACCACGCGTGGCCAGCGGAGGAGCCGCCATCGGCGCGTTTGCTCCTCCAATGGCTGTCTCATTCAGCGGCCTCGACCGCGGGCACATCGCTGGCGCCGAGGCCCAGGGCACTGGCAACACCTGCTGCGTAGGCAGGATCGGCCTTGTGGAAGTGGGCGAGCTGGCGCTTCACGATCTCCAGGGGCACGCCCTGCATGGCCGCGGCGATGTTGTTGAAGAGCTGCTGCTTCTGGTCGGCCGACATCAGGCGGAACAGGTCGCCGGCCTGGCGATAGTCGTCGTTGCCGTCGCGATGATTGTAGCGGTCGGCGGCGCCCGATAGGGTCAATGGCGGTTCGCGATAGCGCTCGTCCTGCACCGCTCCGCCCATCGAATTGGGCTCGTAATAGGCGTCAGGATTGGCATGGCCTGCAAGGCGCATCGTGCCGTCGGCGTGATAGTGGTGCACCGGGCAGCGCGGCTTGTTGACGGAAAGCTGCTCGGCGTTCACGCCGACACGATAACGATGCGCATCGGCATACGAGAAGATGCGCGCCTGCAGCATCTTGTCCGGCGAGTGCCCGACACCTGGAACGATGTTGGCGGGGGTGAGTGCCGCCTGCTCGACCTCGGCGAAGTAGTTCTCCGGATTGCGGTTGAGCTCGAGGATGCCGACCTCGATCAGAGGATAGTCCGCGTGCGGCCATACTTTGGTGAGGTCGAACGGATTGTACCAGTGCTTGCCGACATCGGCCTCGGGCATGATCTGGACATGCACTTTCCACCTGGGAAAATCGCCCGTCTCGATCGCCTCGAACAGATCGCGCTGATGCGTCTCGCGATCGTTCGCGACCTTTTGCGCCGCCTCGGCGTTGGTCCAGTTCTTGATGCCCTGCATGGTCTTGAAGTGGAATTTGACCCAGTGCCGCTCGTTCCTGGCATTGATGAAGGCATAGGTGTGCGAGCCGAAGCCGTCGACATTGCGATAGCTCTGCGGCAGGCCGCGATCCGACATCAGGATCGTCACCTGATGCAGGCTCTCGGGCGACAGTGACCAGAAGTCCCACATCGCCGTTGGCGAGCGCAGGTTGGTCTTGGGATGGCGTTTCTGCGTATGGATGAAATCCGGGAATTTTAGCGGGTCGCGCACGAAGAACACCGGCGTGTTGTTGCCGACGATGTCCCAGTTGCCCTCTTCCGTGTAGAAGCGCAGCGCAAAGCCGCGCACGTCGCGCTCGGCGTCGGCCGCGCCTCGCTCGCCCGCGACGGTCGAGAAGCGCAGGAACGCTTCCGTCGTCTTGCCGATCTGGGAGAGCGCCTTCGCCTTCGTGTATTGGGTGATGTCGTGGGTGATGGTGAGCGTGCCGTAGGCAGCAGAGCCTTTGGCGTGCACCGTGCGCTCCGGGATGCGCTCCCGGTTTTGATGCGCGAGTTTCTCGAGCAGGTGGAAATCCTGCATCAGCACAGGACCCCTCGGCCCGGCTGTGATCGAGTTCTGGTTGTCGGCAATCGGCGCGCCCGAAGCTGTCGTGAGCGTTGGTTTTGTGGCCATCAGCGTCCTCCTGCTTATATCTAGAATAGCTCTAGGGGAGGCTTGGCGATCAGGTCCAATCGTATTATTAGTAGGATGCAATAAGGAATCCTGATTGTGATATCGCTCAAGCAGCTCAAATATTTCGACGCCGTGGCCCGTAGCGGGCACTTCGGTGCGGCAGCCGAGCAATGCGGTGTCAGCCAACCGGCGCTCTCGATGCAGGTTCAGGAGCTGGAGAAGACCCTGGGCGTGCAGCTGCTGGAACGCGGCCGCAAGGGCGTGACGCTCACGGCGGGCGGGCGCGAGATCGCACAGCGCGCAACCCGTGTGCTGGCCGATGTCCGCGACCTGACAGACTGCGCACGCCGCCAGGGCACCGCCTTGTCGGGAGCGCTGCACTTGGGCGTCATCCCGTCGGTTGCACCCTATGTGCTGCCGGCCCTCCTGACTCGCATCCGCGTCAAGTACCCCGATCTCGATCTGCATCTGCGCGAGACCCAAACCCAGTCGCTGGTGCGCGAACTGCTCGACGGCCACCTGGATCTTCTGCTGCTGGCGCTGCCGGTGACGCACGCCAATATCGAAACCATGCCCTTGTTCGAGGACAAGTTCCTGCTGGCGCTGCCGCGCTCGCGGCCGGCATCACGGCGCATCCGCGCCACTGCGGACTTGCTGCAGCAGGACCGGCTGTTGCTGTTGGAGGAGGGACACTGTCTCAGGGATCAGGCCCTCGCGGTCTGCAGCCTGCGCCAGGTCGACCACATCGATACCTTCGGCGCGTCCAGTCTGTCGACCCTCGTGCAGATGGTGGCGAACGGTCTTGGCATGACGCTGCTGCCGGAGCTCAGCCTCGATCTGGAGAGCAAGCACGGCGATATCCGTCTGATGCGCTTTGTCGACCCCGAGCCGCGCCGCATCGTCGGCCTCGCCTGGCGTGCCAGCTCGCCGCGCAAGAAGGACTTTGTCACCCTGGGTCGATTGATTGCCGCAGCCATGAAGCGGAGGCGACCCTTCAAGTTGGTCTAGTGCTTCCGGAAAAGTGGGAACCGGTTTTCCGACAAGAAGCACGAAAAAACAAAGATCTAGGGTGTTCGAGCGATACAACGGAAGTCGAGAACACCCTAGTGCTGCAGGATCTTGGAGAGAAAGCGCGTGGCTCTTTCCGAGACGGCGCCTTCGAAGAAATCGGCCGTCGGGCGGTCTTCGACGATCTCGCCCATATCCATGAAGACGACCCGGTGCGCCACGCGGCGCGCGAAGCCCATCTCGTGCGTCACGACAATCATGGTCATGCCGTCCTCGGCCAGCTTGATCATGACGTCGAGCACTTCGGTGATCATCTCGGGATCAAGCGCCGAGGTGGGCTCGTCGAACAGCATGGCGATCGGGTTCATCGCCAAGGCGCGGGCGATGGCAACGCGCTGCTGCTGTCCGCCCGAAAGCTGGGCCGGATACCGTTCGGCATGTTCGCTCAGTCCGACGCGGGCAAGGAGGCTCCGCGCCGCCGCTTCCGCCTCGGCTTTGTCGCGCTTGGCCACGCGGATCGGCGCCAGCGTAATGTTCTCCAGCGCCGTCTTGTGCGGATAGAGCTGAAAGTCCTGAAACACCATGCCGACGCGGGCCCGCAGCTTGGGCAGGTTCGTCGCTCGGTCGCCGACCGAGATGTTGTCGACCGTTATCTGGCCCTGCTGGAAAGGCTCCAGGCCATTGATGCACTTGATGAGCGTGCTCTTGCCCGAGCCGGACGGCCCGCACACGACCACGACCTCGCCCTTGGCGATGCTCGTCGAGCACCCCGCGAGGACGCGCGTCTTGCCATACCACTTGCTGAGATCTTGTATGGTGATCATCGCGAGACCTCGAGCCTGGACTTGAACCAGCCCACGAGCTGAGAGGCGCCGAAGCACAACCCGAAATAAACGCAAGCGGCGAAGATGTAGACCTCGACGATCCTGAGGTCACGATGGGCGATGATGGCGGCCGATGTCATGAAGTCGTGCAGCGTCACGACATAAACGAGCGACGTATCCTGAAACAGGATGATCGCTTGCGTCAGCATCACGGGCGTCATGTTGCGGAACGCCTGCGGCAGAACCACATGCCGCATGACCTGGACCTGGGTCATGCCGGTGGCCAGCGCGGCGGCACGCTGACCGCGTGGAATGCCTTGTATTCCGGCGCGGATGATTTCGCAGTAATAGGCCGCTTCGAACAGAACGAAGGCGATGAGCGCGGCATAGAAGGGGCCCACGGGTCGCCCGATCACGATCGGAACGAGAAAATAGAACCAGAAGAGGACAAGGATCAGAGGAACCGAGCGGAACGCGTTGACATAGCCCGCGGCCAGCCAGGCAACGGGCCGCAGCGGCGACAGGCGCAGCATTGCGAGCACGGCGCCCAGCAGAATGCCACCCGTCAACGCCAGCACCGTCAGAAGCAAGCTGAGCTGCATGCCTTCCCACAGCAGGGGCAGGCTGGTCCAGATGGCGCTGAAGTCGAGACTCACTGGCTGCGCCTCATGTGCTTGCGTCCCGCGTCATCATTCCCTTGATCGGGCTGCGGCGTTCGAACAGCCGCGCCACGCTCAGCGCGATCATCGAGACCGACATGTAGATCACCGTGGCGGCGGTGAAGGCCTCGAAGCCGCGGAACGTGAAGCTCTCGATCTGGCGGCTCTGGTTGGTCAGCTCGAGCACGCCGATCGTCAGCGCGAGGGAGGAGTTTTTGATGATGCCGAGGAATTCCGAGGTGAGTGTCGGCACGATCAGCCGGTAGGCGATCGGCAGCAGGACGTGGCTGTAGGTCTGGCGCAGGGTCAGGCCGGTGGCCAGTGCGGCCCGCGACAATCCCTGGGCGACGCTCTCGATGCCGGAGCGCACCTGCTCGGCCACGCGCGAGGCGGTGTAGAACCCGAGACAGAGCACGGCGCTGGTGAATTCGGGATAGGGCATATCCCGCTTCATCCATCGCCCGGCTTCGCGCGGCAGAAGCTCCGGCAGCACGAAGAACCACAGGAACATCTGCAGCAGCAGCGGCACATTGCGGAAGATCTCGACGTACACGGTGCCGATGAGGCGGAGCCAGCGGTTGGGCAGCGTGCGGCAGATGCCGATCGTGGAGCCGACCGTGAAGGCGATCATCCAGGCCAGCATGGCGATCGACAGCGTCCAGCCGAGCCCAGACAGGAGCCAGCCGAAGTAGGGATCGCGGACCAGGACGCCCCAGTCCCACTGATATCGTTGCATGCGCGATGCTCGCCGGCGGCGGGTTGCGTCCGAGTGGGGGCAGCGCGACGGTCACGGCCGCCCCACCACTCAGGACGCTATTCCGGCAGCGCCTGCAACTCGAAGGCAGCTTTCAGCAACGGATTGACCGGGACGCCCAGCGGGTCGAACCACTTGGCGTACATTTTCTCGATTTCTCCGGAGCGGAACAGGTCCGCGAGCGTCTTGTTGGCGATCAGGCGGAAGGCCGAATCGTCACGCGGAAGCATGATGCCGTACGGCTCGTAGGACAGGTTGCGGCCGACAACTTCCAGATCGTTCTTGATGCGGGATTTGGAGATCAGGCCGTAGAGAACGATATCGTCGGAGGCGTAGCCGTCGATGCGGTCGGTCTCGAGCGCGACCAAGGCCTCGGCATGGTCCTTGAGATTGAGGATGCGGATGTCCTTGAGCTTGCCTGAATCGATCAAGGCCTTGACCACGCGCTCGTTGGTGCTGCCCACGGACAGCCCGATGGACTTGCCTTGGAAGTCTTCGATTTCCTTGGCCTTGAGTGCCTTGCGGCTCAGCACGCGCGTGGCGGTCGTGAAATAGATGGCGGAGAAATCGACCTGCACCTGCCGGCCGATGGTGTTGGTGGTCGAGCCGCATTCGAGATTGACGGTGCCGTTGACCATCAGCGGAATGCGGGTCTGCGCGTTTACGGGCAAATACTTGACCTGCAGGTCCGGCGCCTTGATGACCTTCTTGACCTCGTCGACGATCTTGGCACACAGGTCCATGGCGTAGCCGATGGGCTGCTTCTTGTCATCGTAGTAGGAGAAGGGAATTGACGCTTCACGATGGCCGACCGTGATCGTGTTCGTCTCCTTGATCCTCTTCAATGAGCCGTAGAATTCCTGGGCGCTCGCCTGGCCCGTGAAGAGCAGGAGCCCTGCGGCTACGTATCCGGCACCGATCCGGCTCAGGCCTTTCATCGACGCGTACAGACTCATCGGTTCATATCCTCTGTTGACGGTTCAAAGGTGTTGTCATTTTCTTGTATTTTCATTTGAGCGATCGGCAGAAGCGTTCGATGCGCTTCAAGGCCTCGGCCAGTTCACTCTTGGCGAGCGCATAGGAAATACGGAAATAGGGCGAGTGACCGAATGCCCCGCCGTGCACAGCCGCCACGCCTTCCGCCTCGAGCAGAGCCAGGACGAAATCCTCGTCTGTCGCAAGGCGCTGGCCCGAAGCTGTCGTGCGGCCAATGACGCCGGCGCAGCCGGGATACAAATAAAAACTGCCCTCCGGCTTGCGGCAGGTCAGCCCTGGAATGCCATTGAGCCATTCGACGGCGAGATCGCGGCGCTCCTGGAACGAGCGATTGTTGCGGGTCATGTAGCTCTGGTCGCCGTTCAAGGCTGCGATGGCTGCGGCCTGCGCAATGCTTGATGCGCACCCAAGGGTCTGGCTCTGCAGCGTGTCGATGGCCTGGATGATTGCGGCCGGTCCGGCAGCAAAGCCCAGCCGCCAACCCGTCATGACATAGCCTTTGGACATGCCGTTCGTCGTGATCGTGCGGTCGTAGAGTTCGGGGACCGCGGCGGCAAAGGAGGCGGGCTTGAAGCCGTCATAGACCAGGTGCTCGTAGATCTCGTCCGTCATGACGAGCACGTTCGGATGGCGTGCGAGCACGGCGCCCAGAGCTGCGAGGTCGCGGGCCGAATAGGCGGCGCCCGACGGGTTGCTCGGTGTATTCAGGATGAGCATGCGTGTCTTTGGCGTGATGGCGGCCGCCAGATCCTCAGGGGCGAGCCTGAAGCCGTTGCGCTCGTGACATGGCACGAACACCGGCTTGGCCTCCGCCAGGGCGGCAATGTCGGGATAGGACACCCAGTACGGGGCCGGGATGATGATCTCCTCGCCCGGCTCCACCGTCGCAAAGATGGCATTGTATAAGATGAGCTTCAGTCCGCTCGACACGATGATCTGGTCGGGCCGGTAGGTGAGGCCGTTGTCGCGCTGGAACTTCCCGATCAGCGCCTGCTTGAGCGCCTTGGTTCCACTGACCTCCGTATACTTGGTTTCGTTGCGCTGGATGGCGGCTATGCCTGCAGCCTTGATGTGATCCTCGGTATCGAAATCGGGTTCGCCGATGCTGAGAATGATGATGTTGCGTCCGGCCTCGCGCAACTTTCGCGACACCGACGCCATGGCCAGCGTCGGTGAAGGGCGCACGGCTCGGACACGCGAAGACAGACGGCTCGACGCCGCCGTAGCCCGCTCCGAAGCAGCACGGTTGCGGCTTGCCGCAGCTGTATCCGATGTCATGAAAAGCTCCCCGCAAGGAGCGAACCTGTTGCCGTCATGCGTCCTGGAGGTGGTTCGCAGGTTTCCTTCAGCCCCTAGACGCTGCTCCCGTATCCCTTTTTCTTTTTATAGTAGCCGTGCAAGTCGCCAAGAGGAAGCGCGCACGCGCACAAAGGACGGGCTTTGTGATCGATATTTGCGCAAGAGGCATCGCCCTGTCCCAAGCCGCCGCGCGCGACCGTATCATGGCCCGCGCGAGTCCGGACCGAGCGGCATCAGCCGCACCCCGGCGCGCAGTTTCTTGTATGGATACTTCGCCGAATCCGCCAGGTGTCCGCCCGGCGCGATGCAGACGAGAATGTCTTCGGCGATCGGCTGGAAATCGCCGCGAAAATGCACAGTGCTCTTAAGCCCGAGAATCTTCTGCTCCTTGGGCTCGACACCCAGATGCCGGAACGGCGCCTGGTCCAGCGCCTGCATGCGCTTCGTCGTCACGGCGATTTTCACGCCGCCGATGCGCAGCAGCGCCATGGGCCCCAGATCGATATCGCGATTGCCCGACACCGGTCCTGACGTGCGAAATTTCCCGTTGCCCAGCTCCTCCACACGGAATGTGCCTGGAAATGGCACCACGCCCTCGGGTCCGTTTCTTCCGCCCAGCTTCAGCGTCACGTCGGCACCCTTGCCGGCCGCATGCGCCGCCTTAACGGCCTCCGCATCGCACAGGTAGCCGAGCGCTGCGCCTTCCGCTCCCCCCTCCACCAGCGCGAACAGCAACCCCGTCGTATCGGCACTGCCACCCGCGCCCGGATTGTCCTGAGTGTCGGCGATCAGCACCGGGCGGCTTGCCTTTGCGGCCATCGCTTTCGCGCGCGCCACCGCCTCGGCGGGAGACAACACCGGCACGGCAAATTCGGCTTCCTTCAAAGCAATGAACCGCGCCGCTTCATCGGCAGTACGATCAGCCGCCACCTGCGTTGTCGCATGCACCACCACGCAGGGACCGCATTGGAACAGGTCGGACGGCGGAAAGCCCGCGAGATACGCCACGCTCACCACGCCATCGCCTTCGAGATTCTGTGTCAGCGCGACGATGCCTTTCGACGGCTCCACCATCGTGCACTGGCTGTGCAGCGGAATGAGGAACGGCATCTTTCTGAGCGCCCGCCCGGGTGTGCGGCCATGCTTGAGCACATGCTGCATCGTGCGCGCAGCGCGAATACCCGTTTCGGGGCGATCCACGTGCGGATAGGTGTGGTAGGCCGACACGGCATCGGTGTAGGCCGTGATCTCGTGCGTGACGTTGGCGTGATAGTCGAGGCTGATGACGATCGGCATGTCCGGCCCGACGCAGGCGCGGATGCGCCGCAGCAGCTCGCCTTCGCCGTCCTCGAAATCCTCGCTCACCATGGCGCCGTGCAGGTCGAGATAGATCGCATCCACCGGCATCTGCTGCGATAGCTCGCCGATCAGCTCGGCCGAGATGCGTTCGAAGGCATCCCTGGTCACCATCCCGCCCGCGCCGCCGCTGGTCCACAGCAGCGGCACGATCTCGTGCTCCTTGCCCATGACCTGCAGGAAGCCCGACAGCGCAAACGAGATTCCGTTCAGCCACTTCGGCACATCGCCGCGACGGACGAGGGGAGGACGGTCGCGATGGCTGCAGAAGTAGGCGAAATCCGTCACCGGCGTGACGAACGTGTTGGTCTCGTGATGAAACCCGCCGATCGCAATGCGCGCCATGGCCGTTTCCTCGCTTTTTATTGTGCCGGAACGGGTGCCCCGATCTCGGCCAGCCGCACGCAGGCAGCGGAATGCTTGTCGCCAACGGACAGCAGCGGCGGCCTTGCCTGGGCGCACACTGGCGCTGCAAACGCACAGCGTGTGCGGAATGTGCAGCCCGATACCACGTTCGTCGGCGACGGCGGATCGCCCGGCAGCGCCGGCGTGTCGTTCAGCGACCCTGGTTCCAGCTTGGGGGCAGCTGCCAGAAGCGCGCGCGTGTAGGGATGCTGCGGCCGCGCGAAGATCTCCGCCGTCGGCCCCATCTCGACGATGCGGCCGAGATACATGATGGCGACGTCCTCGCACATGCGCTGCACAACGGAAAGATCATGGCTGACGAACAGGTACGTGAGGCCAAGCCGCTTGCGCAGATCGTCGATCACGCCCAGCACTGTTGCCTGCACGGAGAGATCGAGGCCCGATGTCGGCTCGTCGAGAATGACGATGCGCGGGCGCAGCACGAGGATGCGCGCCAACCCGACGCGCCGTTGCTGCCCGCCGGACAATTCATGCGGATAGCGGCTGCGGAAGCTCGGATCGAGGCCCACCGCGTGCAGCATTTCGTCGACGCGGCTCGTGCGCTCCTTGCGGTCGGAGACGCCGTGAATGCGCAGCGCCTCGTCCAGCGCATGCCCGATGCTCCACCACGGATCGAGCGCGGCGCCCGGGTCCTGATGCACGTACTGGATGGTCCGGCGCGCGACGCGAGCCTCCTTCGGCGGCAAACCCGAAACGACGTGGTGCTCCAGCCGGATGGTGCCCGACGCCTCGCGGATCAAGCCGAGCGCCGTCTTGGCGAGCGTCGTCTTCCCGCAACCTGACTCGCCGACGAGCCCGAGCGCCTTGCCCGCCTCCAACTTCAAACTCACCCCGTCGACCGCACGCACAGCCGGCCGCGGTTTGCCGAGAAAGCGCTTCCCGTCGCCGAATACGGTGACGAGGTCCTCGATTTCCAGAAGGTTCTGTGCCTGCGTCATGCCGCAACCTCCGCCGCGTACAGCACGCAGCGCACGGCATGTCCCGCTTCAGGCTCGGTCAGTGGCGGATGATGCGCACGGCATTCGGCGCGCGCACTCGGGCAACGCGGATGAAAGCGGCAGCCGGGCGGTGGCCTGAGCGGCGAGGGGACGGCGCCCGGAATGCCCGCCAGCTCCGCCGCCCGCTCGGGATGGCACGCCAGCAGCATCTGCGTGTAGGGATGCAAGGGCGCCTTCAGCACGCGCGCCACGGGGCCGGACTCCACCGTCTGTCCCGCATACATCACCGTCACCGTATCGCAGAGCTGGGCGACCACGCCGAAGTCGTGCGTCACGAACAGCATCGACAGGCCGCGCTCGGCCGCCAGGCCGCGCAGCAGCTTCAGGATCTGCAACTGTGTCGTGACGTCGAGCGCCGTCGTCGGCTCGTCGGCGAGGATAATGCCGGGCGCGGAAGCCAGCGAGGCGGCAATCAGCAAGCGTTGGCGCTGCCCACCGGAGAACTGATGCGGATAGCGGTCGAGCGCATGCTCCGCATCCGGGAGCTGCACGGCTCTCAGCAGCGAGACAATGTGATCCCTCTGATCCTTGCGCGCCTGTGCTTTGTCGCCGGGCGCTCTTATCGTTTCCAAAAGCTGCGTGCCGACGCGAAAGACCGGATTGAGCGCCTGAAACGGGTCCTGCGGGATGAAGCCGATGGCCCGCCCGCGCACCTCGCTCTGCAGCGTCTCGGTCGGCAGATCCAGCAGATTGCGGTCGCCCAGCAGGATCTTGCCCGCCGTGGCGCGCCCGCGCTTGGGGAGGATGCCGAGAATCGCGCGCATCAGCGTGGACTTGCCGCATCCCGATTCGCCTACCACCCCGTGAATCGAGCCCGGCATCAGCGCCAGGCTGGCGCGATCCAGAATGCGCGCCTCGCCCTCGTCGGTCCCTACCGACACCGAGAGATCGCGGATATCCAGAACGGGATCTGCCGTCTTCAGCATCATCGCGACCGCCTCAAGCGCGGATCGACGAGGTCGCGCAAACCGTCGCCGAACAGGTTGAAGCCCAGCACGGTGATGAGGATGGCGATGCCCGGAAACGTCACCGCCCACCAGGATTGCGGCAGGTATTCGCGGCTTTCGGCGATGGCGAGACCCCAATCTGGATTGGGCGGTGCCGCGCCGATGCCGAGGAAGCCCAGTACCGCCGTCGTCAGGATCGTGAAGCCCATGCCGATGGTCGCGCGCACGATGATGGGTGAGGCGACGTTGGGCAGCACATGCACGAACAGGATGCGCCAGGTCGAGGCGCCCAGACCCTGCAGGGCTTCGACGAACAGCGCGTTGCGCACGCGCCGCACCTCGCCATACACCGTGCGGCAGAAGAACGGCCAGTAGGTCAGCGCCAACGCCGCCATGGCGCTTTCGAGGCCGCGCCCCATGAGCTGGGCGATGGCGAGCGCCAGGATCAGTTGCGGCACGGCCAGGAACACGTCCGTCACGCGCATGATCAGCTCGCTGCCCCACCCGTTGGTGTAGCCGGCGTACAGGCCGGCGGGCACGCCGATGGCAATCGCCAGCACGACGACAGTGAGCGCCACGATCAGCGCACCGCGCGCGCCGACCATCACGCGGGAGAACACATCCCGCCCGAGATTGTCGGTACCGAACCAGAACTCTGCCGACGGCGGCTTCAGTCGCTCGATCAGGTTGCCGTCATACACGGCCTCGGCATTGGGGATGAGGACCGGCGCGAAAATAGCGATGAAGCAGACCGCAGCAATAATGACGAGCCCCAGGACCGCAGGTATGTCGCGCAAAAATTTCTTCAGGATGAGCATGCGCGCCTACAGGTTCTCGGCGACACGCGGGTCGAGCAGGGCGTGCACGACGTCCACGACAATGTTCACCAAGGCATAGATCACACCCACGATCAGCGTCACCGCCAGCACCGCCTTGTAGTCCGACGTCAGGATGGCGCTCACCGCATACGAGCCGACGCCTGGCCAATCGAAGATGGCCTCCACAGCCACAGCACTCGAGATCAGTGTGCCGAACAGCAATCCGATCTGCGTCGTCGCCGCCACAACGGAGTTGCGCAGCACATACACCCAGATGATGCGCTTGCGCGCGTAGCCGGCGGCTTCCGCGTAGTGCACGAAATCTTTCTGCATTGTCTCCAGCACGCCCGCCCGGGTGAACCGCGCGATGGATGCCAACCCGCCCAGCGACAGGGTCAGCGCCGGCATGACGATGTGCGCCAGCGCATGGCCGAACTGATCGAACCGCAACGTGAGCAGGCTATCGATCAGATAGAGGCCCGTAATGTTCGCCGGTGGATCGACGCCGACCGGGAAACGCCCGCGCAGCGGCAGCCAATCGAGCTCCATGGAGAACACGATCTGCAAAATAATCGCGAACCAGAACGAGGCGATGGCCAGTCCGCCCACCGTCAGGATGCGCATGACATGGTCAAACGGTGAGTTGTGCCACACCGCCGCCATCGTCCCCAGTGGAATGCCGACGACGGCGGCAAACAGCAGCGCAGCGAACGTCAGCTCGATGGTGGCCGGCAGCCGCCAGGCGATGTCGCTGACGACCGGCCGGTTCGAGATGATCGAGTTGCCGAAATCCGCGCGCGCCACCTGCCCGACATAGATGACGAACTGCTTCCACAGCGGTTCGTCGAACCCGTACGCCTTGCGCACGGCGGCAATCTGCTCGGGAGACGCATTCTCGCCGGCGAGCGCCGCCGAGGGATCGTTCGGCAGCACGCGCAGCATGATGAAGGTCAGCACCAGCAGCCCGAACAGGGCCGGGAGCGCCAGCAGCAGCCGGCGCAGAATGAAGCGCGTCATCGTCTCTCTCGAACGCGAGACCGGCCAAACATTCGGCCAAACATCAGCCCGTCAGCGACAGGACGCGGAAATCCGCACCCGAGCCGATGGGTGTGAACTTGAAGCCCTTCAGGCGGTTGCTCAAGCCTCTCAGCTCGATGGTATTATAGATCCAGATATCGGCTGCCTCCGACACGACGATGCGCGACGCCTCCTCATACAGCGCCTGGCGCTTGCCTTGATCCGCGAGGCGGCGCGCCTCCTGCAGCAGCGTGTCCACCTTCTCGTTCTTGTACCAGCACGAGGCCTTCCAGGTGCCGTGGAACTGGCTGTCGTACATCTGGCCGATCCAGTTCTCCGGATCGACGAAGTAGGTCGAGACCCAATGCACCCACATGTCGGGCGTGGTCTCGGGCTTCGACGTCGACGACACGAGCTGCGGCCAGAGGTTCGGCACGATCTTGAGGTTGATGCCGATCTTGCGCAAATCCTGCTGCAGGATCTGCGCTGCCTGCGTGGTCTGCGCCAGGTGCTGCTGGATGTGGATCTCGATCTCGCGCTCCACCGGCGCGCCTTCGGCCTTGGCCTTGGCCAGGAATTCCTTGGCCTTGTCGAGGCTGTAGTCGTACGGCGGCAAGTCCGCCGGCGCGCCCCACAGGTTGGCCGGGATCGGCCCGGCATTGCGCACCGCGTAGTCCTTCAGCACGCCGCTGATGAAACCTTTGTAGTTGAAAGCGTGGCTCAGGGCCTTGCGATAGTTGACGTTGTCGAGCGGCGCCTTCTTGTTGTTCATGCGCAGCACCATCACGCGCATCGACTCGTCCTTCGACACCGTCGCGGTCTTGGATGCCAGAACGCGTTCCACCTGATCGGTCGGCAGGTAGCTGTCGGTGGCGTCGATGTCGCCCTTGATCAGCGCGTTGATGCGCGTCGTCGTCTCCAGGATGTTGCGGCGGCGCACGATTTCGATGGGGGCCTTGTTATGCCCCCAGCCCATGAAGTGATCGGGGAAGCGCTTGAGATCGGCCTGCTGCACCGGCTGATACGTCGACGGATCCAAGATATAGGGACCTGACCCTGCGGAGTTCGACGACAGCCACGCCGTGCCCCAGTCGCCGTCCTTGACGTTCGGCTCGATCACGCGGCGGTTGACGATCGCCACCAGCGGCGTCGCCGACAGGAACGGCACGTAGGGATGCTTGAGCTTGAAGGCGACGATCGTCTTGTCCGGCGCTGTGACGTTGGCTGGATCGAGCACCGGCAGGAACGCTGACGCCGCGCCCTTCTTGATGCCGAGCAGCCGCTGATAGCTCCACACCACGTCCTCGGCCGTCAGCGGACTGCCGTCATGAAAC
>JBKKCB010000322.1:0-9121 GCA_046713545.1 Hyphomicrobiaceae bacterium | reverse complement strand
TCGACCCAGCGCATCCCGTCCCGCCAGGGCGCCAGATGGACAATCAAGGCGTTCGCCGCCGGGCGGACCGCCTGCGCGACCGGCTCAGGCAATGCCGAAGCGGCACGCATGATCAGGGACGGCTGCGCCTGCGCAAGCCAAATCACGGTCCCGATAAGGGCAACGGGCGCGGACAGCGCGAACAGGGTCCTGGCGGCGCGCCTGGTCCGGCGTTTGACACGGCGCGTCGCCGGATCTTGCGATGCGGGCTTCTTGCGGCGCCCCCGAGCCATCGCTCGCACCAGCGGATGTCTGCTATCGAGCGTGGCGGCCACAGCTTTTGCCGAGATACCGGGCTCCGACGGGGCGGCAGGCACCTGCTCCAGTCCGGCGGGGCCCACTTGATCGCGGATACGCGTCAGGATGGGACGGGTGTCGACACGATACAGCTTGCCGAGTTCGGTCACGATGCGCACGGTTTCGGGCCAGGCCGGGAAAGCCCGCACCTGACCGGCCTCGAGCAGTTTGATCACGCCGGGTGTGGTCTGAATCGCAGCGGCCAGCTTGTCCGGCGTTAGACCCAGCCCGCGACGCATATCGCAGAAAATGGCTGCCAGGCGTTCGTCGACCCCGGTCGAACGCTCGGACATGCTCTTGATGAGCACGCGCCGGGCGCCTTGGACAGGCGCACGCTGATCTCGATTCCCCCAGGAACTCATACGCGCACGCTCAACCGTCCCCGCGAACGCAACCCCTTTAATGGTCGGGCAAAACCAAGCTTTTGTCAAAGCGCCATGCGCACAGCCGCCGTTCACAATTCGATGGCTTCGCTCTCCGCAAAGCGCTTCAACTTGTCGCGGATGCTCGTATCGGACTCAGCGACAAGCTTGCGAACGCGCTCCTCTGCGCGCTTGACGTGCATGGAACGGATCGTGGCCTTCACCGGGCCGATACTGGCGGGTGCCATCGACAGCGACCGGAAGCCCAAGGCCACGAGTGCCAATGCTTCAAGCGGCTTGCCGCCCACTTCGCCGCACAGCGCCACCGGCACCTTGTGGCGCTTGCCTGCATCGAGCACTTGGCTGAGAGCCCGCAAAAAAATCGGCGACAGCGTATCGAAGCGTGTCGCGACGCGATCGTTGGAGCGGTCCGCCGCAAACAGGTACTGCATCAGGTCGTTACTGCCGACGGACACGAAATCGACCATCTTCATGACGGCATCGAGCTGAAACAGCAAAGACGGCACTTCGATCATGATGCCGAATGCCAGCGTCTTGGGGCCGGCGATGCCGCGCCGGCGCGCCAGCTCGAACTCCCGGTCGACCAGCACGCGGGCGGCAGCGACCTCGCTTGCCTCCGACACCATCGGCACCATGATCCGCAACTCGGCGCCGGCCGCAGCCCGGATCAGCGCCCTGACCTGCGTGCGAAACAGCGCCGGCCGGTCGAGTGCCATGCGGATGCCGCGCCATCCCAGCGCCGGATTTTCCTCCTGCACACGCCGCAGATAGGGCAGCACCTTGTCACCGCCAATGTCGAGCGTGCGGAACACCACCGGCTTGCCGCGCGCCTCGGTCACCACCGTCCGGTAAAGCTGCAGCTGCCGTTCGATCCTCGGGAAGCTCGACGCGATCATGAACTGCAGCTCGGTGCGGAACAGGCCGATGCCATCTGCCCCCGCCTCGGCGATGTGGGTCATGTCCACCGGCAGGCCGGCATTGATGTGCAGCTCGATCCGCTGGCCATCCTTTGTGACGGCGGGCAGCTCGCGCAACGACTTGTATTTCCTCTGGCGCCGCGCCTGAAAGCGGGCCTTGTCGGCATAGGCGGCGATGACATCGCTGGTCGGCCGGATATGAACTTCACCCATTGCGGCATCGACGATGATGGGATCGCCGGGATCGACGCGCTCGATGACGCCACGGGCCTGGCCGACGGCGGCAATGCCAAGTGCGCGCGCGACGATGGCGACGTGGCTCTGCCCGCTGCCGTCTTCGACGACGAGGCCGCGCAGCCGCGCCCGGTCGTAGTCGAGCAGCTCTGCCGCCCCCATGCCCCGAGCTACCAGAACGGCGTCGTGCGGCATATCCTTCTTGGCGCTCTCGCCGAACTTGCGGGCCGCCAGAATGCGCAGCAGGCGGTCGGACAGGTCATCCAGGTCCCGCACCCGCTCACGCCAGAACGGCTCGGCCTGCCGCAGCATGCGCGATCGCGTCTGATTCTGCACAAGATCGACGGCTGCCTCGGCGGTCAGCCCGGTCTTCACGGTCTCCTTGAGCCGCCGCAGCCAGCCCCGGTCGTTGGCGAACATGCGGTAGGCTTCGAGCACGTCGCGATGCTCGCCCTCGCCCGACAGCGTTTCGTGTCCGAGGAGTTCGTCGAGCGAAACTTTCAGCTCCGCGACGGCCCCATCGAGCCTTTGCGCCTCGGCCTCCGGATCTTCCGCCCTGAGGTCGGTAACGACGACGCGCGGCTCGTGTAGCACGACATGGCCGAGCGCCAGCCCATCCGACATCGTCTGGCCCTTGACGACATGCGCAACCGAACGGCTGAACGCGGCCGCCGTATTGGCTCCAGCCACGGCTCCCGAAACCAGGTGTTCGGCAAGCACCATGGCCGTGGTCTGCAGCGCCTCGACGTCATCATCGGAATACTCGCGCTGCGTCTTGTTCTGCACCGTCATGACGCCGAGAACGTCACCGCCGCGCAGAATGGGAACGGCCAGAAAGGAGTGATAGATCTCCTCTCCCGTTTCAGGCCGGTACGAAAAGGCCGGGTGGCTCTGCGCCTCGGGTTCGTTGACCGGCACGGCCAGCTCGGCGCAGCGGCCGACGAGGCCTTCGCCACGCTTCATGAACGTGTTGTGCACGGCCGCCAGATTCAGGCCCTCGGTGGCGAACAGCTCCAGCGTTCCATCCTGGCGCTTCAGGTAGATGGAGCAGACTTCCGCCACCATCAGGCCTGCCGTCTGGCGCACGATCTTGTCCAGCCGCGCCTGACCATCGCCGGGCTCGGCCATGATTTCGCGCAGCCGTCTCAGCATCGGCCGCAGACCCGGCTCGACCGCTGCAATGCGCGGATCCTCGACTGGTCTCTTGACCATGAGCCCCTGCTATCAACCTCTTGGCTGCCCGCTGTTCGTCAGGGGCAGAGGCCGCCACATATGCTCCGACGGAGTGACGGCGCGACTGCATTTCGACCACCGGCCCCTGGCGGCCTATCCGCCCGGGGCTGCATTCAATCGGCGTCCAAACCATAAAGCGAGTGCAGCGTTCGCACCGCGAGTTCTGCGTAAGCCGCATTGATTAGAACGCTGATCTTGATTTCAGACGTGGTAATGGCCTGAATATTGATGCCCCTTTCGGCCAGAGCCTTGAACATCTGCGCGGCCACGCCGGCATGACTGCGCATGCCGATGCCGATCACGGATACCTTGATGACGTCGGCTGAGCTCATGATGTCGTGATAGCCGATGCTCTTTTTGCCGGCCTTCAGGACCTCCAGCGTGCGCGGCAGCTCCGATTCGGTCACCGTGAATGTCATATCCGTATAGCGCCCGTCGGGTGACATGTTTTGCACGATCATGTCCACGTTGACATTGGCGTCGGCGAGGGGACCGAAGATGCTTGCCGCGATGCCGGGCTTGTCCTCGATCTTCAGGAGCGTGACCTTGGCTTCATCCTTCGAGTAGGCGATGCCGCTGACGACCTGCTGTTCCACGATCTCATCCTCGTCGCATACGATGGTGCCGATCTCGTCCCACGTCTCCGGTGCTGCCGCCTTCATCTGCTCGGGCGGCACGAAACTTGACAGCACGCGCGTCCTGAGCCGATGCACCATGGCCAGTTCGACCGACCGCGTTTGCAGCACTTTCGAGCCGAGTGATGCCATTTCGAGCATCTCCTCGTATGAAATCTTGGGCAGACGGCGTGCCTTCGGGACAATCCGCGGATCGGTCGTGTAGACCCCATCGACGTCGGTGTAGATATCGCAAAGATCGGCCTTCAGCGCCACCGCAATGGCAACCGCACTGGTGTCGGATCCGCCCCGCCCCAGCGTCGAAATCCGGTTACGCTCCGGCTCGATGCCCTGAAAGCCGGTAACAACGGCCACCTCGCCCTGGTCGAGGCGTTCGCGCAGGCGTTCTCCGGCGATATCCATGATGCGCGCGGCCCCATGCGCTGCATTGGTCACGATCGGGATTTGCCAGCCCTGCCAGGACCGCGCCTGGATGCCCATGGACTGGAGCACGATGGCCAGCAACCCCGCCGTGATGTTCTCGCCCGACGCAACGATGGCGTCGTACTCGCGCGCGTCATGCATGGGCGCCGCCTCGCGCACCCACGACACGAGCCGGTTGGTCGTTCCGGCCATCGCCGACACCACGACGGCGACCTTGTTGCCGGCATCGACCTCGCGTTTGACGTGGCGCGCAACGTTGCCGATGCGCTCGACGTCCGCCACCGAGGTCCCGCCAAATTTCATAACCACAACAGTCATGGTCGTGCCCGCTGTCGCTTTCTTGCCAACCTTTTCCGCACAGGCCGTCAACGTGATGCGGGCAATACACGCCCGCGCGCTGCGAACCAGCCTTCGCAACGACTGACAATTCTATTGGGCGTACTCATACTCGGCAGGGGAGGTCCGCGCAACCAAGCCGATACCGGCCCTGCGCACAGCCACCATCGGCCCCGCGGCCGTGGGGGCCGGGCATGCTGCAGACGGCGGGACGCGGGTGCCGTCGACTGGCGCATCCACTACGACTTCGTCATCCCCCGCCGGATCACCGGGGTGTAGCGGTCGCCGTCACCGCGGGCGATGGCTTCCTCGAACAGCTCGCCCACCAGGTCGGCCGCGCGCGCCGTGACGCCCGTCTCACGCGCCAGCTCGCGCGCATAGGACAGATCCTTGACCGCATAGCGCACGGAGAACGCCTGCTCGGGATAATCCTGCGGCACGAGATGCTTCATACCGTGATTGCGCAGCACGAAGCTGTCGGCCGAGCCCTTGGCCATGGTCTCGAACAGCAGTTGGCCATCCACGCCCGCTGCCTCGGCGATGGAGATCGCCTCAGCAATGGCCATGGTCGTCTCGAACACCACCATGTTGTTCATCAGCTTGACGACCTGGCCCGCGCTCACGCCGCCGCAATGCGTGACTTCCGTGCCCATGGTCGACAGCACCGGCCGGATGCGCTCGAACACGTCCGCCGTCCCACCGACCATGATCGACAGCGTGCCGTCTACTGCCGCCCTCCGCGTACGCGCCACCGGAGCATCCGCAAAATCGGCCCCCTTGGCGCGAAACAGCGGTTCCAGCTCGCGCATCAGCTTCGGCGGTGCCGTCGACATGTCGACGACCGTCTGCCCCTTGCGCACCCACTGAATGAGGCCCTTGTCGCCGATCGTGACGCTGCGCACTTCCTTGCCGCCGGGAAGACACAGCAAAACGACATCAGACTGCGTCACTAGATTCTCGATGGACGACGAACGCATCACGCCATCCTCCGCCAGGCGATCCAGCGGACCGGCCTGCGTATCGAAGCCGACAACTTTCCAGCTCCCCTTCTTCGCGAGGTTGCGGCACATGGCTTCGCCCATGACGCCAAGGCCAATGAAGCCGACGGTCTTGATCTGCATGGTTGTCTCCAATCCCCAGATTTGCTTGGCATCAAATCAGACGCCGCGCCGAGCGCAAGCGCGATATCAGAAGCGGAAGACCTCGCGCGCCGTGCGGAAGGTGTTGGCGTACCCCGTCACGCTGTCCGCGATTGGATCGGCATAGCCGCCGCCGATGGCAATCGACACCGGGATGCCGCGGCGCCGGCAGAACTCGAACACGATACGGTCACGCCCGGCCAAGCCTTCGAACGACAGCGACAGCCGGCCGAGCTTGTCCTGTTTCAGGGGATCGGCGCCGGACAGGTACAGCAGCAGGTCGGGCTTGAAGGCGGCGACGGCCGGCAAGGCGTCGAGCAGCGCCTGCAGATAGGCCGCATCCTCCGTCCTGTCAGGTAACTCCACGTCGAGATCGGACGGCACCTTGCGGAACGGGAAATTCTTCTCGCCGTGCAGACTGACGACGAACACATCGGCCCGATCCTTGAGGATGGCGGCGTTGCCGTCGCCCTGATGCACGTCGAGATCGAGAATGGCTATGCGATCGACCTTACGCTCTTCGAGCAGCGTCAGCGCCGTCACCGCCAGATCGTTGAAGACACAAAACCCCGAGCCGAAATCGCGATGCGCGTGATGCGTGCCGCCCGCAAGCTGCCCCGACACGCTATGCTCCAGCGCGCTTCTCGCCGCCGCCATGGCCCCGCCGACGGTCGCCCGCGACCGCCGCATCAGCGTCTCGCTCCACGGCAAGCCGATGCGCCGGATGATGTCCCTGTCGACAGACCCGTCCAGCATCGCGCTGACATACTCCGGACTGTGCGCCCGCAGGAGATCGTCGGGACCGGCGGGCGGCGATGCTGTAAGCGACGCTATCGGAAGAATCTCGTCGCGCTCGATGGCGGCCCGCAGCAGGCGATACTTTCCTGCCGGAAAGCGATGGCCGGCCGGCACGGGCAGCTCCTCGACATCGGGATAATAGAAGCGCACGCCTAACATCCCTTCGCGATCATAGCCGTTCGCCGTTGCAGCGCAGCTCGGGATCGCACGCGCAGCTGCCGCGGCAGGGCTTGACGGCACGATTGCGCCAGCGTCGCATCCCGCTGGGCTGCGCCATAAACCATTCCCGCCACTCGTCTCATCAGCGCCATGAACGCCAGCATAAGATCGTAACACCCACGTGATTCGGCTTAGGCATTCCATTGCGTGCACAATACCTTCTTTACGGAGACCTCACCATGTCACGCTCGCTCATCGCCACCCTCACGGCAGCAGCTGCCCTGTCGATGCCCGTGGCTGCTCCCGCCTCGGCGCAAGCCCCGCAGATCCGCATCGGCGTCCTGAACTGCGCTGTCGCAGGCGGCGCAGGCTTCGTGTTCGGGTCGAGCAAGCAGCTTGACTGCACGCTGGAGGGCGAGGGACGCCGGGAAAGATATTACGGCGTCATCAACAAATTCGGCGTCGACCTGGGCGCCACAACCTCCAGTCTCATCTCCTGGGCCGTTCTGGCCAGCACCGATCGTCTGGGCCCCGGCGCACTGGCCGGCACGTACAGTGGCGTCTCTGGCGAGGCGAGCATCGGCGTGGGTCTCGGCGCAAACGCCCTGCTCGGCGGATCGGACCGCTCCATCGCGCTGCAACCTTTATCGGTGAGCACGCAGGAAGGTTTGAACCTCGCCGTCGGAGTTGCCTCGATCGAGCTGCGCTCGCGCCGCTAACTACATTCTCAGCACGCGCAGCCAGCGCATCACGTCGAGCAGGCTGATCGCCGCGGACGCCACATAGGTGAAGGCCGCAGCACGCAGGATCTGGCGGGCGGCCGGCATGTCCTGCGCGGGCACGTAGTTGCCGGCCTTCAGCAACGGCAGGGCGCGGCGGAAGCTGGCGTCGAACTCGACCGGCAGTGTCACCGCGTGCATGAGCACGGTCGTTCCCAGGATCAGGACGCCGACTAGCAGCTCCAGGATCAGCACATGCGGTGACTTCGCCAGCAGCATGACGATGGGGGCCGCCAGCATCACCACCGCGCCGAACCGCTCGACATGGTGCGCCTGCTTGGCAAGCCGGGTGCGTGCCTCAAGCGGAGGATACGCGGTGGCATCCTGCATCGCATGACCGACCTCATGGGCCGCCACCACCAGCGCCGACAGCGAACGGGTACCGAAATGCTGCGGGCCGAGCCGCACCACCTTCGCCTCGGGATCGTAGTGATCGCCGAGCTTCGTTTCCTCGACCCCGACGTTCTTCAGACCCATCCCGTCCAGCAGATGGCGCGCGAACTCGCCACCCGTTCCCTCGATGTCGGCGCGCTCGTCGCCATGCCGTTTCAGGATGCCTTTGACCCACATCTGGGGCAGGAAGGCCAGGCAGAAGACACCGATCAGCAGAATGACGACTGCGGCCAACGCTAATCTCCCACCCGAATGAAAGCCGGACAATAGAGCGCGGCCGCGGCTTCACAAGGGCTTTGCATGCGCCGCATCCAGCCCGCGCCGGATATCGCCCGCGATCCGGTCCACAACCTCGCCCGATAAGCCTATGTACCCTTCGGGCTTCAACGCCTCCTCCAGCTCCTCGCGCTTGAAATGCCTTGCCACCTCGGCATCCTCGAGCAGCACGTCCGCCAGCGGCCGCTTCTGTGCCAAAGCCGCCAGCGATGCCTCGTGCACCACGTCGTGCGCATGCCCGAGCGGCATGGCGCGCTGCAGCACGAACATGACCCGCTCGGACAGCAGCACGCCTTGCAGCATGTCAAGGTTCTCGCGCATGCGTTCTGGGCGCACTTGCAGCCCGGCAATGAGCTGATGCAGATGCTCGAGCGCGCCCGACAGGAGGCAGAAACTCTCCGGCATCGTCACCCATTCCGTGCGCCACATCGTCGTGTCGCGCTCGTCCTCCACCTCCATACATTCGAAGATGATGCCGGCGTTGTGGCGCACGATGCGCGCGATCGAGATCAGCCACTCGCATTTGCCGGGATTGACCTTGTGCGGCATCGTCGAGGATCCCATCAGTCCCTTGCGGTAGGGCTCCGCCAGTTCGCCGACCTCGGTCTTGTTCATCTGATAGATCTCGTTGGCGATGCGCGCCGCCGTTCCGGCCATCAGCGCCATCACCGCGGCCAGCTCCGCCACCCGGTCGCGCTGGCTTTGCCAGCTCATGCGCGGCGCCGCCAGGCCCAGGCGTGCGCATGTGCGGTCTTGAATCTCGAAGCCGTGCCGGCCCCATGGCGCATAGGTGCCCACGGCGCCGCACACCGACCCGACCAGGCAGCGCTCGCCCGCGTCCCGCCAGCGCTCGCGATTGCGCGCCAGCTCCTCGAGCCAGCTCGCCACCTTGAAACCAAAGGTAAAGGGCAGCGCATGCAGCCCGTGCGTGCGCGCCACCGCCAGCGTGTCGCGATGCTTCTCGAGCAGCGGCAGCCCGTCACCCAGAATGGCCGCAAGCTTTTCGTCGATCAGCCGATGGGCGCGCTGCGCCAGCAGCATGTGGCCGCTGTCGATGATGTCCTGCGTTGTGGCCCCGTA
>JBKKCB010000321.1:0-7979 GCA_046713545.1 Hyphomicrobiaceae bacterium | reverse complement strand
GCACCGGCGGCGGCATGAAGCTTTTCTGCGCCGGCGTCGGGGAAGCCCACCCCGATCTCACCAACGCCTCGCGGGCGATGAAGAAGAGCGAGTTCGAGGATTGCCAGAAGAACGGCGTCAAGGACATCGTCGAGATCAAGGTCGGCATCGACGGCCAGACCATCGCCCAGTCCAAGGCCCGTCCGGCCATCAAGCTGTCGATGGAGCAGGTTTTTCTCGCACTTGCCGAGCAGGTGCCCGACAAGGGCGGCAAGCTCGTTGCCAACCCTCACAAGATCTGGTCCGACGTCGCCGCGTCGCTGCCCAACGTGAAGATCGAGGTGCTGGGTCCGCCCCCGACCTCCGGCACGCGCGACAGCTTCCACGAACTCTTCATGGAAGTCGGCGCCAAGAAGGTTGCCGCGCTCAAGGATCTGCAGAAGGCCGACGCCAAGGGCTTTGAAAAGCTGTGGAAGTCGATCCGCAAGGACGGCGCCTACGTCGAGGCCGGTGAGAACGACAACGTCATCGTGCAGAAGCTCGAAGGCAACAAGAACGCTTTCGGCATCTTCGGCTATTCCTTCCTCGAAGAGAACACGGCCAAGCTGCGCGGCGTCGCCATCGACGGCATGGAGCCGACGTATGATAACATCGCCAGCGGCAGATACGAAGGCTCGCGTCCGCTGTTCGTCTATGTGAAGAAGCAGCACGTTGGCGTGGTGCCTGGCATCGACAAGTTCGTCGCCGAGTATGTTTCGTCGAAAGCGATGTCGAAGGACGGTTATCTTGCCCGCAAGGGACTTGTGGCCCTGCCCAAGGCCGAGGCCGACAAGATCGCGGCTACCGCCAAGGGCATGCAGGTTCTCGCTGCGGCCGATGTGAAGTGACGATTGCAGCGGGCCGGCCTCAAATACTCGAGGCCGGCCCGCTGTCGCCTGCCGAAGAGCTGCGTAAAAGGACGTGAATATGGCCGGCTTTTACTTCCTGGCGGTCGCTGCACTTGTCCTCGCCGGCTTTTTCGCAGGGCGTCGCAAGGCGCAGGGCCTCGTGACGGACACTCGCGGTGCCCTGCATTCGCTGCCGTCCTACCATGGGCTGCTGACCGCCACGGCGGCGCTGGTGCCCATGCTGCTGGTCTTCGCTGTGGCGGTGCCGGTGGTGAACCACCTCGCGGTTTCCAACGCTCTCGACTACTTCGATCCCCAGGTGGCTGCAGATCCGCTGCAGCGCGGCATCGCTCTGCGTGAAATCCTGAATCTTGCTGCCGGACAGTACGGCGCCGGCGAACAATCCGTGGCGCTGAAGAATGCCGCCGGCAGCTACGCCGCGATCTTGCGCTTTGGCCATTGGATGGTGTTCGCCGTGGGCGTAGGCCTTGCCGCCCTGGGAATACTTTTCAGCCTCAGCCGCATCACTCCGGCCTTCCGTTCGCGCAACCACTTCGAGCGATTCGTTCTGGTGGTGCTGATCGCATGCGCCGCGGTGGCGGTCCTCACCACCATCGGCATCGTGTTCTCGGTTCTGTTCGAGACGTACCGGTTCTTCTTTGACCCATCGCTCAAGGGACGGCCGACGATTTCGGAGTTCCTGTTCGGCACCGAATGGAATCCCCAGGCCGCGCTGCGCTCCGACCAGGGTGACATCCGGACGGCCTTTGGCTTCATTCCTTTGCTTACCGGCACGCTGCTCATCACCTCCATAGCCATCTGCGTGGCCGGCCCGCTTGGACTCTACTCGGCGATCTATCTTTCGGAATACGCCTCGCGCCGCGTGCGCGCCTGGGCCAAGCCGGTGCTGGAGATTCTCGCCGGCATTCCGACCGTCGTGCTGGGCTTCTTCGCCGCGCTCACCGTCGCCCCGCTGATCCGCGGATGGGGTGAGTCTTTTGGCCTCGATGTCGCCTCCGAAAGCGCGCTGGCAGCCGGCCTCGTCATGGGCATGATGATCATCCCCTTCATCTCCTCGCTGTCCGACGACGTCATCAACGCCGTGCCGCAGTCGCTCCGCGACGGCGCCTATGCGCTCGGCGCCACAAAGTCTGAGACCATTCGCAAGGTCGTGTTGCCGGCCGCCTTGCCGGGTATCGTGTCAGCTTTCATGCTCGCCATCAGCCGTGCCGTCGGCGAGACCATGATCGTCGTGATGGCCGCCGGCCTGGCCGCCAACCTCACCTTCAATCCGCTCGACGCCGTCACCACCATCACGGTGCAGATCAAGACCATTCTTGTTGGCGACCAGGAGTTCGACAGCGCCAAGACGCTGGCCGCATTCGCACTCGGGTTCGTGCTGTTTTTCTTGACGCTGATGCTGAATCTCGTCGCCCTGCACATCGTCAACAAGTATCGAGAGCAATATGACTGATATTGCCGCCTCATCCGTCGACAGCGCCGTCCGGCGTCCGCCGAGCATGCGCGATGCCGGTGCTGCGCGCGTGCGCCGCCGTTATCGCGCTGAGGCCCGGTTCAAGGCTTATGGGATCGCTGCCCTGGTGGTGACGGCGGTGTTTCTCGTGGTCCTGCTCGCCGACATCCTGGCCAAGGGCCTGCCCGCGTTCACCCAGCATTCGTTAACTCTCAGTGTTCCGGTCCCGGCGGAGGAGTTCGGCGACAAGAGTGTCAGTGCCATCCGCGGCGCCGATTATTTTCCTGTCACGCGCGAAGCGCTCAAGGCTGCCATCCCCGGCATCGAGAGCCGCAGCGGCGAGCGCACGCTGACGCGCCTGCTGAGCACCGGCGCCCCCGATGTGCTGCGTGACCGGCTCGTCGCCAACCCGAGTCTTATCGGAAGCACCGTCAAGGTGCCGCTGCTTCTGTCGGACGATGCCGATCTCTACTACAAGGGGACGGGCACCGCGATCGAGTCGCGCGCCGGGCGAGGCACCGCGACGCCGAGCGGGACCACTGGTGAGATCACCATTGAAAGCACCGCCGGCGATTTTGCCGCTGACTTCTCCACCATCAGAAAAGCGCTTGCCCAGCAGGTTCTGCGACTGACGGCGGAAGCCGACCGCGTGCAGCGCTCGGCAGCACCTGACGCGGCCGCGCGCTCCACGTCGCTGCGCGAGGAGATTGCGACGCTGCAGACGCGTCTCGGCGATCCAAAGTCGCAGGAGGACCTCGATAGCAAGGCCCCGAGCCTGCTGGTCGCCATTAACGGCGGTCTCGTGAAGATCGCCAAGCTGTCCGACGCGGCCATCAGCGGCGAAGCTCTGCTGCCGTTGTCCTCGGCCAGCCCGGCCAATGCCGGCGATTGGCGCGTGGTGACGTACCTGACCCCCGAAGGCAATCGCAAGGTCTCCGACCAGGATGTAGCGTTCCTCGAGCGGTTCCGGGAGCTTGGCGCCGTACACCGCGACTTCAACTGGCTGTTCTTCACCTCGGGAGATAGCCGTGAGCCCGAGCTGGCCGGAATTCGCGGCGCCCTGGTCGGCACGGCCCTGACGCTGCTGGTGACACTCGCCCTGTGCGTGCCGATCGGCGTGCTGGCCGCCGTCTACCTCGAGGAATTCGCGTCCAAGAACAGGTTGACGGCGCTGATCGAGGTCAACATCAACAATCTCGCCGCCGTGCCATCGATCGTGTTCGGACTGCTCGGGCTGGCGGTGTTCCTCAATTTCTTCGCGCTGCCCCGGTCGGCGCCGCTGGTGGGCGGACTCGTTTTGGCACTGCTCGTCCTGCCGACCATCATCATTGCGGCGCGCGCTGCGTTGAAGGCCGTGCCGCCGTCCATCAAGGAGGCGGCGCTCGGCGTCGGCGCGTCCCATCAGCAGGCCGTGTTCCACCATGTCCTGCCGCTGGCCATGCCCGGCATCATGACCGGAACCATCATCGGCATGGCCCACGCCCTGGGCGAGACAGCCCCGCTGCTGATGATCGGCATGATCGCCTTCATCGTCGATGTGCCAACCGGCCTGACGGATGCGGCGACCGTGCTTCCCGTGCAGATCTACCTCTGGTCCGACCTGCCCGAGGTGGCATTTCAGGCCAAAACGGCCGCCACCATCATCGTGCTTCTGCTTTTCCTGTTCGTCATGAACGGAATGGCCATTTGGCTGCGTAAGAAATTCGAGAGACGCTGGTAGTCTAAGGACGAGATCACCATGGATATGCCCGTGCTATCGACGATGCGCTCCGACCTGGCCACCCGCCTCAAGCCCGAGGCCGAGGCGAAAATCGTCGCGCGCGACGTCAACGTGTTCTATGGCGACAAGCATGCGCTGCAGTCCGTCTCGGTCGATGTCCCGGACCGCTCGGTGATGGCGTTCATCGGCCCGTCGGGCTGCGGCAAGTCGACTTTCCTGCGCTGCATCAACCGCATGAATGACACCATCCCCATCTGCCGCGTCACGGGCAAGATCGAGATCGACGGGCAGGATATCTACGACCCCTCGCTCGACGTGGTGCAGCTGCGTGCCCGCGTCGGCATGGTGTTCCAGAAGCCCAATCCGTTTCCCAAGTCCATCTTCGAGAACGTGGCCTACGGACCGCGCATTCATGGGCTCGCATCGTCCAAGAGTGAACTCGAGCAGATTGTCATGAGCAGTCTCGAGAAGGCGGGTTTGGCCAAGGAGGTCAAGGACCGTCTGCACGATTCCGGAACGGGCCTCTCGGGCGGCCAGCAGCAACGCCTGTGCATCGCGCGCGCGATCGCGGTGAACCCCGAGATCATCCTGATGGACGAACCGTGCTCGGCGCTGGACCCCATCGCCACCGCCCGCATCGAAGAGCTCATGGAAGAACTGAAGGAAAACTTCACGATCGTCATCGTGACCCATTCGATGCAGCAGGCGGCGCGTGTATCGCAGCGCACCGCATTCTTTCATCTGGGCATCCTGGTCGAAGAAGGGGCGACCGACCTGATCTTCACCAATCCGAAGGACAAGCGTACGCAGGACTACATCACCGGTCGGTTCGGCTGATCCGATATTTTGCGGCTACAGCGCCAGCAGGAGCACGCCACCATGAACGAGCACATCGTCAAGTCATACGAGTCCGAGCTGTCCCAGCTCGACCGGAAGGTCGTGCAGATGGGCGGGCTTGCGGAACAGCTGCTGGGCCAGGCGTTCGAGGCGCTCGAGCGCCGCAATCCGAAGCTTGCGGACGCAGCCGTCACCAGCGACGCTGCCATAGATCGCATTCAGCGCGAACTCGAAGAACAGACCATCGGTATGATCGCGCGCCGCCAACCGCTGGCCCTCGATCTGCGCCAGATCATGGCGACGCTCAAAGTGGCGGGAGATCTCGAACGGGTCGGTGACCTCGCCAAGAACATTGCCAAGCGTGCCCTCGCGGTGTCGGGCGAAAGCCATCCCAAGACGCTGATCACCGGCCTGCGCCACATGACGGAGCTGGCGCTACGCCAGCTCAAGGACGTCCTGGACGCCTTCGCGCAGCGTGATGCCGAGAAGGCGCTCGAAGTCTGGCGCAACGACGAGCAGATCGATGCGCTCTACAACTCCATCTTCCGTGAGCTCCTCACGTACATGATGGAGGACCCGCGCAACATCGGCCTGTGCACGCATCTCCTGTTCGGGGCCAAGAACATCGAGCGCATCGGCGACCACGCCACCAACATCGCCGAAACCGTCCACTACCTCGTGCGTGGCGTGCCCCTGACCGACGATCGCCCGAAGGGCGACAAGACCAGCACGACATTGATCGGGTCTCCTTGATCCTCGAACGGCAGCAACAGCACGGAAAGAGCCGACATGGCGGCAAGGATCCTCATTATTGAAGACGAGAGCGCGCTGGTGGTCCTGCTGCGCTACAACCTCGAGGCCGAAGGCTACGAGGTCAGCGTGGCGATGACCGGCGAGGAGGCCAAGCTCGTTCTCGACGAGGAGCGACCGGATCTCATCATCCTGGACTGGATGCTGCCCGGGCTGTCGGGCATCGAGATTTGCCGCCAGATCCGGGCGCGCCCGGAGACGCGCGACATTCCCGTCATCATGCTCACGGCGCGGGGCGAGGAGGGAGACCGTATTCGCGGGCTTGCCACCGGAGCCGACGACTATGTGGTCAAGCCGTTCTCGGTCGCCGAGCTGATGGCGCGCGTCAAGGCCATCCTGCGCCGGGCAGCGCCCGAGCGTGTTGCCGACGTCATCACCATTGCCGACATTACGCTCGACCGTGCGGCGCACCGGGTCGTCAGACACGGACGCCAGGTCAGGCTCGGCCCGACGGAGTACCGGCTCTTGCTGGTGCTGATGGAAAGCGCTGGCCGTGTGCTGTCCCGATCGCAATTGCTCGATGGCGTCTGGGGACGCGATGGCGACGTTGACGAGCGCACGGTTGATGTCCACGTCGGCCGGTTGCGCAAGGCATTGGTGCGCGGCAATGAGGCCGATATGATCCGCACGGTGCGCGGCGCCGGCTACATGTTCGAGACGCGCGAACCGGCTGATCACGAGCGCGCCTAGTGTCCCGATTCCGAAGTTCGCAAGAGCTCTCGGCAGGGTTGGAGAGCGAACTTCGGAATCAAAAGGGACACTAGAATCATAAACTTGCTAGTGTGATTCAGATCGAGAAATTCGCTCAGAGGCGGCCGGTGGATACGGCGAATTTCTCGATCATCACACTAGATCGCAACGCACCCGATTATCGACCATTGAGCCTATCCGGGCTACTCTCGCCCTGGCGATGATTGCCGGAAGGGCCAGCTGGGTGCCGCGTCGCGATCCGAGAAACATGACCCGCTTCTGGGTCGATCCGGCCTATCCCGGCCTGAGCCTGATGCATGCGCTGTTCACGACGCATGAGTTTCCGCCGCACACGCACGAGGCCTTTGTCGTTGCCGTCACCGAGACGGGCGGATCGGTGGTCAAGAGCCGCGGCCACATCGAGCAGGCGCATCATGAGGCGTTGTTCGTCTTCAATCCTGGTGAGCCGCACGCCGGCTGGATGGGCAGAAGCTCCCACTGGAAATATCGGTCCTTCTATCTGGCCAAGCCCTCGATGGATCGCCTTGCACACGACCTTGGCCTTGCGCAGCTCCCCTATTTCACTCGCAACCTGTTCACGGACCGCGATCTCATCGACGGCTTTCTGGAGTTGCACGCGGCCTGTGACGGCCTGCAGCCGGCGGGAAACCGCGACGAGCTGATGGCCGCCACTTTCGGCCGCCTGTTCGCGCGTCACGGCGGCCGGCAACACCTGGCCCGGCCTCTGGCAGATCGTGAGCTTCTGCGGCGCGCCGTCATGCTCATGCATGACCGCTTTGCCGAGCCGCTGTTGCTGGACGATGTGGCCAGCACTCTCGGCCTGACGAAATTTCAGCTAATCGGCCTGTTCAAGCACACGATCGGGCTGACGCCGCACGTCTATTTGACCCAGGTTCGGCTCAACGCCGCCTGCCGCTTGCTCAAGCGCGGGCATTCCCTGGCGGATACCGCGATTGCCACCGGGTTCTACGACCAGAGCGCCATGAACCGCCATTTCAAGCGCTGCTACGCCATTACGCCGCTACAGTTCGCCTCGGCCAACCGGATCGCGCCGGCTTCGCAATTTTTGCCAATACGGTAGCGGCGGTCCGCCCCACGTCTCTGATACTAGAGCGCGATCGCTTCGCATGGAAGCACTTCCGGCTTCCATGCGAAGCGTGAATCGCACTCTAAACATATGAAGTAGAGCAGGATTCACGTTTCGGCCGAGGCGTCTCGTGTAAGGCAAGGTGCGTCAATCCGAAACGATCCTGCTCTAGGACGAACGGAGCCTAGACATGTCGCGCGCCTTCTATTACGAGCATCCTGATCTGCTGACGCTCGCTACCGAGGTCGTCGATGCCCAGCCCGGCCGCGTCCTCCTTGCGCAATCGCCCTTTTTCCCTGGCGGCGGCGGTCAACTCGCGGACAAGGGGCTGATCCGATGGGGCGGCGGCGAAGCCCGAGTGACGGGCTTCGACAAGGTCGGCGGCAGGCTTTGGCACGTGCTCGATGATGCCGCGGCCGAGCCGCATGGTCCGGTGGAAACCGTGGTCGACGCCGATTTCCGCCTGATGATGAC
>JBKKCB010000320.1:0-9442 GCA_046713545.1 Hyphomicrobiaceae bacterium | reverse complement strand
CAAAGCCGTGATCGAGGTTACGGAGACCGAATTCGGTCAGCTGATGCAGGAGATCGGAGCCCTGCGATCCGAGCTGCGGCTGATCAAGGGGGCGGAGCAACTGCCGCCCCTCCGTGGCGGGTAGCGGACAGCTCACACGATGCGATGGAGTGCTTAAATCCCGCTGAACCAATTGAAGCCGCGATCCTCCCAATAGCCTCCACGGTAGGTATTGGTGACCTCCATCGCGGTGATCCACTTGGGGTTCTTGAACCCGAGCTTGACGGCGGTCCGCAGTCGCAGCGGAAATCCAAATGGGTCGGTGATGGGGGCACCGGCATACTTGGTCGCGAGAAGGGTCTGCGGATGCAGGGCGGAGGGCATGTCGATGCTGCCGTAATAGTCATCCGCGCATCGGAACGACACGTATTTGGCCGTCAGGTCGGCGCCGACGCGCTGCAGGAACTGGCGCAGGTTCACGCCGGACCACTGACCGATGTAGTCCCATCCCTCCACGCAGATGTGGCGGACGATGATTTCCTGCTCCGGCAGCTCGTAGATTTGCGCGGCCGTCCAGGGCCGCTTGTCCTCGATCAGGCCACTCAGCTCCAGTTTCCAGGTGGCGGCGTCGACCGGCGCGACGTCCTCGACATCATAGTAGGCGTTGAAGCGGGGGGGCTTGACGACCTGCGAGACCGCGTATGTCGGCGCGAGGTGGTTGGGCCGGAACAGTGCGGCCTGGGCGCGGTCATTCCATTGCGACACCGTTCGCAACACGCTCTGAACTGAGTCACGATGGGTGACATCGCAGCCGGTGAGCATCGACAGCGCGCCCAGGCTTACGGCGCCGCGCAGCACCTTGCGCCGGTTGATCGTGTCGACCAGCCGCTTGTTGTCCTCGAGCACGCTTTGATCGATGCCGAGTTTGGGGCGGAAGATGGAAGGAGATGGTGTGCGACGTGACATGGTCTCACCGCGCCGATCCTGATTTGAGATTGGCGGACGCATCCGCTTCAAGAGGTGATGCCCCTGGAGGGTCGTCCTTGGGAACCTGGGGACCGCCTTTCAACATGGCAACCAATGTCTGGGGCACGATGAGCGCCAGCGCGACATGCACGAAAACGAACCCGACGATCGCAACCATGCCAATGAAATGCGCGAGCCGCGCGCCCTGGAAATCGTAGAAGAGAAACGACAATTCCGAGAACTGCACCGGCTTCCAGATGATCAGGCCGGACAGAACCTGCACGATGATGACGGCAATGATGCCGACATACAGGAGGCGCTGCACGGCGTTGTAGCGCGTAAGATCGTCGTGCGCGAGGTCCAGGCGAAGCGCTTTGCGTACTTCCTGCAGCACCTCGTGGAAGCGAATCGGAAACAGCATGCGTTGAAACCGGCCGGTCCTTAGCCCGTAGGCCAGATAGGCAAAGCCATTGAGCACCAGGATCCACATGGCAAGGAAATGCCACTGCAAGGCACCCTCGGCTCCGCCGCCGATCGTGATCCAATCGGGAAAGTGCAGCCAGCCGAACAGAACCTCATCGTTGTAGATCTTCCAGCCGCTCGCGATCATGATGATCATCGCAACGGCATTGACCCAATGCATGATGCGCAGAGGCAGCGGATGGAGCGAACGCGTATGCCGTTCATGTGATTTGACGTCATCGTCCGCCATCTGTCTGTTCCTGTCGGGCCTAGTTCACCGTGCAGTACGATGGATGGTCTCGCGGGCGAACGTTAAGTGTGCGGACGATGTATTGCAATTTCATCCGTTACACTTTGTCGTGTGAATACGTTGAACGGAAAGGTCGCGCGCATGCATAGAGGCGCACGTACGGCTGCTCTGATCGGGCTGCTTTTTACGAGCACGGAGCCGCTTCGCGCCCAGCAGCCTTTC
This sequence comes from Hyphomicrobiaceae bacterium, assembly GCA_046713545.1. Lineage (GTDB taxonomy): Bacteria > Pseudomonadota > Alphaproteobacteria > Rhizobiales > Hyphomicrobiaceae > CADEFX01. The sequence continues at coordinate 7,563 of JBKKCB010000320.1, read as the reverse complement.
GTCATGGCTGCGGCCAGCGAAAAGCCCGGCGGCGGGGATGCCAAAGGGGCTCGGCAGCTTTCGCCCGAAGAAAAGATGCAAAGGCGGTTTCCGCAGCCGGTCAGGGTCGGCGATCTGATCGGCTTGCCGGTGCTCGATGACAGTGATCGCACCATTGGCTACGTCAAATTCGTCGTCAGGACATCCACTGACAAGATCCAGCTGATCGTACCGTACGGCGGCTTCCTTGGATGGCGTCAGCGACTGGTGCCGGTTCCCATCGAGGTCGTCGCCATCGCCGGCCGCCAGATCGCTGCCCTCGACATGGCCAGGGCGGAGTTTGATGGAGCTTCGGCCTGGAACGAGGCTCTGACGAAACCGATCGGTCCGGACGAAGTCATCCGCATTGGCCTGTACAAGCGCTGATCGGGGGCCGGCGCCTGCAACCGGGGGTGATGCAAACGGAGTTGGCTCGTGCCGAAAACTGCGTTCGTATTCGCGGGCGGCGGAAGCTTCGGCGCAGTGCAGGTCGGGATGCTGCACGCTCTCGTGGAACACGGGGTCAAGGCAGATTTCGTCGTTGGCTCAAGTGTCGGCGCCATCAACGGCGCCTATTTCGCCGGCGATCCGACCATGAGTGGCGTCACGCAGTTGGAGAAGCTTTGGCTGAGCATTCGCCGCCGTGACATTTTCCGCGTGAATTTGCGCACGGCTGCGAGCTTTCTTTGGCGTCGCGATTTCCTCATGAGTTCCGCCGGTCTGCGAGACCTTATCGACACCCACCTCCCCTACCGGCTGCTGGAAGACGCGAAACTTCCGGTGCATGTCGTGGCGACCAATTTGCTGTCAGGGGCGGCCGTTGTCCTCTCACGGGGGTCGGCGGCCGATGCCATCATCGCCAGCAGTGCCATACCGGCGGCTTTTGCACCGATATCTATCGACGGGCGCTACCTTGTCGATGGCGCGATTACCAGCAATACACCCGTCAAGGTGGGCGTGGCGCTCGGAGCGCAGCGTCTGATCGTGCTGCCGACAGGTTTTGCGTGCGCGCTGCAGGATCCACCAAACGGGGCGGTTGCGAATGCGCTCCATGCATTGACGTTGTTGATTGCACGTCAGCTCGTCGCGGAATTGGAGCTCTTGGACAAAACGATTGATTTTGCGATCGTCCCAACGCTTTGTCCGCGCATTGGATCGGCTTATGACTTTTCCCGGAGCGCGGAATTGATTGCAAGCGCTGCCGAGAGCACGCGGCAATGGATTGCGGGAGGAGGCCTCAATCGCCGGGAAATCCCCGATGCTCTGCGCGCCCACGACCATACGTGACGGACTCCGAAAAACAACACTGCCCATTTCCCGGGGTAAACGGATATTCTCGATGAGCACCACAGCCGTCGTCAATTCTGTTGCCTTCCCTGTGCTTTCAGGACCATGGGAAGCAGAGCCAGCAATCCCAGACCAATAAAGGCGGCGATCAGCGTCGGGCTGAGGACGTCTGCGAGTCGAACATTGCCACCGGCATCAAAAATCATCCCGAGGCTCGCGCCGAAGGCCGAGAAAACGGCCGTGCCCGGTACGATGCCAACAGCCGTTGCGAGCACGAACGGGCAGAGCCGCATGCCGAGAAGCGCCGGCGCCAGATTGGCGGCCCAGAACGGAAATACCGGCACGAGGCGCAGAAACAGGAGATAGTTGAATGCATTCCTGCTGAACCCTTCGGCCATTCGCGCGAGAAACGGGCCGGCGCGCTGACGCAGAAAATCGGCCAGGGCGAAGCGCGCAATGAGAAAGAGCGCCGTCGCACCGACGGTGGCACCCACGACACTCAATGTTGCCCCGACGGGCACGCCGAACAGGAAGCCTCCTGCAAGCGTCATGACCGTTGCGCCGGGCAGTGAGAGCGCCACGATGCCTGCATACGCGACCAGAAAGCCGGCAGCCGCCAACAGCCTGTGGTTTGCGACGAGATCCACGAGAGTCGAGCGATTGTCGCGCAACGCATTGAGAGTGAGATACTGATCGATATCCGACGCAAATGCCGCGATCACGAGGCCCGCGAGAATAGCCAGTGGTAAAAGGCGCCGCAGCGTCCTCCGAAAGCCCCGAGGAACCGAACCAGCCATCGGACCCGCGCCGAGAACAGCGCCGGCGCAAAGTAGTTGCCCGCGGTCCGCTTGCTGATCTCGCCGAGGGTGGGGTAGGGCACGATCAATCCCGCCATGTCGCCGATCCTGTGGCCTTTCGAGATGGCCAATACCCAGGGCAGGATGAGTTCGCCAGCGTGCGGCCCGACGATGGTTGCGCCAAGAATGACGCCGCGCCTGCCGACCACGGCTTTCAAAAAACCATGCGTCGTGCCCTCGGTCTGGGCGCGATCGTTCTGCGAGAAGTCGGTCCGGACAACACGGATGGCGCCTCCGTTCGCTTGCCGTGCCTGGGTCTCGGTGGCTCCGACGTGCGCAAGCTCGGGATCGGTGTACGTCACCCAGGGGAAGGCCTTGGGAGCGTTTCGGGCAGGCCAGCGGAACAAGGCATTCCTGAGCACGATGCCGGCGTGATAGCTGGCCATGTGCGTGAACTGATAACCGCCTGCGACGTCGCCCACGGCGAAAATGCGCTTGTTCGAGGTGCGCAGCCGCGTGTCGACCTCAATGCCCTTGGGCGTGTATCGCACACCCGCCTCGTCAAGCCCCATGTTCTCGACATTCGCCTGCCGTCCGGTCGCCATCAGCAGGTGGCTGCCCTCGATGCGGCGCTCCTGCCCGCCATCGGCCAGAACCACGCCGACGCCGCCTGAAGACTTCTCGACGCGCGCAATCTTGATCGCTTCGGCGGTCTCGATGCCTTCAGCCAGAAACCTTTGGCGAACGACATCTACAGCGTCAGGATCGTCTGCCGGCAGCATGCGGGCCTGATCCAGTACGGTGACGTTGGCACCGAGGCGACGATGCGCCTGGGCCATCTCGCATCCAACCGGTCCGGCACCGATGACGATGAGGTGATCCGGCAGGACGGTATTGTCAAAAATCGTTTCGTTCGTGACGTAGGGGACAGCCTCGAGGCCGAAGATGGGGGGCACGAACGCACGGCTTCCCGTGGCGATCACGAAACGCCGGGCGCTGATCGTGCAGTTGCCTGCCATAACGGTGTGGCGATCGATGAAATGGCCGCGAGATGCAATGACGCGGCAACCGAGGCCCGTGAACCGCTCCACCGAGTCATGGGGCGCGATGGCGTCAATGACGCTGTGAACGTAACCGTTGACGGCTGCAAAATCGATGGGGGGCTCGTGACGCTCGATGCCAAACCTATGGCCATTGCGTGCCATGTGCGCGGCCTTCGCTGCCGCAAGGAGCGACTTGGACGGAACACAGCCCGTGTTGAGGCAATCGCCGCCCATGCGATGCCCCTCGATCAGCACGGTGCGGGCGCCCATTTGGGCCGCACCTGCCGCAACAAAGAGGCCCGCCGAGCCGCCACCGATGACGCAAACATCAGCTTTGATGAGCTCGTTCATGCTAACGATCCTTGCGCGCCTGCCCGCAGGCCGCGCCGCCAAGGACGCAGAACGTTGCGCAGTGCCGGTGCGCCAGATGCACAGGCTCGTTGGCCTCGGCCAGCGTGGCGCCGAGTTCGAAACGCTCGTCGTAAGGCAACAGGGTGCAAGAGACGACGACGGGGCGGCCGGCACCCTTTCGCTTCACAACCATGCGACCTGTCGAGCACATGATGTCGGCCGGCGACACATAGAGAATGCCCCAGCATGCCGGTGTGATTTCCGGCGGATCACCGGTATTGGTCATCTCGGGAAAAAGCACCAGCTGGCTGGGATCCGAGGTGTCGATGGGGATCGCGTGAGCGCGCAGAACATTGGCAAAGCCGCTCCGCAGCGCGTCCTCGGTCTCACCGGACAGGTAGCGGCCGGCCAATTCGACGGTTACGCCCGACGATGCCAGCCACTGCAGCCCTTCCATCGTCCTGGCGAAACTGCCGGCACCCCGCTCACGGTCGTGATTCTCTGCGCGGTGATCATCGAGCGAGACCCGCACGCGCATGGACCGGCCATACCTGGAGCTGAGCCGCGAGATGCTCGTCTTCCAACGCATCATCGGACGCATCGCATTGGTCAGTGTCAGCGTTTCGAAGCCGCGCCGGAGGGCCTCTTCGAGCATCGCCGGAAACGCGGCGTTCATGAAGGGCTCGCCGCCCGTGAAGCCTATGAGCCGCGTCGGCAGGCCGTCGCGCTCGATCTCGTCGAGGTAGGTGATGACATCGGCCAGCGAGAGATAGGCGAGTCTATCGTTGCGCGGCGAGCTTTCGATGTAGCAGTTCGCACATTCGATGTTGCAGAGCGTTCCGGTGTTGAACCAGAGCGTTTCCAACGCGCGCAGCGCAACGGTGGCACGGCGTTCGCCATTGGCGGTCCAAATTTCTGACGTGAATTTCGGGTATCTGGCTGGTGCATGCATTCTTGCAGCGCTCTCATATCATGGCAGATCCAGCCTGATCGCAACACTATAGCCCACCCGCTGCCGTGCAGCGGCTTTCAACTCCCGTTCAAATGGAAGTGACTGTCGCTGGCGGCGTGCCCGTCATGTGGCGTTGGGCTCACGCCCGTTATCATCCTAAGGTGCTTGGCCCCCGCCCCATACGCCGGGCAGCCAAAGGAGCTTTTCGTGCTGAGAATTCTTGGCCGCGCCAATTCCTTCAACGTGCGCAAGGTGCTGTGGATCTGCGACGAGCTTGGCATCGCGTATGAGCGTGAGGACTGGGGGCGGGGCTACACGCCGACATCGACCCCGGAGTTCCTGGAGATCAACCCGATCGGCCTCATTCCGGCCGTCATTGACGATGGCGTGGTTCTGCGCGGGTCCAATGCCATCGTGCGTTATCTGGCGACCAAGCATGGGCCTGATGCAATCTACCCACGCGCGCCCGTCAAGCGGGCCCATGTCGAGCAATGGATGGACTGGGCGAACTACGAGACGTCCATTTCGCTGCGGGGCGCGTTCCTGGGCGGCATGCTGAACGAGCCGCCGTGGAACCACCCCTGGTTCATCGAGCAGGGGCGGCGGCAGATCACCAAGGAAATGGGACAGCTCGACGAACACCTGGCGAAAACGGGCCCATACATGTGCGGCGCGGCGTTCACGCTTGCCGACGTGCCGATCGGTCTCGTGGTCAATCGCTGGTTCAACCTGAACTTCGAACGGCCGCAGTACGGGGCGGCGGCAGCCTATTACGACCGGTTGAGTGAGAGGCCCGCCTATCGGCGCCATGTCCGCAACGGACTTCCGTGACACGCGATGACCAAAGCGAGCCCAATCTTCTCGATCCAGCGACTGACGTGGCGCGACATCTCGCTCGGCGTCATCACGCTGAAGAACGGCCGCCGCATGCGACTGACGCTGGGTCTCGGCTCCGGCCTGTCGCAGCGGCCGAATGACCCAAAAGGCACGGTCTGGGCGATCGCCGACCGGGGACCCAATCTCAAGATCAAGACCGCCATCCAACGCTACGGGCTGGAGCACCTTCAGCCGCTGGCGAAGGTCGACGGCGCCAAGATCATGCCGCGTCCGGACATCGGTCCCGTGATCTGCGAGCTGAGATTAGCCGGCAACACAGTGCGCCTGGCCCGGCAAATTCCACTGACCTCGGTCAGCGGCCGGGCCATATCGGGGCTGCCGCCGTCCACGGCGGATGACGTCGAACCAGCCTTCGACCTCAAGGGAATAGCGCTAGGCATCGACCCGTCGGGCGCCGATACGGAAGGCATCGTCGCGTTATCGGACGGCACGTTTTGGATCGGCGACGAATACGGACCGTCACTGCTGCACGTCGGGCCGCAAGGGCAGGTGCTGCAGCGTTGGGTGCCGAAGGGGCTGGAGAAGGCGCTGCAGCGAGCGGACTACGCCGTCAAAGGCGCGCTTCCGGCGATCGCCGCGCGCCGCCGGATCAATCGCGGCTTCGAGGCGCTTGCAGCTTCGCCCGACGAGCGTTGGCTCTATATCGTGTTTCAGAGCCCGCTGGCACATCCCGGTGTCAAGGCGTTCAAGAACGGCCGGCACGTGCGCATCTGGAAGCTGGACCTGGCGACGGGCGCCGTCGCCGCGCAGTTTCTCTATCCGTTGGACGAGCCAGGGTCTTTCCAGCGGGACAAGAAGGCGGGTGACGTCGAGCCGAGCGACATCAAGGTCAGCGAAGCAACGGCCATAGGCCAGGACCGATTGCTGGTCCTGGAGCGGATCTCGCGAACCACCAAGATCTACCGTGTCGATCTGACCCCGCGCTTTGCGATCCCGGCCGCGCACCTGGATGGCCGGACCCGCCCGACGCTCGAGCAATTGAGCGCCGCCGACGAGCCCTTCGTGGCTGTGCCGGTGCTGGCGAAGACACTGGTGCTGAACACGGACGACGCGCCTGAATTGGATCGCGACCTGGAGGGGATGGTTGTGCTGTCGCCGCACGACCTTCTGCTGGTCAACGACAATGATTTCAGCGTCGAGGGCGCCCGCACGCGGTTCTGGCGCATTCGGCTCAAGCAGCCGTTGTTCGAGCTGGCAAAGAAGTCACGCGGCTGAACATACGCGATCGTTTTGCGGGGCACTTGAACGATCTTCCCGATCAAGGCTTCGAACGCGGTCTTCGCCTCTGTCATCTCCGTTTCTTGAATTTGGCCATGAAGCGCCGGTCAATGAAATCCTTGAGCTGCCAGACCCAGGCGCCCTCGATCGTGAAGCCGTTGCGAGCACCCAGCGCGTATCGCTCCCCAGTCGAGATCAGGTAGAGCGCGTCGCGCTGAGGTTTATAGGCGGCAAGGCGCCGGCCCTCGTGGGTTCGCCGCAGATTGGCGGCCAAGGGGGGACCGGAGCGCACGGCATAGACACCGGATTTCGGCGGCGTGTGGCCTTCAATCGCTGCAACATCGCCTGCCGCGAACACGTCAGGATGCGAAACCGATTGCAACGTTTCGGCCACCCTGATGAAGCCGTCACAATCCAGCGCCAGCCCGGTCTCGGCCAGCCAGGGCGCGGGCGCCGCGAGGGTGGTCCAAAACACCTCGTCGAGCCCAATCGAACCGTGCCCCTCGACCAGAACGGCATCGGCACGAACTTGCAAGGCCCGGCCGCCCGTAACGACAGCTATGCCCCGGTCTCGCATGAGCGCGGCGAACCGCTGGCGCATGCGCGGCGGAAATGCCGGCAGGATCTCGCCGGTCGACGTGATCAGGGTGAAGGCCAACGCCGCGGGATCAAAGCCGGCGGCGGCCACATCGCGCGTCAGGCGCCGGTGCAGGGACAAGAGCAACTCGACGCCGCCGGCCCCGCCACCGACCACCCCGATCCGCGCGCGGCCGCGTGCAGTCAGCACACGCGTGCGCGCTGCCTCGAAGCGATCGATAAAACCATCGATAGGCTTGACCGGAATGGCATGCTCGTGGACGCCCGGTGTCTGCCGCGCGCTCGGTGTCGAACCGATATTGATGGATAGTATGTCGTAGGGCACTGGCGGCCGGTCGCGGCAGATGACGCGCTTGCCCGCCAGATCGAGGCCGATGACCTCGCTGTGGTAGAGGCGCGCTTG
>JBKKCB010000319.1:0-16089 GCA_046713545.1 Hyphomicrobiaceae bacterium | reverse complement strand
TCGATCGACTTGCCGTTGGCTTCGACGCCGAGCACGAGGCACGAGCATACGAGACGGCCATCGACCATCACGCTGCACGCACCGCAGTCGCCCGACGAGCAGCCTTCCTTGGCACCGGTCAGATCGAGCTCGTCCCTGAGGCAGTCAAGCAGCGTCTGCTCGGACTCGCACAGAAACTCGACCGCGTCGCCGTTTACCGTTGCCGATACGTGATGTTTGGCCATTTAAGCTTTCCTCGCACGTTCCTGCGCAATCAGCGCTGCTCTGCGGGTCAGAACGCCCGCGACGTCAATTCGGAATTCCACGCTGCCGCGCTTGTCATCGATGGGCTTGCAAGCGGCGCGCGCAGCAGCTTCGAGTTTGGCCAGTGCGCCATGATCCAGCTTGGTGCCGATGATCGCCTTGGCAGCGTCCTCGACCAGCAAGGGACGCGCAGCCACGGCGCCGAGACTGACGCGGGCCGCGGTGCATGTGCCGCCGGGATCGAGCGTCAGGCTGACCCCGGAGCCCACAACGGCGATATCCATCTCGGTGCGTGGGATGAAGCGCAGATAGGCATCGGACGATTTGGCAGGTCGGGCCGGCAGGAGGAACGATATGATGATCTCGCCCTTCGTCAGCGCCAGCTTGCGCGGGGCCAGCATGATGTCCTCGACCTTGAGGTTGCGCTTGCCTTTGGGGCCAACGACCGTGGCAATCGCAGCCGCCGCGATGAGCGCGGGAACGCTGTCGGCCGCGGGCGAGCCGTTGCACAGATTGCCGCCCATGGTGGCGCGCCCCTGGACTTGTGTCGAACCGATGAGATTGGCGGCCTCAACGACGCCCGGCCAGATTTTTGAAAGCTTGGGATGCTCTTTCAGCTCGGCGCCAGTGACAGCGGCGCCCACCCGAAATCCGCCGGCCTCTTCCTTGATCTGACACAGTTCGGAGATCTTCTTGATGTCGACGACAAGGTCGGGAGAGACGATTTCCGACCGCATCTGGACCAGCAGGTCGGTGCCACCGGCCAGAACGCGTGCCTCGCCGGCTTCTCCTGCGAGAAGTTTGACGGCAGCATCTATGGTATCCGGCGCCTCGTATCGCATGGGGTACAAGCCTTTCAGGTCTGCTGTATGAGAGATGTCATGGGCGGGGAGAAAGAATTACATACCGCGCGGTCAGAGCCAACCCCTCTGCGCTGGCCCTCCGCGCCGGTTTGAATAGCTCAAGACCTTCAGCTAGAACATGGCCAAAGGCCGACAGGGCTTCAAGGTGCGTAAAGATCACCAATGGGAGGACCAGTATGGGGCTGTCTCGTCGCAAGTTTGTTATAGCCGGAGGATCCGCGGTTGCGGCACCAGCAATAGCGCACCGGGCATGGGCGCAAACCGCAGTGACGCTGAAGTTGCACCATTTCCTGCCCGCTGTGTCCAATGTTCATACCAAACTCCTGACGCCATGGGTCAAAAAAATCGAGGCCGAGACTGGCGGCAATCTGAAAATCGACATCTACCCGTCGATGCAGCTCGGCGGTACACCGCCCCAGTTGTATGACCAGGCGCGCGACGGCGTCGCCGACATCATCTGGACCCTGCCCGGAAACACGCCGGGCCGCTTTCCGTCGACCGAGGTTTTCGAGCTGCCGTTCGTGGCCACACGGCGCGGCGCCGTGAATGCGCGGGCCTGCCAGGAGTTCGCCGCCTCCCACCTCAAGGATGAGACGAAGGACGTCAATCTCATCAGCTTCTGGGCCCACGACCATGGCCTGATCCATGCCAACCGGCAGGTCAAAACCATGGAAGACTTGAAGGGCCTCAAGCTGCGCTTTCCCACGCGGCTCGCAGGCGAGGCGTTCAAAGCACTCGGGGCAAGCGCCATCGGCATGCCGATTCCGCAAGTGCCCGAAAGCCTGGCGCAGCGGGTGATCGACGGCTGCGTCATCCCGTGGGAAGTGGTGCCGGCCGTGAAAGTGCACGAGCTGGTCAAATTCCACACCGAGATCCCGGGCTCGCCGACTCTGTATACGGCCTCGTTCTTTCTGGCCATGAACAAGGCCAGGCACGACGCCCTGCCCGCAGACCTCAAGAAGGTCCTCGATGCGAACTCCGGAATGGCGTTTGCGGAGATGGCCGGAAAGATGTGGGATGATGCCGGCGCGGCCGTGTTCGAGATGGTCAAGGCACGCGGCAACACCATCACCACGCTCTCGGAGGACGAGAAGGCCAGGTGGCAGAAGACAACCGAGCCGGTTGTCGAAGCCTGGGTGAAGCAGGCGAAAAACGGCAACACGCTGCTCGATGCTGCGCGGAGCCTGCTCGCCAAATATGAGAAGGCCTGAGGAGATCCCGACGCGTGGCGCACCCCGAGGCGGAGAGCCCGACCGCAGCACCGGCGCCTGACGGCATCGTCAGATTGGCGAGGACCATAGCGCTCGGCGGCGGGCTGCTGACGCTCGGCATCGCGCTGCTGGTGACGGCCAGCGTCATCGGCCGGCGCGTCTGGGGTCAGCCGGTCCCAGGCGATTTCGAGTTCGTGCAGATGGCGACCGCCGTGACGCTGTTCGCGTTCCTGCCGCTGTGCCAGTCGCACCGGGGCAACATTGCCGTCGATACGTTCACGAGCCGCCTTCCGCCCGCCTGGCGACGCGGTCTGGATGGTGCGTGGGATCTCATCTATGCAGCATTCATGGTGATGATCTCGTTCGGCCTGGTCAGAGCAGCACTGGAGGCCTACGGCTACGGCACGACCACGATGGTGCTCGGGCTACCGATCTGGCCGGCCATCGCCGTCAGCGCAGCTCTGTGCACCGTGGTGGCGGTGGTGGCTGTTTCGACGATGGCCCGGCTGGCCCGGAGCCGAACATGAGTGGACTGGCAGCCGCCGCGGTCGGCTTCGCGGCGATGCTGGTGCTGATCGCGATCCGCATGCCGATCGGCCTGTCCATGCTCGTCACGGGCAGCATCGGATACGTGTACCTGTCCGGCTGGTCTGCCTTTCTCGCCTACATGAAAGCCAATCCCTACCACCAGTTCGCCAACTACACGCTGTCGGTCATCCCGCTGTTCATCCTGATGGGGGCCTTTGCGGAGCGGTCTGGCCTGGCGCGCGATCTGTTTGCGGCGGCGCGCAGCCTCGTGGGGCATATCCGCGGCGGACTTGCGCTCTCGGTAATCGCCGCGTGCACGGTGTTCGGCGCGATTTGCGGCTCGTCGGTAGCAACCACGGCAACGTTCGGGCGTGCAGCACTGCCGGAGCTGAGACGCTATGGCTACGATCCGGGCTTTGCCACCGGGACCATTGCCATCGGCGGCGTGGTCGATCTGCTTATCCCGCCGTCGATCATCCTCGTCGTCTATGCCATCGCCACCGAGCAGAACATCGCCAAGCTGTTCATGGCCGCGCTGATCCCGGGGCTGCTGGCGGTCGTGCTCTACTCGATCGTCATCGCCATCGTCGTCCGATTGCGCCCGCACATCGCACCATCCCTGCCCAAGAGCGACAGGAGTGAACGATTGCACGCCATGCTGGCGACGTGGCCGGCGCTGCTGGTGATCATCATGGTGATCGGCGGCATCTATGGCGGCGTCTTCACGCCGACGGAGGCTGCGGCGGTGGGCTGCGTCGCCATGCTGGCGGTCGGCCTGGCGCAGCGGCGGCTCGGCGTATCCGAGATCAAGGAGAGTCTGATTCAGACGGCCGAAACATCGGCGATGATCTTCATCATCCTGCTCGGCGCCGAGGTCTTCGACGCGTTCCTGGCGCTCTCGCGTTTGCCGGCGGAGGCCGCCGGGATGATCGCCGCGCTCGGGCTGCCGCCGTTCGTCATCATGGCGCTGCTGATGCTGTTCTACGTCCTGCTCGGCGCCGTGATGGACGAATTGGCCATGATCCTGCTGACGCTGCCGGTGTTCTTTCCCGTCGTGCAGGGGCTCGATTTCGGCATGCCGCCCGACGAGGCGGCGATCTGGTTCGGCATTCTGGTGCTGATTGTGGTCGGCATCGGACTGACGGCGCCGCCCATCGGACTCAATGTGTTCGTGGTCTCGGCCATCGCCAAAGACGTGCCCATCACGCAGACCTATCGCGGCGTTCTGCCGTTCATTGCGGCCGATATCGTCCGGCTTGGCCTGGTCGTTGCATTTCCGGGACTTGCGCTATGGCTCGTCAGGCTCTTGAGTTGAGCGGCAACCGCAGACAAGGCCGCTACCGATGAGCAAGATCAAACCGGGCACCGGGAATTTCTTCGAGGACTTCCGGCTCGGGCAGGTCATCCCGCATGCCACCCCGCGCACCCTGACGAGCGGCGATGCCACTCTCTATCAAGCGCTCTACGGGTCGCGATTCGCCGTGCAGTCGGCCGACACATTCGCGCAGGCGATCGGCTATCCGCGTGCGCCGCTGGACGACCTGCTGGTGTTTCACACCGTGTTCGGCAAGACGGTGCCGGACATCTCACTCAATGCGATCGCCAATCTGGGATATGCGGATTGCCGCTTTCTCCTGCCGGTCTATCCGGGCGACACGCTGACGGCTGCCAGCGAGGTCATCGGCCTCCGGGAAAATTCCAATCGCGAGACCGGCGTGGTGTATGTCCGCTCGACCGGGCGCAATCAGCGCGGTGCCCCCGTGCTCGATTACGTGCGTTGGGTAATGGTGCGCAAGCGGGACAAGGCCGCGCCGGTGCAGCAGGCGGTGGTGCCGAAGCTGCCCGAGCGCGTCGATCCGGCAACCCTGGGCGCGGCCGTGCCACCGCTCGACGGATCGAGGTGGGATCGCACACTGGCGGGATCCGACGCCCTGTGGGGTGACTATCAGGCCGGAGACCGGATCGATCATGCCGACGGCATGACGATCGAGGAGGCCGAGCACCAGATGGCGACCCGGCTCTACCAGAACACGGCCAAGGTGCATTTCAACCAGCATACCGAAGGGCAGGGCCGATTCGGCCGCCGCCTCGTCTACGGCGGAGTCATTATCTCGCTGGCGAGGGCACTGTCGTTCAACGGGCTGGCCAATGCCTTCCACATCGCCGCCATCAACGGCGGCCGCCACGTGGCCCCGGCGTTTGCCGGAGATACGGTTTACGCGTGGTCGGAGGTGCTGGAAACGGCCGAAATCGGTGCGCGAACCGATATCGGAGCGGTGCGCGTCCGGCTCATGGCCACCAAGAACCTGCCCGCAGCCGGCTATCCGGGCCAAACGGCTGCCGGCGCGTATGCCGAAGGTGTCATCCTGGACCTGGACGCCTGGCTCGCCATCCCCCGCTGACGCAACGCTGCTGTGCATCAGGCCCTATCGACGGCGGTCCGGCCGCTGCCGACAATTGCCCATGCCGCGTCCCCGCGTTACAAGGCGCTGTTGCCGGACGACGCAGTGCATCGGCGGAGAGACAGGGACCCATGGCGCAAGCCAAATCAATGACAAAGGCGCAACGGCCCCGGCCGCTGTCGCCGCATCTGCAGATCTACCGGCCGCTCGTCAACATGATGATGTCGATCATCCATCGCATCACGGGGATGGCCCTTTACGCCGGCACTCTGCTCCTGGCGTGGTGGCTGATCGCGGCGGCGGCAGGGCCCGACCAATTCGCGATCGCGCAATCCGTCTTCGGCAGTCCGCTGGGGCTGCTCATTCTCGTGGGCTACACGTGGGCGTTCCTGCACCACCTTCTGGGCGGCATCCGGCACCTGATCTGGGACACGGGACGCGGTTTCGAATTGTCCACGGTCGACGCGCTGTGCTGGCTGACGCTGGTGCTGTCGCTGGGGCTGACCATCGCGATCTGGGTCGCGGCATGGCACCTCAAGGGAGCGCTGTGACATGAGCGACACCCAAACCTCCCGCATCCAGACGCCGCTGGCCCGCGTGCGCGGGCTCGGATCGGCCCGGGACGGCACCGCACATTTCTGGCAAATTCGCGTCACTGCGATCGCCGCGCTGCTGCTGACGCCCATCATCCTCGCCGTGCTTTTCAGCCTGACCGGCGCCGACCACGCCACGGTGAAGCGCGTCATCGGCCATCCGGCCGTCGCCGTCGTGCTGCTGCTGATGCTGGCCGCGACGCTGCAGCATATGCGGCTCGGCATGCAGGTCATCATCGAGGACTATGTGCACTCCGAAGGGAGCAAGCTCGTGCTCCTGATGCTCAATACATTCTTCACTGTGCTGGTGGGCGCCGCGTGCGCCTTCGCGGTGCTGAAGCTGAGCCTGGGAGCCTGATCATGGCCGATGACACCAATGGCAGGGGCAACGGGTACGCCGGCGGCAACGGCGTGGCCAAGCCGGGGCTCAACGGCAAGGCCTATCCCACCACCGATCACACCTACGACGTCGTGATCGTGGGAGCCGGCGGCGCGGGCCTCAGGGCAACGCTCGGGTGCGCCGAAGCCGGGCTCAAGACGGCGTGCATCACCAAGGTGTTTCCGACCCGCTCGCACACCGTCGCGGCGCAGGGCGGCGTGGCCGCGGCGCTCGGCAACATGGGACCGGACGACTGGCGCTGGCACATGTACGACACGGTGAAGGGCGCCGACTGGCTGGGCGACCAGGATGCCATCGAATACCTGTGCCGCAATGCGCCGGACGCGGTTTATGAGCTCGAGCACTACGGCGTGCCGTTCTCGCGCACCGACGACGGGCGCATCTATCAGCGCCCGTTCGGCGGCATGACGACGGAATTCGGCGAAGGCCCCCCGGCCCAGCGCACGTGCGCGGCGGCAGATCGGACCGGCCACGCCATGCTGCATACGCTCTATGGCCAGTCGCTGCGCCATTCGGCCGAGTTCTTCATCGAATACTTCGCCATCGACCTGATCATGGACGCCGACGGCACGTGCCGGGGCGTGGTGGCCTTATGCCTCGATGACGGTACCATCCATCGCTTCCGCGCCAAGAAGACGGTGCTGGCCACGGGCGGCTACGGGCGGGCGTACTTCTCGTGCACGTCGGCTCATACCTGCACCGGAGATGGCAATGCCATGGTGCTGCGCGCCGGTTTGCCGCTGCAGGATATGGAATTCGTCCAGTTCCATCCGACGGGCATCTACGGCGCGGGCGTGCTCATCACGGAAGGGTCACGCGGCGAGGGCGGCTATCTGACCAACGCCAACGGCGAGCGCTTCATGGAGCGGTATGCGCCGCACGTGAAGGATCTCGCATCGCGCGATGTGGTCTCGCGCTCGATGACGATCGAGATTCGCGAAGGGCGCGGCGTGGGGCCCGAGAAAGACCACATCTACCTGCACCTCGATCATCTCGATCCGAGTATCCTGGGGGAACGTCTTCCCGGCATCATGGAAAGCGCCAAGATCTTTGCCGGCGTCGACCTGCGCCGCGAGCCGATCCCGGTGCTGCCGACCGTGCACTACAACATGGGCGGCATCCCGACGAACTTCCACGGCGAGGTGCTGACGCTCAAGAACGGCAATCCCGACCATGTCGTGCCCGGCCTGATGGCCATCGGCGAAGCGGCCTGCGTGTCGGTGCACGGCGCCAACCGTCTCGGCTCCAATTCGCTGATCGACCTGGTCGTGTTCGGCCGGGCGGCGGGACTGCGGGCGGCGGAGACGACCGAAATTAATTCGCGCCAGCCTGATCTGCCGGAGGACGCAACTGATCTCGCGCTCTCACGCATCGACAAGTTCCGGCAGGCCAAGGGCGACATGCCGACGGCAGCGCTGCGCCTCAAGATGCAGCGCCTGATGCAGACCAATTGCGCCGTGTTCCGTGACGGATCGGTGCTGCAGGAAGGCGTCGAGAAGATCACCGAGATCTGGAAAGAGACGTCGGATATCAGCGTCACGGACCGGTCCATGGTGTGGAACACGGATCTGGTCGAGACGCTCGAGTACGACAATCTCATCGCCCAGGCCGCCGTAACGATGTACGGCGCGGCAAATCGCAAGGAAAGCCGTGGCGCACATGCGCGTGAAGACTATGCGGAACGCGACGACCGCAACTGGATGAAGCATACGCTGACGTGGGCCGACGACCGCGCACACACGGTGACCATCGACTATCGTCCGGTGCACACCTACACGATGACGAACGAGATCACGTATATCGAGCCCAAGGCGCGCGTTTATTGAGCGGACGGGAGCGTTTCCGCCGGCTGTGGGCGAACCCCTGGTTGCCTTGGTTGCGCTAAAGTTGGCGTGTTGATTGCGGCCAGAGCGCGATCGTTTCGCATGGAAGCACTTCCGGCTTCCATGCGAAGCGGGAATCGCACTCTAGATATATGATAGAGCAGGATTCACGTTTCGGCCGAGGCGCCTACCGTAAGGCAAGGTGATTCAATCCGAAACGATCCTGCTCTAGGGCTGAGACTCACACGTTTTCGCATCCGCATCGTCTGGAGCACAGGTGGCCAGGGAACCGCGACACAAGGCGGAGACCGTCGACACGGACGGCCGCATTGCGCCCGACCCGTTTGCGGCCGTGCTGCCCGCGCTGGCGGCCCTGGCCACGATCGCCTCGATCGCGGCGGTCAACTGGGTCGGACAGGACAAGGTCGGCGAGCGCAGCCGCACCCGGCGCAAGGCCGGCATCTCGCTGCGCGACCTGGAGTCGTGCTGCCTCGGGCTGCAGGAGATCTTTCGCCGCCTGCATCGCAATCCCAAGCTGTTTGCGGGTGAGGGGGGAGCTGCATCCTCGCCGATGAAATTCGGCGTGGTCGGGCCGCGCATCGATGCAGGATTGACGCGCACCTTTCAGCAGCTCATCAACGACATCGCCTCCATGCTGGTGCTGGCGTCACAGAACGCCTTCGACGTGATGTGCGCCATCGAGGATGAGGAAATCCTGGCGCCCGAGCAGCTGTTTTATGAGTTCGGCGAGCAGCAGGATCGTCTCAACGGCCTGATGCAGAGCCGGGCGACGCTGAAGGTGACGGTCGAGACCTGCCTCGACGTCGCGGACCGCCTGACGGCGCTGGTCCGCGAGCTCAAGAAGCACAAGGTCGATTAGGCCCTTTCAGCCACGAGGCTGGACGACAGCTTCAGCACGAGCGTGTTGAGCACGAAGCGGCCGCGGGGCGTGGCGCGAAGGCGATCGCTATCCAGACTTTCCAGCAGGCCAAGCTCGACAAGCTCATGAATGGTGCGGGTATCGGGCCGCGTGCCGCCGATGCCCGCGAGGCGGCCGAGATCGATACCTTCCGCAAGGCGCAATCCCATCAGAAGCATTTCGTCGGTCTGCTCGGCGCTGGAAAGCGGCGTGCTTTCCACGAGTCCGTGGCCGTTGCGCTCGACATCGCCGAGCCAGCGCTCGGGCTGGCGCTCGGTTACCAGCGCGCGGCGTTGACCGCCGACGGTGAGCCGCCCGTGCGCGCCGGGGCCGATGCCCGCATACTCTCCGTAGCGCCAGTAGACGAGATTGTGCCGGCTTTCTTCGCCGGGGGCCGCGTGGTTGGAGATCTCATAGGCAGGAAGGCCCGCAGCCTCCATCATCTCCTGCGTGATCTCGTACAGGGCATCGGCCTGCTCGGGATCGGGCACTTTCAGCTTCCCGGCGGCATGCAATCCGGCGAACGGCGTCCCGTCCTCGATGGTGAGCTGGTACAGCGACAGGTGGCGATCGGCCAAGGCGAGGGCATTGCGCAACTCGTCGCGCCAGGCGGCGAGCGTCTGGCGCGGGCGGGCGTAGATCAGATCGAAGGAATAGCGGTCGAACGTCGTGCGCGCGACGTCCACGGCCGCACGCGCTTCGGCCACCGAGTGCAGACGGCCGAGTGCGCGCAGGTCGGGATCATTGAGCGCCTGCACGCCGAGCGAAACGCGATTGACGCCGGCGCTGCGATAGCCGCGAAAGCGATCGGCCTCGACGCTCGACGGATTGGCTTCGAGCGTGATCTCGGCGTCGGGCTGCACTGTCCAGCGGGAGGCAATGGCGTCAAGGATGGCCCCGGTCGTCGCGGGCTGCATCAGCGATGGCGTACCGCCGCCGAAGAAGATGCTGGAGACCTCGCGGTCCGGCGCGAGCACAGCCATGTGCGCCAGCTCGCGCAGGAAGGCGGCAAGAAAGCGCGGCTCGTCGACGCCGCCGGCACGCACATGGCTATTGAAATCGCAGTACGGGCATTTGGAGGCGCAGAACGGCCAGTGCACGTAGACGCCAAAGCCCGCGCCGCCGTCAGCCGGCCTCATCGAGGCAGGCTGCGACGAAGAGCTTGAAGGCCCGGGCGCGATGGCTGATCGCATGCTTTCTCAAAGGCTCCATCTCGCCGAAGGTCAGGGACTCGCCGTCGGCCAGGAACATCGGATCATAGCCGAAACCCTTGCCGCCGCGGGGCGGCCATACGAGTTGGCCATGCACTTTGCCTTCGAATACATGCGCTTCGCCGTCCGGCCATGCAAGGCAGAGTGCCGCGGTGAAGTTGGCGCGCCGCTGCTGCGGCTCAGTCGCATTGTGCGAGGCCAGCTCACGCTCGACGCGGGCCATGGCCGCCTCGAAGTCCTTGTCCGGCCCGGCCCAGCGAGCGGAATAGATGCCCGGCGCACCTGCCAAGGCCTGCACCTCGAGGCCTGAGTCATCGGCCAGCGCCGGCCGGCCGCTGACGCGGGCGCAGTGCAACGCCTTCAGTCGCGCATTGCCGGCAAAGGTGGCCTCGGTCTCCTCGGGTTCGCTGATGCCAAGAGCGCCGGCCGAAGCGGTCGCGATGGCGTACGGCCGCATCAGATCGTCAATCTCGCGAATCTTTCCGGCGTTGTGGCTCGCTACGACAAGCTCGGCGCCGCGCTGCAGCCGACGCATTACTGGAGTCCCCAGATCTTGGGCTCGGCGAACTCCAGGCAGTTGCCGGCAGGATCGCGGAAGTAGATCGAGCGCCCGCCGGACGGCCACACGAAATCGGATTCGATGGCGACGCCCTTGGATTGCAGCCGCGTTTTCCAGATCTCGATGTCGGCCGCGGACGCGCGGAAACACACGTGGCCTTCGCCGGTCATGCCGTGCGGCGGAACGGGCAGTGCGCCGGGCTTGGGCGGATGGCGGGTGGCATCCGCATTGAACATCAACAGGACCTGGTTGCCGCAGCGATAGAACAGTTGCCGGTCCGCCTGCTTCTGGAACGGCACGAGGCCGAGAATGTCGCTGTAGAACGCCTCGGTAACGGCAAGGTCGGGAGCATAGAGCACGGTTTCGAGAATGCCTTCCGGTTGCATGTCGCCCCTCCCTTGCCTACCGCCGCGCAGGCGCCGGCGCTCTCAGGTGACGGTCAGCTTCTGCAGGCTGACCAGCTCGCCGATGCCCTTGCGGGCCAAACTCATCAGGCGATCGAAGCTTTCCTGGCTGAAAGGCTTCTTTTCGGCGGTGCCCTGCACTTCGACGATGCCGCCGTCGCCCGTCATGACGAAATTGGAATCCGCCTCCGCGTTGGAGTCTTCCGCATAGTCCAGATCGAGCACCGGCATTCCCGCATAAAGGCCGCACGATACGGCGGCAACCTGGTCGCGCAACACGCCGTCGCGCACCATGTCCCGCATCTTCATCCACTGGACGCAGTCGTGCAGGGCGACCCACGCGCCGGTGATGGCTGCGGTGCGCGTGCCCCCGTCCGCCTGGATGACATCGCAGTCAACGGTGATCTGACGCTCGCCGAGGAGCTTCAAGTCGACCACGGCCCGCAGCGCGCGGCCGATCAATCGCTGAATCTCCTGCGTGCGCCCCGACGCATGGCCGACCGTGACCTCGCGTCGCGTCCGCTCCGACGTGGCGCGCGGCAGCATGGAGTATTCCGCGGTCACCCAGCCGCGGTTCTGGCCCTTCAGCCAGGGCGGTACGCGTTCCTCCAGACTGGCTGTGCACAGGACATGGGTGTTGCCGAACTTGATCAGGCACGATCCTTCCGCATGCATCGAGACGGCACGTTCGATGCTGACGCGGCGGAGCTCGTCCGGCTGACGTTTGGAAGGGCGCATGCGATGCTCCTGAAGCCGCCCGGGGCGGTTGGACGGCGTGATGTGCAATTGGGGCTGCCAAGCTATCGCAAGCACTGCGCCCGGATGCAAGCCGACACTGCTTCGCCCGCCGGCGCAGTGTTGTTCCCGGCCTTATTTGACGCGCCCTGCCTCTCATTCATAACATCATGATATACATAACATCACGAGCACGAGCGAGACCCGGCCGCACCGGCTTGGGCTCGGAACAGAGCTTGGCCCAGCCCGCAAAATGCCAGATGCGCCGAACGAACTGACGAAACTCAACGAACGCTCGCGGGCGATCTTTCGCCAGATCGTCGAGAGCTATCTCGCGACCGGCGAACCTGTCGGCTCGCGCAACCTGTCGCGCTACCTGCCGATGGCGCTGTCGCCGGCCTCGGTTCGCAATGTCATGTCGGACCTCGAGCATCTGGGCCTCATCTACGCCCCGCACACGTCCGCAGGACGCCTTCCCACCCAGTCGGGGCTCCGGCTGTTCGTCAACGGGCTCCTCGAAGTGGGCGACCTGAACGACGACGAGCGCCGGCAGATCGAGAGCCAGATCTCGGTCCAGCGTGAAAGATCTGTCGATCAGGTGCTGTCCGAGGCCGGCGAAATGATCTCCGGCCTGTCGCACTGCGCAGGGCTGGTGCTGAGCGACAAGCAGAATGCGCGGCTGAAGCAGATGGAATTCGTGCCGCTGGAGCCCGGCAAGGCTTTGGTCGTGCTGGTCGGCGAGGACCAATCCGTCGAGAACCGGGTGATCGCGGTGCCGCGCGGGCTGCCGCCCTCGGCGCTGACGGAAGCCTCCAACTATCTCAACCGCCACATTCGCGGCCTGACCATCGGCGAGGCCAAGGCGCGCATCGAAAAGGAACTGACGACGGCCAAGGCGGAACTCGACACGCTGACGAAGAAAGTCATCGAGGCCGGGCTGGCAACCTGGTCGGGTGCCGACGACGAGCGCAAGAGCCTGCTGGTCCGGGGGCAGGCCAATCTCCTCAAGGATCTGACGGCGCTCGACGATCTGGAGCGCATCCGCCAGCTGTTCGACGACCTGGAGGCGAAGCGGGAACTGATCCAACTGCTCGGCGTCGCGGAGAAGGGGGATGGCGTGCACATCTTCATCGGCGCGGAAAACAAGCTGTTTTCGCTGTCCGGATCATCGCTGATCGTGGCGCCATTTCGCGATTCCGAACGCAAAGTCGTGGGCGTGCTCGGCGTGATCGGCCCGACCCGGCTGAATTATGCCCGCATCATTCCGATGGTCGACTTCACGGCGCGGCTCGTGGGTCGCGTACTGACTTGATTTTCCGCGCGTATGGCATGATATCGAGGGCTGCTGCGCGCCCCGCCACGTCCGCGCCGGCAAGCACACGAGCAAATCGACCAATCCTGCACCAGTGAGCCTATGACCGACGATACCAAGCGGACCAATGAAGCATCGGCCGATGCGCCGAAACCCGAGACAGCGGCGGCCGCCGACCAGCAGGGCGGAGCATCCGAGGCGGAGGAGGCGCAAGTCGCCGCGCTGGTCGCGGCGCTGCAAGCCGAGAATGCCGAACTGAAGGACCGTTTGCTGCGCACGCACGCGGAAATGGACAACGTACGCAAGCGCGGCGAGCGGGAGAAAAGCGATACGCTCAAGTATGCCGTTTCAAAATTCGCCCAGGACGTGCTGACGATCGGGGACAACGTCCAGCGCGCGATCGCGGCCGTGCCTCCGGAGGCCGCCGAACAGGACCCCGCGCTGAAGAGCTTTCTGGAAGGCGTGACGATGACGGAGCGCGAACTCGTCAACGCGCTCGAGCGGCACGGCATCTCGCGGATGGTCCCGCTGGGCGCGCTGTTCAACCCGCATCACCATCAAGCCGTGATGGAAACGCAGAGCACCGAGGTGCCGCACGGGACGGTGACCCAGGTTTTGCAGGCGGGCTACATGATCGAGGACAGAGTCCTGCGGCCGGCGATGGTGGTCGTTGCCAAAGGCGGCCCCAAGCTCGCCACGCCTGATCAGGGTTCCAGTTCCACGAGGCAACCCGGGGCACCGGACGATACGCCGCAGGACGAGGATCGCGGCAGCGATGGGCTGTCGCAGGACGACAGGCCTTAGGTCGCCGGTCAGTCCGGCTTGGTGACGCGCCGAAGGGTCAGATTGATGCGGCCACCCTCCATCAACAGGCCGGACGTGCCGGGCAGCATCCGGTCGATCCCGTGATAGGCAAGCCGCGCCTCGCCACCCAGGATGACGACATCCCCCGACCGCAAGGTCATGCGCGCTTTCGCATCGGTCCGTCGCGGACCGCCAATATGAAAGACGGCATCATCGCCCAACGAGACCGAAACCACAGGAGCAGAAAATTCCTGCTCGTCGGCGTCGCGATGGCTGCCCATCTTCGCCGTGCTTGCATAATAATTAACGAGGCAGGCCTCCGGCGGGGCCGGATAGTGCGACACCATGGACCAGAGCTCGAGCAACGCGGCCGGAATAGGTGGCCATGTGCGTCCCGTGACGGGATGGACCGGCTGGTATCGATATCCAAGATCCTTGTCCGTGACCCAGCCGAGAGACCCGCAATTGGTCATGCGGACCGACATCGGCTTGCCCGTTCGGGGCATGGTCGGCATATAGAGCGGGGCATCCGCAATGACGCTGCGAACGGCGGCCAAAAGCTGCGCTTGCGCGGACGCGTCGAAGTAGGCCGGAAGCTGACGAAAACCTTGGAAAGTACACATTTTTTCTTTCCGGCGCTGGCGGTCCAATCCATACTCGATGCAGGGACAATTTTATCACAACCGGCACGCTGCCGGGCGTTGCGGCTCCACAACGCCGCGCCTATATAGCGTCCAGTCATCGTTTTTCAGCTCAGGGGACCGTTCCGCGGCCCCCCCACGAAGGGGTCTTCGGAGCAGCGGGTGCCATAGCGGGCCCGGACGGTTCGCCGCAATCGAGAGGAATGTGAGACATGGCAAAAGTCATTGGCATTGATCTTGGAACCACCAACTCCTGCGTCGCGGTGATGGAAGGTGGCACGCCCAAGGTCATCGCCAACGCGGAGGGTGTGAACACCACGCCTTCCATCGTGGCATTCACTGAAGACGGCGAGCGGCTGGTCGGCCTTCCTGCCAAGCGCCAGGGCGTGACGAATCCGAGCAACACTTTGTTCGCCATCAAGCGACTGATCGGACGGCGCTACAGCGATCCGCTGGTGGAGAAGGACAAGAAGCTCGTCCCCTACACGATCGTAGAGGGACAGAACGGCGATGCGTGGGTCGAGGCGCGCGGAAAGGCCTATTCGCCCTCGCAGGTGTCCGCCTTCATTCTGCAGAAAATGAAAGAAACGGCCGAGGCTTATCTCGGTCATAGCGTGACGCAGGCCGTCATTACGGTGCCCGCGTACTTCAACGATGCCCAGCGCCAGGCGACCAAGGATGCCGGCAAGATCGCGGGCCTCGAAGTGCTGCGCATCATCAACGAGCCGACGGCGGCGGCGCTGGCCTATGGCCTCGACAAGAAGAAAGAGTCGAAGACCATTGCCGTCTACGATCTCGGCGGCGGCACGTTCGACATTTCCATCCTGGAAATCGGCGACGGCGTGTTCGAGGTGAAGTCGACGAACGGCGACACGTTCCTCGGCGGCGAGGACTTCGACATTCGCCTGGTCGAATATCTCGCGGGCGAGTTCAAGAAAGAGAACCAGATCGATCTCAAGAACGACAAGCTGGCGCTGCAGCGCCTGAAGGAAGCTGCCGAGAAAGCCAAGATCGAGCTGTCGAGTGCCCAGCAGACGGAGATCAACCTGCCGTTCATCTCGATGAGCCCGCAGACCCAGTCGCCGTTGCATCTGACGATGAAGCTCACACGCGCCAAGCTCGAGAGCCTGGTCGAAGATCTCATCATGAAGACGATGCAGCCGTGCGAGCTGGCGTTGAAGGATGCCGGATTGAAGGCAGCGGATATCGACGAGGTCGTTCTGGTCGGCGGCATGACGCGCATGCCGCGCGTGCAGGCCGAGGTCAAGAAGCTGTTCGGCAAGGAGCCGCACAAGGGCGTCAATCCGGATGAGGTCGTGGCCGTCGGCGCGGCGATCCAGGGCGGCGTCCTCAAGGGTGACGTGAAGGACGTCCTGCTGCTCGACGTGACGCCGCTTTCCCTGGGGATCGAGACCCTGGGCGGCGTATTCACGCGCCTGAT
>JBKKCB010000318.1:0-8199 GCA_046713545.1 Hyphomicrobiaceae bacterium | reverse complement strand
GATCGCTGGATCATGGCTTCGCTTCGCATGTGACAGCGATCGGCTTTGCAAAGCTGAAGCCAATGCTCTGGCCACCAAGCTGATTGGCGAATGACTCGCCCAGTCGCTTGGCGTCGTCGGCGTCACGCTGCGCGCCACCGATGCCGATTTTGCAGCCTGCCGGCGCTCCGGGTCCCAGCGTCACCGGATTGTCCTTCGCCAATTCGAAGGCGATGAAGAACGTCGGGTCCGACACGGAGAACGTGAAGCCCGGAGCCTCGGCCAGGACCGGCTGCTTCAGCGGCAGAGTGAAATGCAGGCTCAGGGCTTTGGGCTTGGCGGCAGGCTTGTCAGTCTTGGCTTCGGTCGAAAACCAGCTTTGCACGCGTCCGACCACGCCTGGCTTGGCCTCGCTGCCTTTGCTTTTCTCGGATGGCACTGGCGCGGGTTCGCTCTCGCCTCGCGCGGTCGCTTCCGCGTACTCAAGATAGCCGTCGCGCACCTCATCGATGGCAAGTGGATGATCGGCAAGCCTGATATGCGTGAAGTAGGCGAATTCCTTCAGGCCGTCGAGATTGACCTTCGTGAGTTCGGCCAGTTCGTTGCGATCGTAGGTGCCGTCGTTGTTGGTATCGAGCCCCTGGATCGCCATGGCGGTGTAGAGCTCATCGAAGGTCCACTTGTGGCGGATTCCGGCGATGCTGCCCTGCTCGTAAAGAACCGTGCTCTCGACCGTTATCCAGACGTGCGGATGCGCGGCAGCAGGCGTCGCTGCGGCTGGCGCCAGCACTGCCGTGATCACCGCGAGAGAGCAAAGGCATTGGGCCCGCGTCATGTTTTCCTCGCCGCTTGTATGGACCTGTGGCGCATTCCGAGGCAACCCCGCAGGCGAATGACAGCAAGCTTCGCCTCGGCTGGGTCCGACAGCCCCAAATTCATGCCGCCAACATGGGTACGACAGGGCAGATTGTCTAACCGCTGACCGCAACCTGAACCGTTTGCGCATTCCCTGATGTGGCGCCGGCGTGGTCCGCCACGACGACGTCAAAACTGGCCTTCTGCGTATTCGTACCGTCATGGCGGAATATGACGGTCCCGCTTTGCAGGTCGGCCTGGCTGAATTTCGTTACCGGCTGTGCTGGCGTACGCGCAAGGGAAACAAAGCCGTTTTTGGCATTTGACACAGCGAACACCAAGTCTGTCGCCGCGTCGTCCGGGTCGATCGCCCGCAAATCGTCCAGCGTAATCGTTACCGTCCGGCCTCGGGTGACCGTCAGGCCGAGATCGCCGCTGAGCGTCGGCGGGACGTTGCGCACTTCCGCGCTGAGGCTGCCACCGGCTTCGAGCGCAAGCTGTCCGTATTGCACGTTGCCGCTAACGGAACCCGAGCTGCGAATATTGATGAGGTGTTTGACGAACACATCGCCCTGCATCGTACCATGAATATCCGCGCTGTCCGATTTTACGGTGCCGAAGAAGCGCCCGCCTTCGTGCACGAGGATGCTCTGGGCCGCGATCTGCCCTTCAACGTATCCATAGATCTCGATCCGTTGGCAATTCCGGATCTCGCCCATGATCGCGGTATCTTCCCTGACCACGAGTACGCCACGCGTTCCGATCACTGATTTGCCTCATTCCCGATTTCCGCTCGATGGAGCATGCGGCACGAATTGGCCAACTTCGGGGCCGGATTCAACGTCGCACCCCTAAGGATCACTTAGTCTCTTGTCAATCTGTAGATACTTTATAACATTCATTCAACCCTTGGAGCGGTGCTCAGTTGGAGAGAAGGCTATGGCCGTCATGAAGTCTTGGAAGATTGCGACTGGATTGGCGGGCTTTCTGTATCTGGCCGGGTGCACGGGCGCCCTGGCGGAGTTGAAGGTGGTCGCCACCATCAAGCCCATCCACGCGCTGGTGGCTGGCATCATGGCGGGGGTTGGCGAACCCAAGCTGCTGATCGATGGGGCCGGTTCGCCGCATACGTTTGCATTGAAGCCTTCCGACGCTCGAGCGCTCAATCAAGCCGATGTGGTTTTCAGGGTTTCCGACGTCCTGGAACCCTTCATGATCAAGGTGCTGACCTCGCTGCCCAAGTCCGTGCGCGTGGTCGCCCTCGAAGATGCGCCTGGGCTGACCCTTTACAAGATGCGCACCGGCGCCACCTTCGAGCAGCACACGCACGGAGCCGGGGAGGGGCATCGGCACGGCAAGAAGGCCGATTCGCATAGCGGCCACGATCATGGCCATGGCAAGAGCGCCAAGACCAGCAAGGCCGCCGTGGCAAACGATGGCCATATCTGGCTCGATCCCGCCAACGCCAAGGCCATCGTCCAGTACATCGCCTCCGTCCTCGCGACGGAGGCGCCTGAGCATACCGCCCGCTTCAAAGACAACGCCGACGCGCTGTCGCGTGGCTTTGACCAGCTTGACGCCGAACTCGGGCAGGCCTTGAAGCCGCTGGCGGGCCGGCCCTATGTCGTTTTCCACGACGCCTATCAATATCTCGAGCAGCGCTACGCTTTGACGCCGGTAGGCTCGGTGACCATCAGCCCCGAGCTTGCCCCAAGCGCCAAGCGGCTTTCCGAATTGCGCAAGAAGATCTCGACGCTCAAGGCTGTTTGCGTGTTTGCCGAGCCGCAGTTCGAACCCAAGCTCGTGCGCACGATCATCGAGGGCACGTCAGCGCGCACCGGAACGCTCGACTACCTCGGAGCGTCGCTGCAACCCGGCCCCGATTTGTATGTCACTGTTCTGCGGTCGTTGGCCTCGGATCTCAAGTCCTGCCTGGCTGATCCCGCGTAACGGCAGCGTAGTCGCTTGCGCAACACAACAGGCGGCTTGCGGCCGCCTGTTGTGCAAATCTATTCAGTGGTCCGCGACGTCGCGAACAGTCTTCACTCGACTGTCGCAGCCGCACTTTTCTGCGTGTTGGCGCGTCGCGCGTGCTTGACTTTGACCTGTGGCTTGCGCTTCGACACCACCACGTCCTCGTCGCTGGATGCCACAGCCGGCTGCGCGCTGAACTTCTGCCATGTGACGGTCACTTTGGCCCCCACGTTGACTCGCGGGTAAAGATCGAGCACGTCCTGATTGTACATGCGGATGCAACCCTTCGACACGGCCGATCCGATGGTCCAGGGAGCGTCGGTGCCATGAATGCGATAGGCCGACGATCCAAGGTACAGCGCGCGCACACCCAGCGGATTGAGGGGATGGCCGCCCGGCACCCAGTTCGGCAGGCGCGGATTTTCAGCACGCATGGTCGGCGTCGGCGTCCACGACGGGTTCTCGCGCTTCATGGAGACGCTGGTAATGCCTTGCCAGCGGCTTTGTTCGCGCGGAATGGCGATGGGGTAGCTGGCCGCCTCGCCCGGCCGTGTCACGAGGTACAGCCGGCGATCCCCGAAACTGACCACGACTTGTCCCGGTGAATATTGCGGGCTGAAGCGCACCGTTTCGCGACCGCTGCCGCCGGTGATGGAACCGCCGCCCCAGAGCCAGTCTGAACTCTGTGCCGAGGCACCGGATAGTCCCGATATGGCGCCCAGCATGAGACCGCCTGCAGCGAGGAGCGTGCGCTCCAGGATACGTTTCATGATCATCTCGGTTTTGAACCCCCGTTGTTCGTGCCGATCATCCCCGATCGGATGTCGCTTGGACGCGACTCGAGCAGGCCGGCTCTATGCGAAAACCGGCTGTATCAGGTGATAGTCAGGGACGCTGTCGCCAAATAAGCCTGACCGTTGCCGGGATTGTGGCGATGCCGGGGCACGGATGCAACGGGACGCACTGCCGCTCATCGCGGTTTTGGGCGCGTGTGGGATGTTTTGTGACCGGGTGTGGGAAACAGGCAACAAATTCTGTTGTACATCAGAGGCTTTTGCTCGATTTGGAAAAATGTCTTTGCCTGGCGGCGAACGAACAGAGGGCTCCGCTTGAGCTCATTAAGTTCTGTTTAGGTTCTGTTTTTGTCTTGACGGCGGGTCGCAATTTGACATAGAACGAAGAAAGAACATGCGAAGAAGAAATCACGAGCGTACAGATGCCGAGGACCAAGCGGGATTGCCCCTCTCTCCCGCCTGTTTCGAGGCACGGATCTTCTTCGCGGTTGGCCGTCTTCCGACGGTCCTGTTGTAGGCGTGGCGTTGCGTAGGAGCAGGTGGCTTCCCCCCACCCTCACAATCGGTCTGCGGGCAGCTAACCCCGGCTGGCACCGCAGACAAAGTCGGTGTGCGTTGCTCCGCCTCAGGAGGACGGCCGTGCATCCCCCGGGATGCCCCTTGTCCTGGCACTGCCGTCCTCCACCCCTCTATCGCGCCCGCGGACCCATCCCTTCCCTTTCGCAGCCGGTGGCCTGCGGTCTACGATGCAGGCTCCTCTCTGCTGCACAGGACCGCATGATCTCCGCAATCGCACGCCTGCGAGCGTCTTCGCCTGTCTCCCTCCTGCTCGTCCTGGTCGTTGCGGGTCCTGTTGCGACAACTGACGCGATGGCACAGCGCGGGCAGATAGCCCCCGAATCGGCGACCGCTGTCACCGACAAACGGTTCGTGCGCGGCTCCCGGCACATGGTGGCTGCAGCCAACCCTTACGCCGTCGAGGCCGGAATCGAAATTTTGCGTCGTGGCGGCAGCGCCATTGACGCCGGCATCGCCGTACAACTCGTGCTCAATCTGGTCGAGCCGCAATCATCCGGCATTGGCGGCGGCGCCTTTCTGGTGCACTTCGATGCGGCCGCCAAAACGCTGACGACCTACGACGGGCGCGAGACCGCTCCCGCCTCCGCCAAGCCCGACCGCTTTCTGAAAGGCGGCCGGCCGATGCCATTCGGCGAGGCGGTGCGCTCCGGCTTGAGTGTGGGTGTGCCCGGCGTGGTCGCGGCGATGGAGATGGCCCACCGGCAGCATGGCCGTTTGCCGTGGGCAGATCTGTTCGGGCCGGCGATCAAGCTGGCGACCGATGGCTTCATCGTCTCGCCGCGTCTCAGCCTTTTGCTGGCGGAGCAGGGCCCCGCTGGGTTTGCACCGGGCGCGCGGCGCTATTTCTTTGATGCCAAGGACGCGCCACGGCCGGTCGGACATCGTCTCGCCAATCCCGAATTCGCCGCGACGCTGCAAGCCATCGCGGCAAACGGCGCGACCGCGTTCTACGCAGGCCCCGTGGCCGCAGACATCGTCCGCGCCGTCGGCGAAGCGCTTGGCCCGAAGGGCGACCTGACGCTCGCCGATCTCACCGCCTATCGCGCCAAGGAACGCCCCGCGGTCTGCGCCACGTATCGCCGGCGGCAGGTCTGCGGCATGGGCCCGCCCTCATCGGGCGGCATCACTGTGGCCCAGGTTCTCACCCTGCTCGAGCCGTTCGACCTCGGCCGCGGCACGCGCACCGGCATGCCTGCGCACGCACAGCATCTGATCGCCGAGGCTGAAAAGCTGGCCTTCGCCGACCGCGACCGCTACGTCGCCGACAACGACATCACCCCGGTGCCGTCCGGCCTCCTCGATCCCGCCTACGTCGATGCCCGGCGTCCGCTAATCCATACCCTCATGGCCATGCCGAAAGCACCGGCCGGCACCCCGCCGGGGCTCAAAAAAGCCGCGTACGGCCGCGATGAAACGCATGAAGCAACGGGCACCAGCCACATCTCGATTGTCGACGGCACCGGCAATGCCCTCGCGATGACGACGTCCATCGAGACCGGCTTCGGCTCGCGCCTGTGGGCGGCAGGTTTCCTGCTCAACAATCAACTGACGGATTTCTCGTTCCGTCCGCGTGCCGCCGACGGCCGCCCCATCGCCAACCGTGTCGAGCCGGGCAAACGGCCCCGCAGCTCCATGTCGCCGACCATTGTGCTCGACGAGCGCGGCATTCCCTCAGCAGTTCTGGGTGCGCCTGGCGGCAGCCGCATCATCCTCTACGTTCTGAAGACGCTCATCGCCCTCATAGACTGGCAGCTCGACGCCCAGGCTGCCGCCGCCCTCGACAATTTCGGCAGCCGCGGCGGTGCCTTCGAGATCGAATTCACTCCCGCCTCGATCATGGACGTGCTGGCCCACCCGTGGGCCGTGCGGTCTCCCCTCTGGCAGGCGCTCAAGATCAAGCCCTATGGACACATCATCACCTTCGACGCCCAGACGTCCGGCGTGCATGTCATCGTCCGACGCCCCGACGGCACTCTCGAGGGCGGCGCCGACCCGCGCCGCGAAGGCATCGTTCTTGCGGACTAGCCCCGCTCCCGTGCTATGCCCTAAGCCCAACGTGCGCCTTTAGGATTGGCTGGTGAAACTCGATCCCATCATTGTCGTCGGCGGCGGCATCTTCGGACTTTGGCAGGCCTTCGAGCTGGCGCGTCGCGGCCGTGCCGTGGCATTGCACGAAACGTTGCCGGAAGCGGCGACCGGCGCGTCCAGCCGCATCGCCGGCGCGATGCTGGCGCCCTACTGCGAGTCGGAGGCCGCCGAACCCATAATCCAGGCGCTCGGCCTGCGCGGCCTGGAGCTGTGGAAAGCGGCCTATCCCGGCGTCGTGGCACGCGGCAGCCTGGTCGTCGCCGCGCCGCGCGACCAGAGCGAGCTCACTCGCTTTGCCCGTCTGACCGACGGCCACCAGTTGATCGATGCCGGCCGGATCGCGGACCTCGAAAGCAATCTCGCGGACCGCTTCCCCCGCGGCCTGTTTTACCCCGACGAAGCGCACGTCGCACCGCGTGCCGCGCTCGCCTGGCTTGCGACCGAAGCACGGCGCCTGGGCGCGGACCTGCACTTCGGCTCACCGATAGCAGATCCCGCAGCCTTCGCCGCGTCCGGCCATGTCGTGATCGACTGCCGCGGCTTTGCCGCGCGCCCGGACCTTGCGGACCTGCGCGGCGTCCGGGGCGAGATGGCCGTCGTCCGCGCGCCCGATGTCGGCCTGATGCGCCCGATCCGGCTGCTGCACCCCCGCTTCCCGCTCTACGTGGTGCCCTGGGGGGATCACCTCTACATGGTCGGCGCCACCGTCATCGAGCGCGAGGATGCCGCGCCCGTCACCGTCCGCTCCGCGCTCGATCTGCTCGGCACCGCCTACGCCGTACATCCAGCTTTCGGCGAGGCCGAGATCGTCGAGCTCACCGCGGGCGTGCGTCCGTCGCTCCCCGACAACGTGCCGAAAATCATCGTCCGCGGCCGCCACATCTACGTGACCGGCGCCTACCGTCATGGTTATCTCCTGGCGCCCGTGCTGGCTGATCTCACTGCCAAGTTCATCGAGACCGGTGCCATCGACGCGCGAGTCTTTGTCATCGACGGCCCGAACGCCTAGATTGGGTCGAGACGTTCGAGAGGAAATGCGCGACGCTGCAAGGAGGCCCGCCATGGCCCTTTCCTACATGTCCGGTTTCGGCAACAGCCTGGAAACCGAGGCGCTGCCGGGCGCACTGCCGGTTGGCCGCAACTCGCCGCAGACATGTGCCTACGGCCTTTACGCCGAACAGCTGTCGGGATCGCCTTTCACGGCACCGCGCGCCTCCAACGAGCGCTCCTGGCTCTATCGCATCCGGCCGTCGGTGAAGCATTCCGGACGCTTCACCAAGGTCGACGGTGGCTTCTGGCGCACGGCCCCCTGCCACGAGCACGAGATGCCGATCGGGCAATTGCGCTGGCACCCGGCACCGATCCCGAGGGAAAAGCTCACCTTCGTGGACGGCATCCGCACCATGACCACGGCTGGCGACGCCGGCACCCAGACCGGCATGGCCGCACACATCTACCTCGCCACGCAGTCCATGCGCGACGCCTGCTTCTACAATGCCGATGCCGAAATGCTTATTGTGCTCCAGGAGGAGCGGCTGCGCGTCGTCACCGAGTTCGGCATCATCGAAGCCGAGCCCGGCGAGATCGTCGTCATTCCGCGCGGCGTGAAGATGCGCGTGGAGCTGATGGGCGGCCCGGCCCGCGGGTACATCTGCGAGAACTACGGCGGCGCTTTCACGCTGCCTGAGCGCGGACCCATCGGCGCCAACTGCCTTGCCAACGCGCGGGATTTCCTCACGCCCGTCGCGGCCTACGAGGATCGCGACGAGCCTTGCCATCTGACGGTGAAATGGGGTGGCACACTTTGGCGCACGACGCTCGGGCACTCCCCGTTCGACGTGGTGGCCTGGCACGGCAACTACGCGCCTTACAAGTACGACCTGCGCCGCTTTTCGCCCGTCGGGGCGATCTCGTTCGACCACCCCGATCC
>JBKKCB010000317.1:0-7879 GCA_046713545.1 Hyphomicrobiaceae bacterium | reverse complement strand
ACGACGTGGCGGTGGCGGTCGCCGAGCATATTTCCGGCTCCACGGAGAAATTCGCCGCCCTGATGACGCAAAAGGCGCGCGCCCTCGGCATGGGATCGACGGTCTTCAGAAACCCCCACGGCCTTCCCGACGCCAGTCAGCTGACCACGGCGCGCGATATGGTGACGCTAGCGCTGCGCCTGAACGACCATTTCCCGCGGTACTATTCCCTGTTTGCGACCCAGACCTTCGCCTACAACGGCTCGCTGTATCGCAATCACAATACCCTCCTCGGCCGTTACGAAGGCACGGACGGCATCAAGACGGGCTACACCTCGGCTTCAGGATTCAACCTGGTCTCTTCCGTCCGGCGGGACGGGAAGCACGTGGTCGGAGCCATCTTCGGCGGCTCGACGGCGGCGTCTCGCAACGCTCACATGAAGACGCTTCTGACACGGGCGCTCCACAACGCGTCCGGAGAGAAAACGCGCCGCCCGCCTCTCGTTGCAAAGGCAACACCTGAGGAACCGCCGGCGCCGCGCCCGATCGCCGCTCGCAGGGACCAGACCGCGCGTGGAATGGCTGCAGCTGCCGCAAGCGCGGCGTCAGCCGGTCAGCAGCAGCGCGCTCGACCCGCAAGCAACGATCTTCAGACACGTTCACCAGAGCCGCGCGAACAGGCGCAGTCCGCCGACGCGGATGTGGCGACCGGACCGCGTGTCGTCCCAACGCCCCCGATTCAGATCGCCCGTGTTCGATCCGTTGCGGTCGTTCCTCGCGCGCGCAGCCTGGATGCTCAGTCCGGCGCGGTGGCGCTGGCGGAGATCCGCACCGCAGGTGAAGAAAGAGTTCAACCCATGACCGCAAGGGATGCAGATGCTGGTCCCGTCCGCAGCGGCGCGCCTACGAGCCTGGACCGGCAGGCAGAACGACTGGCGCTCGGCCAGCTTGCGCTTGCCGCAACGCAATGGACGCCGCCATCGCACACACCGCAGTCAGAGCGGCCGTCGCAAGCTGAGGGACCTTCGAAAATCGGTTTCGCGGTGCAGGTCGGCGCCTACAGCTCCGAGTCCGAGGCACGTCGCCAACTGCAGGCTGCGCAGGCGCGCGCCAGTGCCGTACTCGAAGGGCGGTCTCCGCTGACCCAGCGCATCGAGAACTCAGGCAAGCAGTACTACCGCGCCCGGTTCTCCGGCTTTAACTCGCATGAGGCGGCCTCGGCCTGCTCCCAATTGAAGCGCCAGCAGATCGATTGTCTGGTCGCCAAAATGGAATAGCGCAGGCCGCGGATTACTTCTTGCCGTCGCACTTGCCGGACTCCAGAAACATAATTTCCTTTAGGCTGCCGCGGATGGCGAATTCGCCGTAGTCGATGAACAAGCGCCGGGAAACGCCGTTCTCAAAGTAGAGGAAGGCCAGCTCATAGACCGGCACCGCATCCGTTTTCTGGGAGCCCGGCTCGAAATAGCTGATTGAAACCGGCCAGGCCTTCAGCCCGTCCAGGCGCTCGGCGTTTTTTGCCGGCGCCAGCTCCTTGTTGAACCCGGCCTGCCGTCCTCGCCCGATGTAGGCTGTCGTGCCGTAGACCTTCTCGCCCTTCTCCGAGCCGTCGTACAGGTCAGCCTGGAAAATGGCGTCGCCTCTCGCAGCCACCTCCAGCAAGGCTATGGAGTGCTGGATTGGGAAAAAGACATTGGGCTTGAGCTCCATCTCCTTCTTGGCGGGCTTGGTCAGTTCAACCTTCACTTCGCCGGATGGGCCAGCGCGCGCGGCATCGCCCGTCGTCGATTCCGAGAGCTTTGAATCCTTGTACTGGCTCGAGCTGAAGCGAAAATTCTTGGCATTTGCATCCTCCGAACTCGAAGAACGCATGTCGGTCAGCGATACGACGCCTTCCTGATTGGTCATTCGCGTGATGAACCGCATCGACTGCGTATAGCCTTCGCATTCGCTGCCCGTCAGCTCATAGACCATGCGGCCGGCCATGTCGCTGACACCCGAACCGCCACGCGACCGATCGAGCGTTATCTCGTAGACTGCCCGATGCGGCGCAAGCACACGGGCGTGCGCAGACGGCACTGCCAGCGTTTGCAGTGTCGCCGCCGTGACACCACAAACCGAAGCGACAAGAAACACACTGCGCATCCGGAACTCCAGGATTGGCAACCGGGCTTTGGGGCACACTATCCCTCCGCCCGACCATTGCAAAGGTAGTGTGGTGCCGGATAAATGGGCGTGACCAACGACGTCACACGATGGCCGAACAGGATTGCACATGACCAACACCATAGAAGGACGGCTCAAGGCGTTGGGCCTCACCCTGCCGGATGCGCCTGCGCCCGTCGCAAATTACGTCCCCTTCCATATCGCGGGCCAGCTGCTGTTCATCTCTGGCCAGATTTCGCGTGCCGCTGATGGAACTGTCATGACCGGCAAGCTCGGCGGCGGTGTTGACGTGGCAGGTGGGCGTGCCGCCGCCAAACTGTGCGCGCTGAACATCCTTTCGCAAGCCAGAGCTGCGCTTGGGAACCTGGACCGCATTGCCCAAATCGTGAAGCTAACGGGATTCGTCAATGCGATCCCTGCATTCACGGAGCACCCACAGGTGGTGAACGGCGCATCCGATTGCCTTGTGGAGATTCTGGGAGACAAGGGCCGCCATACCCGTTCAGCTGTCGGCGTCGGCAGCCTGCCCCTCGATGCGGCTGTCGAAGTCGAGGCCATCATCGCCATCGCGCCGGCCTGATGGCATGCTTGACCGCGCCTTCCTTCGTCCGATCGCACATCGCGGACTGCATGACGCTGCCAAAGGCGTCATAGAGAACACCGCGGCAGCCTTCACAGCGGCCATCGACAAGGATTACGGCATCGAATGCGATCTGCGGCCGGCGGCCGACGGCACGCCATTCGTATTTCACGATGCGGAATTCAGCCGGCTGATCGATAGTCCCGGCCGGATCGAACACTGCGCGCCTGCCACCATTGCCACTCTGACTTACCGAGGCAGTTCCGAACGCATCCTGCCTCTGTCAGTGTTTCTGAGCCTCGTTGCCGGTCGTGTCCCCTTACTCGTCGAGATCAAGAGCGACTGGGATCGGCCCAACGCCCCTTTCCTCAAGGCGATTGCCGGCCTCGTAGCCTCCTACAAGGGGCCGCTCGCGCTCATGTCGTTTGATCCAGGCGTCATGACGACGGTCAAGGAACTGGTGCCAGCCATTCCCCGCGGGATCGTATCTGGCATTTACAGCGGCAAAGGCTGGTGGCCGGACAAGATTGGCCAGGAGCGGGCCTTTCGGTTATCGCATTTGCTTGAAAGCGGTCCTGTGGAGCCCGCGTTCTTCTCCTATGACGTCAAGTCCCTGCCCACCCCGGTAACCCAGTTTGCACGCGAGGTCATGCGCGTGCCGGTGATGACGTGGACCGTTAGAACGCCCCAGGATCTCGTGTCCGCCGAGCGATGGGCCGACGGCATCACTTTCGAAGGCTTCGAGCCCTAGGAGCAAACCCTACACGCGGCGAGCCGCAGCGGCAGCCCGGGCAACAATCGATTCGAACTTCGGATCAGCATTGAACTCATCGCTGCCGGAGATCTGAAGCGCGTCGGACAGACGCCGGCGCGCGCGATTGACCCGGCTCTTGATTGTCCCGACCGCACAACCGCTGATCTCCGCGGCTTCCTCGTAGGAAAACCCTTCGGCTCCGACGAGAAGCAGGGATTCCCGCTGGTCGGGGGGCAATTCGGCGAGAGCCCCGAGAAAATCCTGCAAATCCAAATGGCCCTCTTGCTCGGGGTGCTGCCAGGATTTGGTTGTATCGACAGCCTCACGATAGCTTGCCTGATAACGAAGCCGGCGATGCTCGGAGAAGTAGGTGTTGCGCAGGATGGTGAAAAGCCACGCCCTCAAGTTCGTACCTTCCTTGTACAACTCGCGGTTGTTCCATGCCTTCACAAGGGTTTCCTGCACAAGGTCATCGGCGCGGCTGGCATCGCGGCACAGGGCAATGGCGAACGCTCGCAAATTGGGGATCGCAGAAACAAGCGCTTCGCGCATGGGCGGGTTTGTAGAGGGGGGCAGGCTCTGGCCCATCACGATTTCCCCTCTTTACTGCGCAGTTCTTCGAGCAGTTTTACAAATCTGTCGGGTACCGGTTCCTCAACAAGAGTTTGGTAAGCAGTTTTCAGCTTTCGACCTAAATGTGCACGAACATTGGCATCAACCCGCGCTTCGGGTTTTGCCCCCTCCCTCTTCTCGTCTTTCATTGAGTGCTGCCCCGGCGCCTTGCGATGCGAGCCCATAATTGCTCTCTAAATCCATATAATTTCGAGATATGGACCCCGCTCATCCGTAGCCTATCGCTACTCTTCAAGGCAACAAAACGCGCGTTCTTCCGAAAAGTTCCACCGCATTGGAACCCCATACTCGGCTAAACGTTGATACTTGGTTGTGATATCCGGAACCGAACTGCGATTTGCAAAACGGGGACTTCGCCATGTCCACTACCGCGCAACGCATTGCGCCGCACTTGCCGCTCCTGAGGCGATTTGCACGCGCGTTGTCTGGCAACCAACGCCAGGGCGACCAAAACGTTGCAACTACACTCGAAAGCCTGATCGCGCGGCCGGACTCTTTCCCTGAGGCCAAGAACCCACGCGCCGCTCTGTACAAGGCCTTCTTGCAGACGGTCCCAGCGTCAGAGGCGGCTGGTGTCCTCGACGAGGAAGTGCCCGGAGCCGACCGTAGCCTCCGGGGCATTGCGCGCGAGCCCAGGCTCGCGTTCCTCCTGACCACGGTCGAAGGATTTACCACGGAAGAAGCGGCCTTCATCCTGGACACCGATGTTGCAGACGTGCTGGGGCTGATTGAGGAGGCCGACCGGCAAATCGCCAGCCAGATGGCGACCGACGTTCTCATTATCGAGGATGAGCCGCTTGTCGCCATGGATCTGGAGAGCATCGTCACCAGCCTTGGCCATCGCGTCAGTGGCATGGCACGCACTCACAGCGAGGCCGTATCGGCCGTCGCGAAGCATCGTCCGGGCCTCGTCCTGGCGGACATCCAGCTCGCTGACGGCAGCTCCGGGCTTCAGGCCGTCAACGAGATTTTACAGGCCGAAGAACTGCCGGTCATATTCATTACGGCCTTCCCGGAGCGGCTTCTGACCGGAGCCAGGCCAGAGCCAGCTTTCCTGATTACCAAGCCGTTTCGCATCGATGCCGTCAAGGCGATCATCAGCCAGGTATTGTTCTTCGATTCTCGCGCGCGCAAGACAGGCGCACACGTCGGATAGGGCGTGCAGCGCTGCTAGATATCGAGGTCTTTGGCGAACGCCGCGTGCTCCTGGATAAAGCGGAACCGTGCCTCGGGCTTTGAACCCATGAGCGCGTTGACGGCCTCCGATACTGCCACCTTCTCGCCTTCGCCGACCGAGACCTGCAATAGTATCCGCCGCGCAGGATTCATTGTGGTCTCTTTGAGCTGTGGGGCGTTCATTTCGCCAAGGCCCTTGAAGCGCGAGATCTCGACCTTGGCGTTGGCGGCGAACTCCTTCTTCATGATCTCGTCCTTGTGCTTGTCGTCACGGGCGTAGAACGACTTGGCACCGTGCGTCAGCTTGTACAGCGGTGGCACAGCCAGATAGAGGTGGCCGTTGTCGATCAGCTCCGGCATCTCCTGAAAGAAGAAGGTGATCAGGAGCGAAGCGATGTGGGCGCCATCGACGTCAGCGTCCGTCATGATGATCACGCGCTCGTAGCGCAGATCTTCGTCGCGATACTTGCTGCCCGTGCCGGCGCCCAGCGCCTGGACGAGATCGGACAGCAGCTGGTTCTGCGACAGCTTCTGTGACGTGGCGTTGGCCACGTTCAAGATCTTGCCGCGCAGCGGGAGCACCGCCTGACGCTCTCGGTCGCGCGCCTGCTTCGCCGAGCCGCCGGCGCTGTCGCCCTCGACGATGAAGATTTCCGTGCCGATATTGGAGCTGATCGTGCAGTCCGCCAGCTTGCCGGGAAGCCGCAGCTTGCGCGTCGCACTCTGACGGCCAACCTCCTTCTCGCGGCGACGCTTGAGGCGGTCCTCCGCCTGCTCGACCGTCCATTCGAGCAGTCGCGTTGCCTGCTGCGGGGCGTCGGCCAGCCAATGGTCGAATGCATCGCGCACGGTGTTTTCGACGATGCGCGTTGCTTCCTGCGTTGCCAGCCGATCCTTGGTCTGCCCCTGGAATTCAGGTTCGCGGATAAAAACCGAGAGCATGGAGGCAGCCGTGCCCATCACGTCCTCGGACGTGATCTGCGCCGCGCGGCGGTTGCCGACAAGTTCGCCGTAGGCGCGCAGCGCTTTGTAGAGCGCCTGACGCAGGCCGGCCTCGTGGGTGCCACCCTCCGGCGTCGGAATAGTATTGCAGTAGGAGTTCGAGAAACCGTCCTCGTCGGCGATCCAGGCGACGGCCCACTCGACGGAACCATGACCGCCGGCCTTGTCCACCCGGCCTGAAAAGACATCCTTGGTCACGAACACGCGACCTTCAATCGACGACAAAAGATAGTCCTTGAGCCCGCCCGGGAAATGAAAAACGGCCTCCGCCGGCGTGTCGTCCTTGATGAGGACAGGATCACAGGACCAGCGGATTTCGACACCGCCGAAAAGATAGGCCTTGGAGCGCGCCATCTTCAGGAGCCGCGCCGGATTGAACGCCGCACCCTTGCCGAAGATCGCCGTATCCGGCTTGAAGCGGATGCGGGTGCCGCGCCGGTTCATGATCGAGCCGAGCTTCTGCAGCTTGCCGTCGGGAACGCCCCTCGAGAACATCATGCGATAGAGCTGCTGGCCGCGCGCGACTTCCACTTCCAGCGTTTCGGAGAGCGCATTGACGACGGACACACCGACGCCATGCAGGCCGCCACTGGTGTTGTAGGCCTTGCCGTCGAACTTGCCGCCCGAGTGCAGCATGGTCATGATGACTTCAAGGGCAGACTTGGGCTTGAACTTGGGGTGCGGGTCGACCGGGATGCCGCGGCCGTTGTCCGTGACCGACAGAAACCCGTCGGCGTCCAGGCGCACCTCGATGAAGGTCGCATGCCCGGCGACCGCCTCGTCCATGGAGTTGTCGATGACCTCGGCGAAGAGGTGGTGCATCGCCTTTTCGTCAGTGCCGCCGATGTACATGCCAGGACGGCGGCGGACCGGCTCCAATCCTTCAAGAACCTCGATATCGGAGGCTGTGTAGGTCTCCGACGCATCAAGGGATTTACGGCCGCGAACCGGTTTTTCGTTCAATTCAGCCTCGAGCTTAGCGAACAGATCGCGTGACGATGCCATCGGATATCACCGCTCTCGCAAGGACAGGACGGACGCACGCAACGCAGTTGGTAGGGTGGCTTCGTCGGCCGATTCTCGCACCGGTCCGAGCAACAGCCCAAGTCGCACAACAGGCCTGGATTTGCAAGTTGTGGCGGCGCCACAGGCACGGCGGACACGGGTATAACGGTGCAGGGCAACGCCAAGCGCCCGCGGCACGGACACGGTCTAGACGGCCACGTTGTCGATGAGGCGTGTCTTGCCGAGCCAGGCCGCAACCAGCACGCGCTTTGCACGACTTGGGTGGGGTGCCTTGAGTGTCTCCGCGTCGCGCACCTCGAGATAGTCGACGCGGAACCCGGCGGCTTCGAGCGCCTGTCGCCCTTGGACCAGCGCGCCAGCCTCCTCGCCCTGGGCAGCTGCCTTTGCGACCGCGGCGATGACGCGATGCAGGGTCGGCGCTGCGCCACGCTCCTCGGGACTTAGATAGCGGTTGCGACTCGACATGGCGACGCCGTCGTTCTCCCGAACGGTGGGCGCGGCGATGATTTCCAATGGAAGGTTGAGATCGCGCACCGTCTGGCGGATCACGCAGAGCTGCTGGT
>JBKKCB010000316.1:0-4504 GCA_046713545.1 Hyphomicrobiaceae bacterium | reverse complement strand
TCGACCCCCCGCCTTGCTTGATCAAATCCCAAACAACGGGTTCGACCGACATGCCGTTCTTGCCAAACTCCTCGGAGTTCTGTTGAAAGCTCAGGATGTCTTCGAAAGTCACCCGCCCCGACAGCAGTGATGCGGGCAATCCGAGCAGATCGATCGCCTGCCGGTTGATCACCGGCACCTTGCGATCCGGGTCCACCATCATGATGCCCTGTGTCATATGGTTGAGCGTCAGCTCAAGTTCGCGGGATTTGTCGGCCAGCGCACGCAGCAGCGTCATTGCATAGACCGCCCCAGCGAGGAGACCGAGTGCGACCGCCAATTCATGATGCTGGATGACCCACAGTGTCAGAGCGGTGGTGGCGACGATCAGCAGGACGAGACCGATACCCACGCGCTTCATGTTGGCAGCGGATATCGTCCCCGAGACGGTGTCCACCATCGACGCGAACATCCCCCTGACAGCATGGGATGTCTTACTCAGCAAACTCCGTGATGCTCGACGCATGTAAGCTGCCCATCCCCTATCCGCTCCTATGACAGTGCCTGATCCGTCTAAAGATTGTTCCAACGACTCGTGAACAGGAGGTTGACGCGTGGATTATCAAGGAACACCGCGCACTCATGCCATTGCCGGCGCGG
Organism: Hyphomicrobiaceae bacterium; assembly: GCA_046713545.1. Lineage (GTDB taxonomy): Bacteria > Pseudomonadota > Alphaproteobacteria > Rhizobiales > Hyphomicrobiaceae > CADEFX01. The sequence goes on along the minus strand of JBKKCB010000316.1, from coordinate 3,865 downwards.
GGTGGCGGCAGTATGGGCCTGTACAAGTCGTGGCTGCTCAAGCAATCATAACGGGACGCGCCCAGGCTGACCGCGCATCGCAACGTTCCATTCACGCACCGGAGGTGCCCAGTGTTAAAGTTTTATTACAACGGCTCGCCAAATCCGACCAAGGTGGCCCTGTTCCTCGAGGAAGCGGGGGTGGAATACGAGGGGATTCCCGTTGATACGCGCAAGGGAGATCAATTCAAGGCTGGATACCTTGCGATCAATGCCAACGGCAAGGTGCCGGCTATCGTCGACGGCGACGTGACGGTTTTCGACAGCAACGCGATCCTGCTCTATCTGGCCGAGAAGACAGGCAAGTTTCTGCCGGCCAACACGCCGGCTGCGCGGGCTGAATTGCTGTCCTGGCTGATGTCCGTCGCCAGCGGCGTCGGGCCGTTCACAGGGCAGGCCGTTCACTTCAAGCACTTCGCGCCGGAAAAGCTGCCCTATGCCAACAATCGCTATCAGTACGAAGCGAAGCGGCACTTCGGTATTCTTGATGCACGCCTCGCCAAGCAGCGCTACGTGGTCGGCAATGCCTATACGATCGTGGACATGGATGTCTGGGGTTGGGCGCGCCTGATCCCGTTCGCGCTGGGCGAGGAGGCGTGGGCGGAGTTTTCCAACCTGAAGCGCCTGGTCGACGAGATCAGCGCCCGGCCGGCCGCGGCACGGGCCATTGCGCTCAAGGACAAGCACGCCTTCAAGACTGAAATGGACGACGAAGCGCGCGGCCACATGTTCAAGCATCTCAAAACAGCTTGATGGAATAAGATCGGATGGCGCCCCTCCAGGGCGCCATCCGATGCAAAAGCGACAATGTCAGCTAGGCTTGACCGGCCATCGCGCGATCCCACCGCGCCTGCATCTCAGACGGCGCGACTGTTTCGATCCGGCTGGCAAGTTGCCAGGAGTAGCCGAAGGGGTCGGCGACGGTGGCCGTGCGGTCGCCGTAGAATTCGTTCCTGAGAGGCCGAACCAACGAGGCTCCCGCTTGCAATGCGCGCTCAACGGCAGCGTCGACGTCGGGCACGTAGAGTTGGAATTTCACGGGCGTGCCGCCGATGCTCACTGGGCTGAGACAGCCATAGTCGGGATACTCGTCCGATAAAGAGACGAGTGCGCCGCCTATGCGAAGCTCGGCGTGGCCGACCTTTCCAGACGCTTCAGCGAGCCGAAAGTCTTCCGTGGCTCCGAATGCCTCCTTGTAGAAGGCAATCGCTTTGGCGCAATTTTTTAGGCCCAGCATGGGGACTAACGGGCTGTGCCCGGTTGGGACCGGATTCACATTGGACATCGTCGACCTCCTCTGCTAATTTACGTTACATAATGTAAATTTAATAACCGCCTGTCAAGAGCCATGCCGGTGTCACACAAAAAACAACGCGGTCGGCCGCGCAACGCAGCCGCCAATCTCAAAGTCTTGGAGGCGGCCAAGGATCTTTTGGCGGAAGGCGGCATTGGCGCTGTAACGATCGAGGAACTGGCCGCGCGGGCGGGTATCAGCCGGCCGACAATTTATCGCTCGTGGCCCAATGCCAAGGCCGTAGCCATGGCAGCGCTCATCGAGGCGACGGCCGTGGCGCCTCAGGGTGTCTCAGGCGGAACGGTCCGGCATGACCTGAAGCGTGTGGTCAAAGATCTTGTGGCTGCGTTCTCTACGCCGGTTGGACGCAGTGCTGCAGAACTCATAGCAGCCGCGGATCACAGCACGGAACTCGCGAAAGCCTTCCGTCACCATCTTCTGCTGAAGGTTCGCGACCGCGTGCTCGAAATCCTCGGCGACGGCGTCAAGCGTGGCGATATCAGGCGGCGGCTGGATTTGGAGGCTGCAGCCGACCTCGTCATGGCACCGGTATTCTTCCGCCTCATGGTCGGTCACCATCAACTGAGTGCCGACTTTGCCGAAACCATCGTCGAACAAGCACTCGACGGTCTATCGGTGTGAATATACAAAGCCGTGTGTGTGAACGGACGCGCTTCAACTCGCTCAGGACGCTCGGAAACGGTGCAATTTCGCCCACATAGATTCTGCGTGGCCCCGATGATGGACTGGACGGATCGGCATTGCCGCTTCTTCCACCGGCTCATCACGCGTCATGCGCTCCTCTATACGGAGATGATTACGGCGGAGGCCGTGCTGCGCGGCAATCGGGATATGCTTCTGGCCTTCGATCCGCAGGAGCATCCCCTGGCGCTGCAGTTGGGCGGGTCTGCACCAGACCGCCTCGCCGAGGCTGCAGGCATCGGCGAGAGCTACGGTTACGACGAGATCAATCTCAACGTCGGCTGTCCGTCCGATCGCGTGCAGGGCGGCCATTTCGGCGCGTGCCTGATGGCCAGCCCCGATCTTGTCGCGCGTTGTGTTGCGGCCATGCAGTCACGCGTCCGCATCCCCGTGACAGTCAAATGCCGCATCGGCATCGACCAGCAGGATAGCGAGGCCGATCTCGAGCACTTCATCACCACAGTGGCTGCGGCCGGCTGCGCCACCTTCATCGTGCATGCGCGCAAGGCCTGGTTGCAGGGTCTGTCTCCGAAGGAGAATCGCGAGATCCCTCCGCTCGACTACGACCGCATCTATCGCCTCAAGCTTGCTCATCCCGAATTGGAAATTGTCATCAACGGGGGAATTGAATCCCTGACCGAGGCGGAGCGGCACTTGCAGCACGTGGACGGCGTCATGCTCGGTCGCGCCGCCTACCAGACGCCCTACGTGTTGGCGGATGTGGATCGCCGCTTTTTTGCCGATGGGCAGGCTGCCCCTTCCAGGGCCGAGGCTCTGGAAGGATTTATCGGGTATGCGCAGGCCCATCTCCAGCGTGGCGGCAGGCTCAATAACGTCGCACGCCATGCGCTGGGCTTGTATCACGGCCAACCACGCGCCCGTGCCTACCGGCGCCACCTCAGCGAGAAAGCAGTTGGCGAAGCTGCGACAGCCGAGGTGCTGCGTGACGCCATGGCCATCGTCGAGAGCACCCTCGCTCAGCGCGCGGTGGCGGCCGAGTAAGGAAAAAAGCATGTACACATCGGTGTCGGCCGAAACCATCGGCTTGCTCGTCTTTGCGCTGGTGGTTGCGGGCCTCGTCACGGGTTTTTTGGCTGGCCTCCTTGGCATTGGGGGCGGCGGCATTGTGGCGCCCGTGCTTTACGAGGTGTTCGGCGTGCTCGGCATAGATCCGGCATTGCGCATGCACATGGCAGTCGGCACGTCGTTGGCCGTGATGGTGCCGACAACGCTTCGGTCTTTTGCCGCGCACAACGCCCGTGGCGGTGTGGACATGCCCGCGTTCAAGCGGCTTGCACCCTCGGTGCTTGTCGGCGTTGCACTGGGTGCGGCCATCGCCAGTTATGCGTCGGGGACAATGCTGAAGTGGGTTTGGGTCGGGTTCGCCACCGTGATGTCGATCAAGCTTGCCTTCGGCCGCGACGACTGGCGCTTGGGCAATGACTTGCCGCGCAACCCGCTGGTAGAACTGTTCGGTGCCTTCGTCGGGGCCGTGTCGACGCTCTTGTCTGTCGGCGGCGGCGCCTTCGTCACCACCATGCTGACGCTCTATGGCCGAAGCATTCAGCGTGCCGTCGGCACATCCGCCGGCATCGGCACGCTGATTGCGTTGCCTGGCGCCATTGGCCTGGCTTGGGCCGGATGGGGCGAGACCGGTCTGCCGCCGTTCTCGCTCGGGTACGTGAGCCTCATCGGTGCAGCCCTCATGATACCCACCAGCGTGTTTGCTGCACCTTACGGCGCGCGGGTCGCGCACGGGATATCGCGCCGGACCTTGGAGTTGGCGTTTGCCGCACTCCTCTCCACCGTCGGCCTGAGGTTCCTGGTCAG
>JBKKCB010000315.1:0-9987 GCA_046713545.1 Hyphomicrobiaceae bacterium | reverse complement strand
CTGTGGATCGCTCATGAGAGCACGCCCGACGGCAAGCATCTGCCGTTCGCCGCCCGACATCGTTCCGGCCCGCTGCTTGCGCCTCTCCGCCAGCTGCGGAAAGGTCGCGTAGACACGCTCCAGAAGGCCTCCGATCCTCGATCGATCGGCCAGCGGCGTAGCACCGAGCATTAGATTGTTTTCAACGCTCTGCTGCACGAACAGCCGCCAGCCTTCAGGCGACAACGCCAGGCCCTTGCGGACGACGGCATAGGCCGGCATGCCCGCGATATCTTGGTCGCGAAAGATGATGCGTCCGCTGCTCGCCGGCACCACGCCGATGATCGCATTGAGTGTCGTCGTCTTGCCGGCGCCGTTCGATCCGAGCAGAGCCACGATCTTGCCCGGAGGCACTTCGAGGGAGACGTCGGCGACACCGATCAGGTCGCCATAGCGGACTTCAAGGTGCTCGACCTTGAGCAATGGCGCCGTCATCGCCCGGCCTCCGCCGCCATCCGCTGCGCGTGCCGCCGTCCGAGGTAGGCTTCAATGACGCGCTCGTTGCGTGCGACCTCGTTGGGCGCGCCGCGCGCAATCTCCTTGCCCTGATGGAAGACGATGACCCGCTGCGCCAGCGAGTTGATGACCTCCATGATGTGCTCGACGATGACCAGGGTGATCCCAGTTCCGTGGATCTTGCGCACGAGATCGATCGCCCGTTGGATCTCTGCGGGCGTCAGTCCAGCCATCGCCTCGTCGAGCAGCAGCACCTTGGGCTCGGCCGCGAGCGCACGGGCGATTTCGAGACGCTTGCGGCCGGGCGTACCCAAGCTGCGCGCCGGCGCGTCGGCAAGGGCGGACATGCCCACCCGGTCGATGACCTCCAGAGCCTTGGCACGCGCCGTCTTTGCGTCCGGGTAGCGCAGAAAGGCGCCGATCATCACGTTCTCGGCGACCGTCATGGACTCGAACGTGAGCGGCACCTGAAACGTGCGCGCGATGCCAAGCTGTGCGCGCGCCTCCGGCGTCAGCCGGGTGACATCGACGCCATTGAACTTCACGGTGCCCGACGTCGGCACGAGGTCTCCGGTGAGACAGTTGAAGAAGGTCGACTTGCCGGCGCCGTTCGGTCCGATGAGACCGAGGATCTCGCCCTCGGCCACCGTGACCGACGCCTGGTCGACGGCTTTGAAGGCCCCGAAGGCCATGACGACGTCATGCGCCTCAAGCAGCATCGCGATCTCCGGACGCTGCTCTTTTCTTGAAAAGAGGGGCTAGCAGGCCGAGCAATCCGGCCGGCAGAAAGCGGGCGATAATCATGATGATCGCACCGTACACGACGAACGTGAGGCCGGCCCCGCGCCCGCCCAGAACGCTGTTGGAGATTTCCTCCAGCGGCACGAGGATGGCGGCACCGATCAGCGGGCCGAACAGGAGACCCGCGCCGCCCAGCGCCGCCATGATGAGCATCTTCACCGAGATCAGGATGCCCAGGCCCGAATCCGGATCGATGAAACCGAACATGGTCAGATAGAGCCCCCCGGCGAGCGAGGTCAGTGCGGCGCTCAGCATGAAGGCATAGAGCTTGTAGCGGCCGGCCATCACGCCCAGAGAACGGGCGGCCCGCTCGTTGTCCTTGATGGCGCGGAGATAGAAGCCCATGCGGCTCGTCTCCATCCGCCACGTCAGCCACAGCACACCCGCCAGGACCACCAGGAAAATATAGTAGTAGGGCACAGCCGACGTGAAGGAGAGGTCCAGAACCGAGCGCGGCACTGTCGGCCCTGTGAGTCCCTGCGCGCCGCCGAGAAAATCGCTGGTCGTGGTCATGACGCGCGTAAGCTCGGCGACCGCAATTGTCGCCATGCTGAAGTAGTGACCGGCCAGCCGCACGGTCGGCACGCCGATGATCGCCGCAATCAGGACGCTGACGAGGACGCCCACCGGAACGCCGGCAATGGGCGGCAGACCCAGATGATGGTAGGCGAGCACCGCGGAATACGCCCCGACACCGAAGAACACGGCATGGCCAATGGAAACCTGTCCGGCGTATCCGCCGACGATGTTCCAGGCCGACGCGCCGATGGCGTACAGCAGCACGAGAGCGCCAAGGCGTTGATAGACCGGGAAGCCAGCCGTCAGAAACGGGTAAAGGATCACCAGCGCAGCCAGCGGCACAAGCAGCATGAGGCGTGTATAGCGAAAGCGGGAGCGGTGTTGCTGCATCACGCTTTGCCCATCAGTCCCTGCGGCCTGAACCACAACACCAGGACGAACAGGATGTAGACGATGACGTCCTTGTAGACAGGGCCGATGACATAGGCGGACACAGACTCCACCACACCAATCAAGAGGCCGGCCACGAGCGCACCAGGGACGCTGCCGAAACCGCCCAGCGACACGGTGACAAAGGCAATGATCGCCAGCGTCTCACCCACGGTCGGCGACGTGTAGAAGAAGGTCGCGATCAGCGCACCGGCTATGCCGGTCGCGCCGGCGGCCAAAGCCCAGGCCGCGGCCTGCATGTATTCAGGGCGGATGCCCACGATCTGTGCCGCAACGGCGTCCTCCGATACGGCGAGCATCTTGCTGCCCAGAGATGTTCGCGTCAGGATCAGGTGCAGCGCCAGGATGACGAGCAAACCGATGGTGCCTGCAAGCAGGCGCGGCGCATCGACACGCAATCCCGCGAATTCAAACGGGGGCCCGAGAATCGTGTCCGGCAGGGTGCGGAAATCAGAACCGAACAACCAGAATATCGAGTAGCGCAGGAACAGTGCCAGACCGAAGGTGCCGAGGATCTGCGCCAGCATCGGCCCGCGCATGATGTGCCGAACCAGCAGGAAATAGCTGAGTACGCCGACGGTTGCGAGAACCATCGCCGCAATCGGCACGGATGCCGCTGGTCCGCCGCCAAGTGCGGTCCACACCAAGAAGGCCACATACATCGCCAGCATGACGAAGTCGCCATGCGCGAAGTTCACGACATTCATCATGCCCCAGATCAGAGTCAGACCCGAAGCAAACAGAGCATACACAGCACCCAGCAGCAGCCCGCTGACAATTACCTGTACGAGCGTGAGGGACATCAGGACGATCTATGAGATGCAGCGAGCATTGGGTGCGCGCGGATCACGACGATTGCCGCGCGCGTCGTCTCAGGCAAAGTGGCTACCAGCCCTTGTATGGCAGCTTGATCTCGCCGGCGGCCTTATCAGCCGGCCAGACCGGGACGTACGTGCCACCTTGCATTTGCGTGATCAGACTCGAACCGAGGGTATTCTGCCCCTTCTCGTCGAACTTAACACCGTTGTACCCGGTCACCACCTGGCTGGCCTTGAGGTCAGTGGCCCGCAACGCGGCCTGGATCTTTGCAGGGTCCGTGGCACCGGCGCGATTGATGGCCTCGGCCAATGTGAGAAGACCTTGTAACGCCCGGCCCGATGGATCATCGAGGTCGACGCCCATCTTCTTCTTGTACATCTCGTTGATCGCGGCGGAGAGGCTGCCCGGCTTGCCCGCGGCAAATGACGAGCGATTGATGAGGCCCTCCACCAGCGCACCCGACGTCTTGACGAAGGAAGGGTCGTTGAAGCCGGCGTTATCGGCGATCAGAATTGGCGGCTTGTAGCTCAAATCCTTCATCGTCTTGGCATAGAGGATCGCGTCCGAGGTGTAGCTGACGAACACGACGACGTCGGGGTTCTTCTCCTTCAACTGCAGGACCTGCGGCTGAACATCCGTGGTGTTGGCCGGATAGGGAATGACGAGAGCCACGTTGAAGCCGCTCTTGACCGCCTCGTCCTTGACCACCGTGGCGATCGACGTGCCGTATTCCGTGTTCTCATTGACGATGGCGATCGTCTCGATCTTGATACCGCCAGCCTTGCGCTCCTTGAGAAACGCCATGTAGGCCTTGGCGATGTCGCCGGCGACAGGCGTCGTGCGGAAGAACCACTTGAAGCCGCGCTCCGTCAGGTTCGCAGCCACAGACTCCGGCGTGAGGAAGGGAATGCCGTGCTTCTCGGCCATGGCGCTGGCCGTGACGGTGATGCCGGACTGATAGGCGCCAAGCAGCGCCACCACCTTTTCCTCGGTGATGAGACGCAGCGCCTGGTTCTGCCCCGCCGCCGGGGTTCCTTGATTATCGGCAAACACAACTTCGATTTTCGCCCCATTCAGACCTGGAAGCCCTTGCGTTGCCGCCAGGGGCAGGTCCTTGAGATCCGGATAAGCGTTGTTGACGATGTCGACGCCAAGCTCAATGGCCGCCTTGGAGTAGTTGCCGGCACTCGCCGCATTTCCGCTCAGCGGGTAGATGGCACCGATCTTGACCGTTTGCTGCGCCATGGCGCCAGCCGACAAGACGCTCGCAACCACGAGTCCAAGGAACGCACGCCCAATCCACAGCATCATCACCTTCTCCCCGAAACCATGGCGCCACGCCGATGAGTACACGCATATTATCACCCACTATGACATGGCGCATGCAGTGCCGTAAATGGATGAACCGGGTGCGGAGGAGGCACCGCGACCGCATCCAACCGTTGCTCATCCGTCCATAGCGGTGCAGAAGGAAACACATCACCCTGCTGGAAGAGGCATCCTTCCTTTGACGACTCGCCATCACAGCGATCCCACGCTCTGCGCCGAAGCGATCGTCGATCGGGTCGGCCGGGACCTCGTGGTCGCAGTACCCATTGGCATCGGCAAGCCCAACCTGCTGCTCAACGCGCTCTACCGGTTGGCCGAGAACGACCGGCGCCTGAAGTTGAGGATCTTCACGGGCCTGACGCTTGTGCGACCGCTCTATCGAAGCAGTATCGAGCAGCGCTTCGTCGAGCCGCTGCTGGATCGCTTGTTCGGCAGCTATCCCGATCTTCACTATGTTCAGGCTCTACGCAAGGGCAGCTTGCCGACGAACATTGAAGTCCACGAGTTCTTCTTTCAAGCTGGCGCCTGGATGTCCGTGTTTCAGGCGCAGCAGTCTTACGTCAGCATGAACTACACGCACGTGGCGAGACATCTGGCACGCCTCGGCACCAACGTGATGGCGCAGCTCGTAGCCCCGCATCCGCAGGACGGAGCAAGGCGACTAAGCCTGAGCTCCAATCCGGACATCACCCTCGACCTGGCGCCTTACATCGCCGCGCGACGGCGGTCCGGCCAACCCATTGCCGTTGCCGGCGAGATCAATTCGCATCTGCCGTTCATGCCTGGTCACGCCGAAGTTCCGATCGCCGACTTCGACGAACTCCTGAACCCGACGGGACAGCACTACGATCTCTTTGCACCACCCAAGGAGCCCGTGCCACTTGCCGACTACGCGATGGCGCTCCACACCGCCACGCTGATCAAGGATGGCGGCACGCTGCAGATCGGCATCGGCTCGTTTGCCGATGCGCTCGCTCATATTCTGATCCTGCGGCACACGCGCAACAGCGATTTCCGCGCCCTGCTCTCGGCACTGGGCGTGCAGATATCGCCGCAGGCCGAACTTGGTCCTTTCGAGCAGGGTCTCTACGGATGCAGCGAGATGCTCGTCGATGGCTTTCTGCACCTGAGAAAAGCGGGAATCCTGCGTCGCCGCGTATCGGGGCCGGCCCGGAGCGGCGTCAGCGAAATCAGTGACGCCGTCGTCCACGCCGGTTTTTTTGTCGGCAGCCAGGACTTCTATCGCGAGCTGCGCGAGATGCCGCCGGATGAGCTCGACGACATCTGCATGACTGCGATCTCCTTCACGAATGCGCTTTACGGCGACGAAGCGCTGAAACGAGAGCACCGGCGCGATGCACGCTTCATCAATACCGGCATGACCGCAACGCTGCTTGGCGCCGTTTCGTCGGATCAGCTCGAGGACGGCCGCGTCGTCAGCGGCGTTGGGGGACAGCACGACTTCGTTGCCATGTCCCACGAACTCGACGGCGCGCGATCAATCATCGCTCTCCGCAGCACGAGCCGACGCGGAGGCAGCCTGAACTCCAACATCGTCTGGAGCTACCGCAATACGACTGTCCCGCGGCAGCTGCGCGACATCATCGTGACCGAGTACGGGATCGCGGACCTACGGGGCAAATCCGACCGCGACACGGTCGTCGAAATGCTGAAAGTGGCGGACAGCTCAGCGCAGCCCGGCTTGCTGCAATCGGCCATAGCCGCCCGCAAGTTGGAAAGCACGTTTGATCTTCCGCCTCAACACCACAACAACCGTGCCGGGCGCATCCGGGAAGCTCTCGGCTCGAAACGCACTTCGGAACTCCTCCCCCCGTTTCCGCTCGGCACGGAAATGACCGAAACGGAACAGTCCTTGATCGCGCCGCTGGCGCTGCTCAAATCAGGTTCGCGGCCAGACCTTTTGCTTACGCTGCTGACCGGCCTCAATCCGCAAGCGCCCGATCCGCTTCAATCGGCGGCCCTCAAGCGCATGGGTGTGAATAGGCCCAAGGGGCTCAAAGAAAGGCTGATACGCGCTGTCGTGCTTGGCGCACTGCGCCGAGCTGGTGCCACGGCATAATGGAACAGGACTACGACGCGATTTTGCCGCCGCCTTTCTTGCGCACAGCTACGATCGACGGACGCGGCGGCATATCAGGCTGGAAGTCCGGCCAGCGCGTGGCGGGGTCTTCGAACGTCGACTCGCGGCCGAAGGGTTTCCAGTCTTTCACACCATCGGTGGCCGGATGCTGCACGGCGAGAAACACGGTTTCTCCATCCGGGGTAAAGCAGGGCCCGCACATCTCGGCGCCGACCGGGCATCTGAAGAACAGTTTCGGCAGACCGCGCTCCTCGCCCTCGGTCCCCACAGCAAACAGGCCGTCGGCCCGCTGTGTCTTGCGCGGCCAGGCGTTGCCTTGGTCGGTGGACACCCAGAGGCGCCCCTGCGAGTCGAAGGTGCAGTTGTCGGGTGACGAGAACCAGCCGTCGCTCGCAATGGCCGGATTCCAAAGCGCGCCCATCTCCGCAATTTTGGGATCGCCGCACTTGATGAGGAAGTCCCAGCTGAAGGTATCGGCGGCGTGGTCCGCGCCGGGCGCCGACATCTCTATGATATGGCCGAAGTCGTTCTCCGGACGCGGGTTCGCCTTGTTCGTCTGCTCAGGCCGCCGACGCTCGTTGTTGGTGAGAATGACGTAGACCTTGCCCGATGCGGGATGGGGCTGCACGTCCTCCGGACGATCCATGGGCGTGGCCTTCAGGAGATCGGCGGCGATGCGCGCGTCGATCAGCACGTCGGCCTGCGACTGGAAGCCATTGGCCGGCGTCAGCGGTCCCTGCCCGAACACCAGCGGCAGCCACGTTGCCGTTCCATCGTCGTTGAAACGCGCGACCGACAGCGTCCCTTCCGACAGCAGCTTCATGTTGGCTGCCTTGTCTCCCGGCTTCACCGCATCCTTGGAGACGAACCGATAGACATATTCAAAAGGCGAGTCGTCGCCCGAATAGACGACCACGCGGCCATCCTTGTTGACGATCATCTCGGCGCCCTCGTGCCGGAAGCGGCCAAGCGCGGTGTGCTTTACGGGAACCGACTCTGGATCGTGGGGGTCGATCTCGACGATCCAGTTGAACCGATTGCACTCGTTGGCTTCTTTATCGACGTTGAAGCGCTCGTGATATTTGCCCCAGCTGTACCAATTGCTGGGAATACCATAGCGGTCGTAGCTTTTTTGCTGGGCCCCACCGAGGCCCTTGTTGAGGCGCCGGCCTTCCGCGCTCTTCTGGTCCGTCCAGAAGTAGCCGTTGCAGTTTTCTTCGCCCGTCAGATACGTACCCCAGGGCGTCTGTCCGCCAGCGCAGTTGTTCAGCGTACCCAAGAGTTTCAAACCTGCGGGGTCGGCCGCTGTCTTCAGACGGTCGTGGCCTGCGGCCGGCCCATCGGCCGTCATCTGGGTCGACGCCGTGATCCGCCGGTTGAACTTGCTCGACAGGACGGGTTTCCACTTTCCGCCTGCGAAAGCAATCTCGAGAACGGCAACGCCATGTGCCGCCATCTCGACATCGACGTGCGCCTGCGTGATCTTGGCGAAGTCATTGCGATCCGGACGAATGCCAACGCCAGGGAACATGACCTCCGGGCTTGCATACTCGTGGTTGACGCAAAGAAGGCCGCGTGAGCCGCGCTCGTCGAGCGGGAAAAAGGCGATGTAGTCGTTGTTGTAACCGAAACGCTGTGCCTGCTCCTCGGCCGTGAGCGCGCGGGGATCGAAAGGTCCCTTGCCTTCTGACAGCGGATCGCCCCAGCGGATCAGGATATCGGCGTCGTAGCCTTCGGCCACATGGTGGGTCTCATCCACGCCCGCAGGCACCGCTTGAAAGGCGAAAGAGGAAGAAGACGGCTTGGGCTGAGCCAGCGCGCTCCGCAAGGCCGCATCGCCGAACAATGCTGTCGCGGCGGCGACGCCAAGCGATCCCTTGAGAAGGTCCCGCCGGTTGTAGCGGCGTGCAACGACCGCGCCGATGGCGTCGGCATGTGCGGGCGACAGGGGCGTGTCGTCAAAGGCTTCGAACGCTTCGGCCTTGTTCGAAAAGCTGTCTTTGGTCATGGGCAGTGTCTCCAGGGTCGACTGCCCGGTTAGTTATGCCGCAAATGCAATAGCTCCATGACATCTGGCAGGCGGCAGATTTGTCAAGTTCTCTTTGTGTTCTCACCCACTCCCACAGTCGTTTGCGCGCGGAGCGGCGCGGCTCATGCTTGCTGCGGAGCGTGTGGTGCCGCCGAGAGGAATTGAAGCTGCACCGTAAAAATCATTTAGATTCAACGTTTTACACCACGTGTTCTGATTGCTGTGTAGCGTATTTGTGTAGCGATTAGAAGAGGCAGAAAGTGGGCGTTCCTTGGGCCTCGTTGACATCCACACACTGGCACGCGTCTGCGTCTCAAGCTCTGCACGAACGTGTTGGCTGATCCCGTCATCATCCGGTCCGCGATCTGGCGGATTGCCTTCTCGACTCCCGGCGTGCGCTTCATTGGAAAGTCCTCACGGAGCACAAGAAAATCGTGCTCGGAGGTTGACGTTGGCTGTCAGTCAGCGCGTTGGCCATGGAGGCGAAGTTGTATCTGCGAATGGGCCTCCAGCATTCAGCCCAGCATCGCATGGCCAAGACCACCGGGGGATAACTTCGTCTGCCGTGAGCGCTCCGAGCTGCTTCATCCGCGAAAAGACCGGAAACAATCAACAATCGCGTCAAGCTACTTTGAAGGAGCGAATGGCTTATCCACGCGTCGACCTACCACTTATGCACAGGCGAATCGGGTAGCTTCCCTGCCGAACAAAGAGGCAGGTTAGTGATGAACCACCAAGAAATGGCTCGGCTCGCAAATGATCCCGCGGCCGTACGCGCGAGCGCACAGTGGATCAGGGCGGTTCTCGGGGATCGGCTGAATGACTGGGAGCGCGAGTTTCTGGCAAAGCTCGCGGCATTCGACGGGTCGGACGTTCTATCGATCAGACAGCGTGAGACGCTGCACCAACTGCGCAGTCGCGCAACTCGTCGGTCCGTAGTGAAGGGTTATCGAGCGAGCACGCTCGTACAGAAGTTATGGGCGCTACGGACAGACGTAAGCGAGGAAGATGAAAAGTTCATCAAAGATTTGCATGAAGACCTAGACAAGTACGGCACTGGTCTGATGCTGTCGGACAACCAGTGGCGATACGTCTTTGCTCTATGCCGTGAGCTTGGAGAAATTGAACGTTACGTGGACGTGGCTTGAAAGACGAACATTACATCATCAATCTATGTGACCAATTCCTTGGCGCTACTGCACTTCGGCAGCACAAGTTCGACTTCCTTCGCGGCGATCCTGGCAAGCTCGGCAAATGCAGAAGGCTGCCTGTCGATGCGTACTATCCCGAACTGAAGCTTGTCATCGAGTACCGTGAGCGCCAGCACACCGAAGCCGTCGCGTTCATGGATCGCCGCAGCACAATCAGCGGATGCTCACGCGGCGAAGGCGACGCCGATATGATGCTCGACGCCGAAGTGTATTACCCTTGAATGGCATAAAGC
>JBKKCB010000314.1:0-21389 GCA_046713545.1 Hyphomicrobiaceae bacterium | reverse complement strand
ATGGCGGGACGCAGTACGATGTTCTGTTTCCCTTGCTTGGCGGCTATCAGGTCGAGAATGCCTTGGTGGCGGCGGGTCTGGCGATTGCGGCGGGCGAGGATGCGGCTGCGGCAATTGGGGCCATCGCTGGACTTACAGGCGTGACGGGGCGGCTGGAGATCGTCGGCGAGCGCGACGGCGCGCTGGTGGTCGTCGACTATGCGCACAAGCCCGAGGCGCTGGGTGCGGCGCTCGATGCGTTGCGGCCGTTTGCAACGGGGCGGCTCGTGTGCGTGTTCGGCTGCGGCGGCGATCGCGACAAGGGCAAGCGCCCGATCATGGGACGCATTGCGGCCGAGAAGGCCGACGTCGTGATCGTGACGGACGACAATCCGCGCAGCGAGCGGCCGGACGCCATCCGCGCCGAGATCCTGGCCGCCGCTCCAGGCGCCCGCGAGATCGGCGACCGGGGCGAGGCGATCCGTGCAGCCGTCGGCGCAATGGCCGCAGGTGATGTGCTGCTGGTGGCCGGAAAGGGCCACGAGACCGGCCAGATTGTGGGCGATAGGGTGCTTCCCTTCTCGGATCACGATGCTGTCCGCGAAGCCCTCGGTGGAGATCGCAGGAATGGCTGATGCGCTCTGGCACTGGGACGAGCTGGCCGCGGCTGCCGGCGGGAGCGCCGACGGGACGGCCGCAGGCTCCGTGACGGGCTTTTCCATCGATACGCGGACGCTCGTGCCGGGTGACGTGTTCGTCGCGCTCAAAGCGGAACGCGACGGGCACGAATTCGTGGCGCAGGCCTTCGAGCGCGGCGCATCGGCGGCGCTGGTCAACCGGACGTATGCGCGCGCGCCGGGGGATGGCGCGCTGATCCGGGTCGATGATCCGCTGCGCGCGCTGGAGCACATCGGCCGGGCGGCGCGCGCGCGCCTGAATGCCGACGCACGCGTCATCGCGGTGACAGGCAGTGCCGGCAAGACCGGGACCAAGGAGATGCTGCGTGCGTGTCTGGCGCAGGCCGGCAGCGTGCATGCGGCCGAGAAGTCGTTCAACAACCATTGGGGCGTGCCGCTGACGCTGGCGCGCATGCCGGCCGGCGTGGGCTTTGCCGTGTTCGAGATCGGCATGAACCATGCGGGCGAGATCACGCCGCTGGCGCAGATGGTGCGTCCGCATGTGACGATCATCACCAATGTGCTGCCCGTGCATCTGGGACAATTCGCCAGCGAGGAGGCCATCGCCGAGGCGAAGGCCGAGATCTTTGCCGGTCTTGCGCCCGGCGGCATCGCCATCCTCAATCGCGACAATCGCCATTTTTCGCGGCTGGAGGGCAAGGCGAAGGATGCAGGCGCTCAAGTGTTCTCCTTCGGCAGGACGCCGGGCGCGCACATATGTGCGATGTCGATGGAGCCGGGGCCGGATGGCACGCAGGTGGTCATTGCGCTGGGCGGGCGCACGGTGCGCTACGTCGTCGGCGCTCCCGGACTGCACCTGGCCGTCAATTCGCTGGCCGTGGCGGCCCTGCTCGACGTGGCGGGTGTGCCCGTCGAGCCGGCGCTGGCGTCCCTTGCGCGCGTGGCCGCCGCGCCGGGCCGTGGCGCGCGCACGACGTTCGCCGTGCCGGGCGGAGCGGTGCTGCTGATCGACGAGAGCTACAACGCCAACCCGGCCTCCATGCGGGCGGCTCTCGCCACCCTGGCGACGGTGCCGCGCGAGGCCTTCGCGCGGCGGATCGCGGTGATGGGCGAGATGCTGGAACTGGGACCCGCGGCCGGCGAATTCCACCAGAGACTCAAAGACGCAGTTGACGCGGCGGGGGTGGATCAGGTCTTTGCCTGCGGTTCCAACATGCGCCTGCTGTTCGACAGTCTTCCCGCGGGCGTGCGGGCGCGCTGGTCCCAGACGTCGGACGAGCTGGCCGGGGATCTGGCTGCGGCCTTGCGCGCGGGAGACGTGGTGATGATCAAGGGTTCGCTCGGCACCCGCATGGCTCCTGTCGTCGCAGCGGTGAAGGCGCGCTTCGGCAGCAGCATCGGCAAGACGGCGTGAATTGTCCGACAGGCCGACGTGCATCGGCCGTCCGGGAGGAACGGAATGCTCTATGAGCTCGTGAACTTCAGCGACCAGATCGGGGCGCTCAACGTCTTCCGGTACCAGACGTTCCGGACGGGCGGCGCAATCATGACGGCGCTGCTGTTCGTGTTCCTGTTCGGGCCGGCCATCATCGACCTGCTGCGCATCCGGCAGGGCAAAGGCCAGCCGATCCGCGACGACGGCCCGCAGTCCCATTTCGCCAAGAAGGGAACGCCGACGATGGGCGGGCTCATGATCCTGGCCGGCGTGACGGTCTCGACGCTGCTGTGGGCCAACTGGTCGAGCCCGTACGTGTGGATCGTGCTGGGTGTGACGCTGACGTATGGCGCCATCGGGCTGTTCGACGACTACCTCAAGGTGACGAAGCAGTCGACCAAGGGGTTCGGCGGCTATGCGCGGCTGGGGCTGGAATTCCTCATTGCAGGGATTGCGACGTATGCCGTGATGCGGCTCGGGCGGCCGGGATTTTCCGATGCGCTGACCATCCCGTTTTTCAAGAACCTGGTCATTCCGCTCGGCTTGTTGTTCGTGGTGCTCGGCGTGCTGGTGATCGCGGGTGCCGGCAATGCCGTCAACCTGACGGACGGGCTCGACGGGCTCGCCATCGTGCCGGTGATGATTGCGGCCGCGACGTTCGGGCTGATCGCCTATCTGACGGGCAACGCGCGGTTCGCCAACTATCTGCAGATCCACTATGTGCCGAACGCCGGCGAGCTGGCGATCATCTGCGGGGCGCTGATCGGCGCCGGCTTGGGTTTCCTGTGGTTCAACGCGCCGCCGGCCATGATCTTCATGGGGGATACCGGCTCGCTGGCGCTGGGCGGCGCGCTCGGGGCCATCGCGGTCGCGACTAAGCACGAGATCGTGCTGGCGATCGTCGGCGGCCTGTTCGTGCTGGAGGCGCTGTCGGTGATCATCCAGGTCGGGTCGTACAAGGCGACGGGCAAGCGCGTGTTCCGCATGGCGCCGCTGCATCATCACTTCGAGCAGAAGGGGTGGCAGGAGTCGACCGTGGTGGTGCGCTTCTGGATCATCTCTGTGGTGCTGGCGTTGATCGGCCTTGCCACGCTGAAGTTGCGGTGAGGACGCGGGCCGGCAGCAGGGTTTATGCCGCCCTGGCGATGGCGGCGATGCTGTGGGCCTCGCCTGCGTGCGCGCAGGTGCTGGGTCAGGCGCCCACCTATACGGATCGCCAGCTCAGCGATGTGCCGAACGGTGCCGCCATGACGGCGCGCATCTGGGTGCCGGGCCTCGACGAAGGCTATGTGCCCCAGGGCCTACGGTGGTCGGCGCCGACCTTTTTGTCTCGAGCTATCGCAGCGTTGATCCCAAGCAGGGCCGCGGGCCGTGCCGGCTCTACCGGATCTCTCCGGTTTCTGGTGCGGTCACGGGCCAGCTCGATCTGCCGGCGGCCTGCGGGCATGCGGGCGGATTGGCGCGCGGACCGGCGGGCCGGCTGTTTGTCGCCGATACGCGCGAGGTATTCGAGATTGTACTCGGCGCCGCGGGAGAGGCCGGTATCGGCACGGTGGTGCGGGCGATGAAGCTGACGGGGCGTGTGCGGGGCTCCTTTGCGGCAGGAACGGCCGATGCGCTGTGGCTTGGAACATATGCGAAGGAGGGCGAGCCGCGCTTCTACAAGTTTCCGTTCGCGGCCTTGAAGGACGAGCTGGGGGACGTGGATGCGGCCGGATCGCTGCCCCTGCCGCCGGAAGCGCAGGGCGGGGCGTCCGATGCCGCGGGACGCCTGTGGATCACGCGCAGCGGCGGTTCATTCGGCGAGCTCATGCAACTCGATGCCACAACGGGCGAGGTCAAGGCGCGCTATGCCATGCCGGCCGGGATCGAGGACCTGAGTTTCGACGCGTCGGGGCGGATCTGGTCGCTGAGCGAGGCCGGGTCGCGGCGCTGGCTGGCGTGGGAGACGTTTTTCCCGGTGATTTTCAGGCTTGATCCGGAGCGCCTGCGGTGAAGTGCGGGGCATAACGGCGTCGCGAACGAGGGTATGATCGCGCATGATTCGGTGCACGACATTCGCCGGGCGCAAGGTCGCGATCTTCGGGCTCGCGCGCTCGGGCATTGCCGCGGCGCGGGCGCTGGCGGCCGGGGGCGCGACGGTGGCCTGCTGGGACGACGGCGAGGCCGGGCGCGATGCGGCGCGTCAGGCGGGTCTGCCGCTGGTGGATCTGGCCGTGGCGGACTGGTCGCAGTTTGTTGCCCTGGTGCTGGCACCCGGCGTGCCGCTGACGCATCCCGAGCCGCACTGGACGGTGCGCAAGGCGCAGGCCGCCGGGATCGAGATCATCGGCGATGTCGAGCTGTTCTTTCGCGAGCGGGTGAAGGCAGCGCCGGGCAGTCCCGTCGTGGCGGTGACGGGGACGAACGGCAAGTCGACCACCACGGCGCTCATTGCCCATATGCTGCGCGCGGCAGGGCGGGATGTGCAGATGGGCGGCAACATCGGCACGGCGATCCTGTCGCTGGAGCCGCCGGCGCGGGAGCGCATCCACGTCATCGAGATGTCGTCGTTCCAGATCGACCTGACGCCGTCGCTGGCGCCGACGGTGGGCGTGCTGCTCAACATCTCGCCGGATCACCTGGACCGACACGGGACGCTGGAGGACTACGCGGCGATCAAGGAGCGTCTCGTCGCGGCTTCGGCGACGGCATGTGTCGGGACGGACGATGCCGTGAGCCGCGCCATTGCGGAGCGGCGCAGGCAGGCGGGCGGGAGAACGGTGGCGTTCGGCACGCAGCCGCGATCCGGCAGCGATTATCATCTCGCGGGGGATGTGCTGAAGCTGGATGACCGTACGCTCGGGCAGCTCAGCGGAATCGCGACGCTGCGCGGGGAGCACAACGCGCAGAACGCGCTGGCCGCCATCGCGGCGGTGCAGGCGCTGGGCATCACCGACGCGGATCTGCAATCGGCGCTGGCGACGTTTCCGGGGCTGCCGCATCGGCTGGAGGAGGTGGGACGGATCGGGCGGGCGCTGTTCATAAACGATTCCAAGGCGACCAACGCGGATTCGACGGAGAAGGCGTTGGCCTCGTTCGCGCGCGACATCTTCTGGATTGCCGGCGGCCGGCCGAAGGAGGGCGGCATCGCGCCGCTGGCGGCGTATTTCCCGCGCATTGCCAAGGCCTATCTCATCGGCGAGTCGGCGGACGCGTTTGCCGCCACGCTCGAGGGCAAGGTCGCATTCGAGCGGTCCGGGACTCTGGAGAGCGCGGTCGAGCAGGCGGCGCGCGACGCGGCGCTGAGTGCGGGCGCCGAGCCGGTGGTGCTGCTGTCGCCCGCATGCGCGTCCTACGATCAGTTCAAGAGCTTCGAGCAGCGCGGCGACCGGTTTCGCGATCTGGTCGGCGCGTTGCTGACGCGCGGAGCGCGCGCATGAGGGTGTCGCGCACGGATCGCAGCCTCGGCGCAGAGTGGTGGTTCACGGTCGACCGCGTGCTGCTGACGGCGTTCCTGGTGCTGATCGGCATGGGGGCCGTGCTGTCGCTGGCGGCAGGGCCGGCCGTTGCGATCAAGAAGGGGCTGTCCACGTTCTATTTCGTCGAGCGGCACCTGCTGGTGGCGGTGACGGGAACCGTGCTGATGCTTGGCGTCTCGCTGCTGTCGCCGCGGCAGATCCGGCGGCTGGCGCTGCTGGTGCTGGTCTGCGCGCTCGGCATGATGGTGGCGGTGCTGGTGTCGGGGCCCGAGATCAACGGCGCACGGCGGTGGCTGCGCATCGGTGGGCATTCGTTTCAGCCCTCGGAGGTCGGCAAGCCGGCGTTGATCGTGCTGTCGGCCTGGCTGTTTGCCGAAAGCAGCAAGCGCACGGACGTGCCGGCGTTTCCGCTCGCTGCCGCGGTCTATGTGATGTTCGTCAGCCTGATCGTGCTGCAGCCCGATGTCGGGCAGGCGCTGCTGGTAAGCCTGGTGTGGGGCAGCCTGTTCTTCCTGTCGGGTCAGCCGCTGACGCGCATCGCCATGTTCGGGCTGATTGCCACCTCGGGGTTTGCCGGCGTCTATGCGGCCTTCCCGCACGTGCGCGGCCGCATCGCACGCTTTTTCGACCCCTCGTCGGGGGACACGTATCAGACGGATCGCGCCATCGAGTCGTTCACCGAGGGCGGCTTCTTCGGCCGCGGCCCGGGCGAGGGCGTCATCAAGAGCATCCTGCCGGACGCGCATACGGATTTCCCGTTCGCGGTGATCGGCGAGGAATACGGCACGATCGCGTGTCTTCTCATCGTCGGACTGTTCGCGTTCGTCGTGTTCCGGGCGCTGCGGCATGTGTGGCGCGATCCGGATGCTTTCACGCGTCTGTCGGTTACCGGGCTCGCCTTGCTGTTTGCGCTGCAGGCGCTGATCAACATGGGCGTCAACGTCGGGCTGGTCCCGGCCAAGGGAATGACGCTGCCGTTCATTTCGGCGGGAGGTTCGGCCTATCTTGCGGTATCCTTGCTGGCCGGCATGCTGCTGGCGCTGACGCGGCGGCGGGCCGATGCCGGGCGCGTGAAAAAGCCGTCTTTCAAAACCACAACAGCGGGCATGGAACTCGGGAGCCTGGATTCCAGGTGACGCGCACGACGGCAACAGAGGCCGCAGCCATGCTGGCGGCCGGTGGAACGGCGGGACATCTGTTCCCGGCGTTTGCGCTTGCGCAGGAGCTGGGCCGCCGCGGCATCAGCGTCGACCTGGTGACGGACATGCGCGGCGACCGGTACGGCGCGGATTTCCCGGCACGTCACATCTATCAGGTGCCTTCGGCGACCTTCGCCGGCCGTTCGCCGGTGGCGGCTGCACGCACACTTTTCACGCTGGGTCGCGGTGCCTTGTCGGCCTACGGCCTGATGGGCCGGGCGAAACCTGCAGCGGTGGTTGGGTTTGGCGGCTATCCCACGCTGCCGCCGCTGACGGCGGCGCGGCTGCGCGGCATTCCGACACTGCTGCATGAGCAGAACGCCGTGCTCGGACGCGCCAACCGGCTGCTTAGCCGCGGCGTTTCCGCCATCGCGACGTCGTTTGCGAAGGTGCGCCTGCTCGAGGGGGCTCTTGCCCAGAAAGCCCGGTTGACCGGCAATCCGGTGCGCGACGCGGTGCTGCAGAACGCGGGCCAGGCCTACAGCGCATCAAGGGACGGCGAGCCGTTCCGCCTGCTGATCTTCGGCGGCAGCCAAGGCGCGCGATTTTTTTCCGATGCCGTGCCACCCGCGCTCGTGCAGTTGCCCGAAACGCTGAGGCGGCGGCTCGAGGTCACGCAGCAATGCCGCGAGGAAGATCTGGAGCGCGTGCGCGAGCTGTACGATGCCAGCGGCATCAAGGCGGATCTGGCGACGTTCTTCAAGGATCTGCCGAGGCGGATGGCGTCTTCGCACCTCGTGATCGGGCGCGCCGGCGCGTCGAGCGTGGCGGAACTCGCAGTCCTGGGCGTGCCGTCGATCCTGGTGCCGCTGCCGCACGCCCTCGACAACGACCAGCTCCAGAATGCAACGCAGCTCGCCGAGGCCGGCGCCTGCTGGGCCGTCGAGCAAAAAACACTGACCGAGGCGGGACTGACCGAGCTGGTGGCGCGTTTGATGGTGTCAGCGGTGGAACTTGAACGTGCCGCCGCTGCGGCCAGAAGCCAGGGACGACCGGACGCGGCCGTGCGGCTTGCAGATCTCGTCGAAGAGCTTATGGGTCTCAGCGCGCCGCGCCAGATGCCGGACGTAAGGCCTGAGCGTGCCCGCGAACACGCACCCGGAGGACATTGACGATCATGCGCATGCCCGGCGACCTCGGCACCTTCCATATTCTCGGCATCGGCGGCATCGGCATGAGCGCCATCGCCGAGATCCTGCGGGCCAAGGGCTATACGGTGCAGGGCAGCGACCAGAAAGACAGCGCCAACGTGCGGCGCCTGCGCACCAAAGGCATCCGCGTGTTCGTGGGGCACGATCCGGTCAACCTGGTGGGCGCGCGCTACGTCGTCATTTCAACGGCGGTGAAGGCCGGCAATCCGGAGCTGGAGGCGGCGCGCGCCAAGGGGATTCCCATCATCCGGCGGGCGGAGATTCTGGCCGAGCTGATGCGGCTCTATTCGTCGATCTCGGTGACGGGGACGCACGGCAAGACGACCACGACGTCGCTGATCGCGCATGTCTTTACCGATGCCGGCCTCGAACCGACGGTCATCACCGGCGGCATCATCAACGACTGGGGATCGAACGCGCGGCTGGGCGCGGGCCCCTGGATGGTGGTGGAGGCCGACGAGTCCGACGGGACGTTCGTCAAGATCCCGACGCAGATCGGCGTCGTCACCAACATCGATCCGGAGCACCTCGACTACTTCGAAACGGTCGAGAACATGCACCGCGAATACGAGACGTTCTTCCGCAACATTCCCTTCTATGGGCTGACGGTGGCGTGCTGCGACCATCCGGTGGTGCGCGACATGATCGAGCGGCTGGCACTGCGGCGCGACGGGCGGCGGCTCCTGACCTATGGCACCAGCCGTGACGCCGACCTGATGCTGGAGAAGGTGACGCTCGAAGGCCGCACCACGATTTTCGACGCCGCGCTCAATTCGCGCGTGGCGGGCGGCGCGCGCCGCATCCAAGGCTGGCGCATCCCGCTGCCGGGGCATCACAACGCCCTCAACGCGCTGGCGGCCATCGCGGTGGCGGCCGAGGCCGGCATGAAGGACGACGCGATCTGCAAGGCGCTGGAATGCTTCTCGGGCGTGAAGCGGCGCTTCCAGCTGACGGGAACGTGGAACGGCGTCGAGATCTTCGACGACTACGGGCATCACCCGGCGGAAATCGAAGCGGTGCTGAAGGCGGCGCGCGCCGGCGCCAAGCGCAACGTCATCGCCGTGGTCGAGCCGCATCGCTATACGCGCGTGCGCGACCTGTTCGACGACTTCAGCGAATGCTTCCGTGACGCCGACGCGGTGATCGTGACGCCGCTCTATTCGGCTGGTGAGCCGCCGATCGACGGCATCAATCATCGGTCGCTGGCGCACGGCATCGTGCGCACGGGGCACAAGACCGTCATCGCCATCGAGAGCGAGCGCGAGATCGCGTCCGCCATCAAGCAGGTGGCGCGGCCCGGCGACATGGTCATCTGCCTGGGCGCCGGCCATTCGACGGACTGGGCCCACGCCCTTCCGCAGTGGCTCGCCGATACGCCGCAGCGGCTCGGGAGCGCGATGTGACGGGGATGGGGCTCGCCGCGCGGCTCAAGGCCGAACTGCCCGATTTGCGTGGGCGGCTGGTGGAAGGGGCATCGCTCGCCGACATCACGTGGTTTCGCGTGGGCGGTCCTGCCGAAGTGCTGTTCTCGCCGGCCGATGAAGCCGATCTCGCGTATTTCCTGAAGGGGACGCCGGCGAGCGTGCCGGTGTTTGCCGTCGGTCTGGGGTCCAACCTGCTGGTGCGCGATGGCGGTGTCGGCGGCGTAGTGATCCGGCTGGGGCGCGGCTTCGCCGAGATCAAAGTCGAAGATGGCACGCGGCTGCGCGCGGGCACGGCCGTTCCGGACGTGAAGGTGGCGCGCGCGGCGGCGGATGCGGGCATCGAGGGTCTGGCGTTCTATCGCGGCATTCCGGGATCGATCGGCGGTGCGCTGCGCATGAATGCGGGCGCACATGGCCGCGAAACCAAGGATGCGCTGGTCGAAGCGCGGGCGCTCGACCGGCAGGGCAACGTGCATGTGCTGTCGCTGGCCGACATGGGGTTCACGTACCGCCACAGCGAGGTGCCGCGCGACTGGATTTTCACGCAGGCGATGTTCGCGGGCGAGCCCGGCGATCCCAAGGAGATCCTGCGGCAGATGGAGGACGTGGCGGATTACCGCGAGAAGAACCAGCCCATCAAGGAGCGCACGGGCGGCTCGACCTTCAAGAATCCGCCCGATGCCAGCGCCTGGAAGCTGATCGATGCGGCGGGCTGCCGTGGTTTTCGCGTCGGCGGGGCCAAGGTGTCGGAGATGCATTGCAATTTTCTCGTCAACGACCATCAGGCGACAGGCGAGGACGTGGAGCGGCTCGGCGAAACGGTGCGGGCCCGCGTCAAGGCGGCATCGGGCGTTGAGCTCGAATGGGAGATCATCCGGGCCGGCGTGGCGCTGCCGGGCCGGCATACGGGCGAGGCATTGGTCGAGGCGAGTGTTCCATGAGTGAGACGCAACGAGGCCGCACGTTCGAGCATGTCGCCGTGCTGATGGGCGGCTGGTCGGCGGAACGCGAGGTCAGCCTGTCAACGGGGCGCGAGTGCGCCAACGCGCTGGAGGCGGAAGGCTTTCGCGTGACGCGCGTGGATGCCGGGCGCGACCTGGCGGCGCGGCTCGTCGAGCTGAAGCCCGAGGTGTGCTTCAACGCACTGCACGGACGCTGGGGCGAGGACGGCTGCGTGCAGGGGCTGCTGGAGGTGCTGTCGATTCCCTACACGCATTCCGGCGTGGCGGCGTCGGCCGTCGCCATGCACAAGGAGCAGACCAAGCGCATCGTCAGTGTGCTCGGTGTGCCGGTCGCGGAGGCGCGCATCGTGACACCGGCGGAGGCCATGATCGATCATGTCATGGAGCCGCCTTATGTCGCCAAGCCCATCGCGGAAGGGTCGAGCGTCGGCGTCGTCATCGTCAAGCGCGGGGCCAACCGGCCGTCGGAAGCGATCCGCAGCATTCCGGTGACGCGCGACGGGCACATCATGGTCGAGACGTACGTGCCGGGTCGCGAGCTGACCTGCGGCGTCATCGGCGATGCGGTGACCGACATCATCGATATCGTGCCGGCGGCGGCGCTGGAGTTCTACGACTACGAGGCGAAGTATGCGCCGGGCGGATCGCAGCACATTCTGCCGGCGCTTATTCCTGGGCATGTGCGCGAGGCGGTGCGGACGCATACGCTGACGGCGCATCGGGCGCTCGGCTGCCGCGGCATCTCGCGCTGCGATTTCCGCTGGGACGAGGAGAAGGACGAGCTCGTGTTCCTCGAGATCAACACACAGCCCGGCATGACCCCGACATCGCTCATTCCGGAGCTCGCCGCGCACGCCGGATTGCCGTTCGGCAAGCTGCTCGCCTGGCTGGTTAACGACGCCAGCACCGACCGGTAGTGTTCGGGGTGATCGGCGGGTGTTCGGGCCTGTCCGGTGGGGTGTCCAGCGTGCTGTTCACGCTTAATTAACTTCCTTCGTTAAAGGTTAATGCCTGATGGACCGGCCGTCGTCGGGCCCATGCGGCGCGCCCGCCGGGAGGCAGATCGCTCCTGGTTGCGCGCCTCGGTGTGTTCGGCGTTCCGGCCAGTTGGACGAGAGGGAATCGTGCATCGGCAGGCAATACAGCATCGTACCGGCCGCACTGGTGATGCCTCGCAATCGCCGTTGCGCGAGCCTGTGTGGACGATGCCGGCTGACGGCGTTGCGACCACAAGATTGCGGCGTCGCTTCCTGCCTCTCGCCGTCTGCGGATGCCTGGGCGCTCTGGCCTTCGCGTGGCTGAGCGATGGAGGACGTAGCGCGCGCGCCGCTGCACCGCTGGCAGAGCAGATCGACGGCCTGCTGGTCAAAGCGGGATTCGGCATCAACGAAATTTGGCTCAGCGGGCATCGCCACACAGTGGACTCGGATCTGTTTGCCGTTCTGGGAGCGGAGCGGACGGGCTCGCTGCTGCGGTTCGATCCGCGCCAGGCGCGCGAACGCATCGAGCAACTGTCCTGGGTCGACACGGCCGCGGTCACCCGCGTGTTTCCGGACCGGCTCAGCATCGTCGTGCGCGAGCGCACGCCTTTCGCCATCTGGATGCATCAAGGACGGAACGTGCTCATCGATGCGTCGGGACGGGTTTTGGCCTACGTCACAAAAGGGGTCAGAGACGATCTCCCGCGTATCAGCGGGGAGGCGGCGCCGGCCGCAGCCGCCGAGTTGATCGCGGCATTGCAGCGCCATCCCGAGATCGCGGGCAAGGTCGATATCGCCGATCGTGTCGGCAAGCGTCGTTGGACGCTAGCGTTTGGATCCGGTGCCGTCGTGCAACTGCCAGCCGATGGGCAGGCGGAGGCCATCGATCGTTTGGCGGATCTTCAGAAGCGGCAGCACGTGCTGGATGGCAGCCCGCTGCACGTCGATCTCAGACTCGCGCATCGCACGGTCGTGCGCATGACGGCAGATGCTTCCGGTGGAACCTGACAATGACAGGTCCCCGCAAATGCTGAGGAAAAAGCAGCCAAATCCGAAGTCCGGCGAGGTCGTCGGTGCCCTCGATATCGGCACCAGCAAAGTCTGCTGCCTCATTGCCGAGAGCGACGGCAAGGGCGGTCAGCGCCTGCTGGGGTTCGGGCATCAGCGCATGCGCGGCATCAAAGCCGGAGTCGTCATCGATCCCGAAAAGGCGGAGCGCGCGGTGCGCGCGGCAGTGGCCCAGGCTGAGAGAATGGCCGGCGTGACGCTGGCTCGTGTCGTTGTGGGCGTAACCTGTGGCCGGCTGAAATCCGAAAGCTTCACTGCGCGCGCAACGTTGGCCGGCCGCGCCGTTGGGCGGGCCGATACGGCGCGCGTGCTCGCGGGCGCCCAAACGTTTGCCGAGCGCGGCGGGCGTGCGATTGTTCAAATGACACACGCCGGATGGCGTCTTGACGGCCATGCCGGTATCAACAATCCGCTCGGATTGGCCGGCAGCGAGCTGTCGTTGCCGATGCACGCCGTGACGGTGGACGAGCCGCCGCTCGGCAATCTGCTGCATGTCGTCGATCGCTGCTATCTCGAAACGGCCGGCGTCATTGCGGCTCCTTTTGCGAGCGCCATGGCGGTCACGACGGCGGAGGAGCGGCAACTCGGCGTCGTGTGTGTGGATCTGGGCGGCGGGACCTCGACGCTGGCGGCGTTCGCCGGCGGCCAGTTCATGTACGCGGACGGCGTGCCGGTCGGCGGCGGTCACGTCAGCTTCGACATCGCGCGCACGTTGGCGACCCCCCTTGCGGAAGCCGAGCGAATCAAGACGCTGTATGGCACTCTGCTCTCGGCCTTTTCCGACGAGCGCGAGGTGATCTCCTTTCCCGGGACGGAGGAGAACGAGGGGACCGAGTACCAGACGACCAAGGCGCGGCTGCGCACGATCATCGAGCCCAGGATTGAGACGCTGTACGGGCTGATCGCAGAGAAGCTCGATCGGGCAGGCCTGGCGCATCTGGGCGTGGGCCGTGTGGTGCTGACAGGGGGTGCAAGTCAGATGGTGGGGCTTGCGGAATGGTGGTCGTCGCGAACCGGCGCGGCGGTGCGTATCGGCCGGCCGCGGCCCATGGCCGGTATGCAGGACAGCATGTGCAGCCCTGTTTTTGCAGCGGCTGCAGGCCTTGTTTCGAGTGCTGGGTCGCCGAGCGCGGGTGTTGCAGAGCATCAGCGCCGGGCCACTCCGGCGCAAGGATATTTCGGGCGGCTCAATGGATGGATTCGTGACAGCTTCTGACACCGGGCTCGTTCTCACTCGCTGCGGATCACCCGGCGGCGTGGCCATTTGTGGACAGCCGGGTGACCGGACCGGGCAGACAGCGTGAGGCATCGATGAGCATCAATCTGCAGCTGCCAAAACCTGCCGATCTCAAGCCGAGAATCACGGTCATCGGTGTTGGCGGTGCCGGCGGCAATGCCATCAACAACATGATCGCGTCCGGCCTGGAGGGCGTCGAATACATCGTCGCCAACACAGATGCGCAGGCGCTCGCCATGTCGAGCGCGGAACGGCGCCTTCAACTCGGCATCAATCTGACGGAGGGGCTTGGAGCGGGGTCAAAGCCGGAGATCGGCGAAGCGGCGGCGCAGGAGGCCGTCGACGAAATCCGCACGGCGATCTCGGGCTCGCATATGGTTTTCATCGCCGCCGGCATGGGCGGCGGCACCGGCACGGGTGCCGCAGGCGTCATCGCGCGCGTGGCCAAGGAACTTGATATCCTCACCGTGGGCATTGTCACGAGGCCGTTCCAGTTCGAGGGCTCCAGGCGCGCGCGCGCGGCCGAGATGGGCATCGCCGAACTGAAGAAGTACGTGGATACGCTGATCGTCATCCCGAACCAAAATCTCTTCCGCGTGGCGACCGAAAAGACAACCTTCAGCGACGCTTTCAGGCTGGCGGACCAGGTGCTTTATTCGGGGGTCGCCTGCATTGTCGATCTGATCGTCAAGGATGGCCTCATCAACCTCGACTTCGCCGATGTCCGCACCGTGATGACGGGCATGGGAAGCGCCATGATGGGAACCGGCGAAGCCGCGGGCGATCGGCGCGCAACGCTGGCGGCCGAGGAAGCGATCTCCAACCCTCTGCTGGATGATGTGACGCTGCAGGGCGCAAAAGGATTGCTGCTGTCGATCATCGGCGGTCCCGACATGACCCTCTATGAGGTGGACGAGGCGGCCAGCCGTGTCCGGCAAGAGGTCGATGCAGAAGCCAACATCATCCTTGGCGCGGCCTTCGACGAGAGTCTGGGCGATAAAATTCGGGTTGCGATCGTGGCGTCAGGACTGGCGCGGCCGCATGAGGCACGCCCGATGAGGGAGATGGGGCCTCCGCCGCCGCCACGTGATCGCACGGGCTCGCCTTCGCGCGATGCGCATCTCGATGGTATGCGTGCGCCGTCAGGCGGGGATTGGGCGCCGCGTTCCGACTACGGGATCGGCGCCAGCGAATTGCAACGGCAACTTTCTCAGGCGCTCGAGGCCGGCCAGACTCAAGCTGCATCCGATTTGCGTCCTGAGCATGGCCGTGAAAACCGGACTGACGGACGCACAGTCTGGAAGGCTCCCGGCGGCGTCGTGATCGAGCAAGGTCCGGCCTCCTCAGGTGATGCATCCGCGCTGCGCCCTGACGGATCGCTGCCGGCCGGTTCCAAGAGGTCGAGCGGATTCACCCCAGGACCGCCGTCGCCGCTCAAGCGCGGTCGGCGACCCATGCCGGAGATTGAGGATTTTCCCGAAGTCGGGCAGCGGGAATACCTCAGCAAGAGCGATCCTTTCAGAGCACAGGAAGGCGCGCCGCGTGTTTTTGGCGCTCCAGCGCCTTCTCCTCCGCCACGCAAACGCGGATTGCTGCAACGGCTCGTCGATGCGGGCCGGGGACGGCGCGCGCCTGAGGACGACTCTCCGGATGCAGGGGCTGGGAACGAACGTCCGTTGCCGGAAGATCCGACTCTCCCCGCTTTTGTTAAGCGGGACAGGGGCTAAGAGTGATTCGCTGCAAGTCCATTTACCGTAACACAGCGTAAGAAACCGTGATTTGTCGTCGGTCTACGGCACGCGTTATCGTTCTGGTTAAGAGCTGTATCGATTCGCCGCACTTGGGGTTGTTGCAGTAGCAAGTTACCCCGCAATTAAGCGTAACGAAGCGAACGATGCAGGCCTTGGGGGGCTCAGGCAAGTCAGGGGATAGACAGGCCTGAGTCGATTAGGGGATCGAGGGACGGCGCTACAATGTCGAAGCGATTTATCGGCGCTCGCCAGACTACGGTTGCGCGCGAGATCGAGATTACGGGGACAGGGGTACACAGCGGCGCACCGGCATCGGTGGTGCTGCACCCCGCTCCAGCGGAGACGGGGCTGAGATTTCTCGTCTCCAAACGCGGCAAAATCATTGCCGACATCGGCGCCGACGTGCGCTCCATAAAAAACCTGACCCTCTGTACGGTCATCGGCGACGATAAGGGCGTCACCGTAGGAACGGTCGAGCATCTTCTCTCCGCGGTGCGGGGCCTGTGTGTCGATAACTGCTACATCGAGATCGACAGCAAGGAAGTGCCGATCATGGACGGCAGCGCCGCGGCTTTCGTGGCGGCGATCGACGAGGCGGGCATTCGCGAACTGGCGGCGCCCCGCAAATACATCAAAATTGTGAAGCCCATTCGTGTGGAAGACGGCAGTTCCTGGGGCGAAATCGTGCCGCATTCGGGCTTCCAGCTCGACGTCGAGATTGACTTCGAAAGCCCGGTTATCGGTCGCCAGAGAATGCGGCTCGACCTGAGCCCCGGCACCTACCGCAACGAGCTGTGCCGCGCCCGCACGTTCGGTTTCATGCGCGATGTCGAGAGGCTCTGGAAGGCCGGTCTGGCGCTTGGATCATCGCTCGAAAATACGATCGCCATCGGCGACGACCGCGTTATAAATGCGGAAGGTCTCCGCTACCCGCAGGAATTCGTGCGCCACAAGATGCTCGATGCGGTCGGTGACTTGGCGCTGGCCGGTGCCCCGCTGCTTGGCGCCTATCGTTCGGTGCGTGGCGGCCATCGGCTGAACGCAAGCGTGCTGCAGGCAGTATTCGCTGACGCCGATGCATGGACTTATGTGCACGCTCCGCGCGTTCGCGACGGCATCCCCGTTGATATGTCGCTGGGCATGACGGCTGCGGCCTTCGCGGCCGATCGCACCTGAGACTTCCGGGCAACGGACCGCAATATTCGGCAGCTCGGCGCACTCTCTGGTGCTTTCCGAGGGAAACGCCACATTTTCGGCCTTCCCTACGTGGAAACTCTCCCGCAGGGGACACGCAAGAATCGCAGCTGTGTGGTTTGGCGGAAGAACGTGGCTATGCTAATCGAATGACGAGGTCACCTTGCAGGAGGTGATCCGGGAAGTTCGGGGCGGCTGAAGAAGTTGACGCCGGATCGGTCAAGAGAAGCCGGCCGCGAGCCAGGGACAGGCGAATGGCATTGAGACGATCGACGTCCGCGCGGTTGACTTTATGGATCGTAGCGCTCGGTTTGGCGGGCGCGAGCCTGCTAGCGGGCTGTTCATCCAAGATCGACACGGCGAAACTGCTCAATCCCGACCCGCCGGGCAAAATGTATGCGGAGGCCGATACCTATATGGCCAAGGGCCAGTGGGACAATGCGGCGAAGAAATTCGAAGATCTCGACCGTGACCACCCTTATGCCCCCGAGGCGCGCCGTTCCATGGTCATGGCAGGCTTCGCCTACTACAAGGCCGGCAAGTATCCTGAAGCCATCGCGGCCGCGCAGCGCTATACGACGATGCATCCGGGCACCAAGGACGCGGCGCTCGCGCACCACGTGATTGCGTCCGCGCATTTCGATGAGATGAAAGATCCGACGCGGGATCAGTCCGCCACGCGCAAAGCGCTGAACGAACTGAAGATCCTGGTGCAAAGATACCCCGACAGCCCCTATTCCAAGCAGGCCGAGAACCGCATTCTTTTGTGTGAGGACGCGCTTGCAGCCTCCGAGATGAACGTCGGCCGCTATTACCTCAAGAAGGGCAACCAGATTGCGGCGATCAACCGTTTCAAGGCCGTTGTTGCGGAATACCAAACGACGGCACACGTCGAAGAAGCCCTGATGCGTTTGACCGAATCCTACATGTCGCTCGGCATCCAGAACGAGGCACAGTCGGCAGCCGCCGTTCTCGGGCACAACTTCCCGCAATCGCGCTGGTACGCCGATGCGCACGGACTCCTGCAGCGTGTCGGCCTGAAGCCGGAAATGAGCTCCAAGAGCTGGGTTGGTCAGCAGTGGAAGAGCGAGATCAAGCGCGGGCCGAACGGCAAGCCCGAGCCTCTGCCCGACCCTGTGGCACCGGCGAAGAAGACACCGCCCATCGACAACCGGGGGCCGGCGCAGGATATCCCGACGGCGAGCACGACGCGCACCGGTCCTATGGGTTTCACCAGCGCCAATTGAGGCCGGCCTGAGGGATCAGCCGCGGGTCGATGCAATAGGGACTGGTTTGCCCAGCCGCGGCGGTACAAAATCCAGCGCGATGAGCAAGACAGTCAAGACCCGGAAGCCCGTCGAGGTTCTGACCAAGGCCGAAGCCCGTTCGGAGCTGGAGGCGTTGGCCGCCGACATCGCGCGGCACGACGAGCTGTATCACGCCAAAGACGCGCCCGAGATATCGGACGCCGCATACGATGCGCTGGTCGTACGCAATCTGGCGCTCGAGGCGCGATTTCCCGACCTGGTGCGTGAGAACAGTCCCTCTCGGCGTGTGGGGGCGGCGCCCGTCGAGGCGTTCGGCAAGGTGCGTCACGACGTGGCGATGCTATCGCTCGGCAACGCCTTCGAGGATGCCGACGTGGTGGAGTTCGTGGAGAGGGTTCGCCGCTTCCTGCGCGTTCCGCCGAGCGATCCTCTGATGGTCCTCGCCGAGCCCAAGATCGACGGGCTGTCCATTTCGCTGCGCTACGAGGGTGGCCGGCTCGTGCAGGCCGCCACCCGAGGTGACGGGACGACAGGTGAGAACGTCACGACCAACGTCATGACGATCCGGGAGATACCGCATCGCCTGAAGGGCAAGAACGTGCCGGAGGTGATCGACGTACGGGGCGAGATCTATCTGGCACACGAGGACTTCCGGCGGCTGAATGCGGCGCAGGCGGAGGCCGGCGAGAAGGTATTCGCCAATCCGCGCAATGCGGCCGCGGGTTCGTTGCGCCAGCTCGATGCGAGCATCACCGCGCGGCGGCCGCTGAAGTTCTTCTCGTATGCATGGGGTGCCGCGAGCCGGCTGCCCAGCGATACACAGTCTGGCGTGGTCGATGCCTTCGAGAGGTGGGGCCTGCCCGTCAATGCGTTGCGCCGTCAGTGTGCCGGACCAGACGAGCTGCTGGCGTTCTATCAGTCGATGGCCGAGCAGCGCGCATCGCTTGGCTACGACATCGACGGCGTCGTGTACAAGATCGACCGCCTCGATTTTCAGGAGCGGCTCGGCTTCGTGTCGCGCTCCCCACGCTGGGCCATCGCGCACAAGTTTCCGGCCGAGCAGACGACGACCATTCTCAAAGACATCGAAATCCAGGTCGGCCGAACGGGGGCATTGACGCCGGTCGCCAAGCTCGAGCCGGTGACGGTCGGTGGTGTGGTCGTATCGAATGCGACGTTGCACAATGAAGACGAGATCGCGCGCAAAGACGTGCGCGCCGGCGACACGGTGGTGGTGCAACGTGCCGGAGACGTCATTCCGCAGGTGGTCTCGGTCGTCCTCGACAAGCGTCCGAAGGGTTCGCGGCGCTTCGTCTTTCCGCAGGTTTGCCCGGCCTGCGGCAGTCACGCGGTTCGAGACGCCGATGAGAAGACGGGCAAGGCCGACGTGGTGCGACGCTGCACGGGAGGCCTTGTTTGCCCGGCGCAGGCGAAAGAACGATTGAAGCATTTCGTCTCACGCAATGCTTTCGATATCGAGGGGCTGGGCGGGGAGCGCATCGAGCTGTTCTTCGACGAAGGGCTGATCCGGCAGCCGGCCGATATCTTTACGCTCGAAGCGCGCAACTCGCGGTTGTCTGAACCGCTGCAGGAGCGCAAAGGGTTTGGTGCCAAGTCGATCGAAAACCTGTTCAAGGCGATCAACGCGCGCCGCAGTATTGCACTCGATCGCTTCATCTACGCCCTGGGCATCCGCCACATCGGCGAAACGACGGCGCGTGATCTCGCGCGGGCCTTCGGCACCGTGGAAGCCTTCCGAACGGCGGTCGCGGCGGCCGTTGCCGGAGGCGGCAAGGATAGCGAAGCCTATCGCGATATCGACAACATCGAGGGTATCGGCGAGACCGTGGTGGATGCGCTGGTCGATTTCTTCGGCGAGCCGCATAACATCAAAGCGGTCGACGATCTGCAAGTGCAGATCACGGTCGAGCCGTACAGCCGGCCGGCAACGGTCGCGTCTGCGGTGACCGGCAAGACCGTGGTGTTCACCGGCACGTTGGAGCAGGTGACACGCAGCGAGGCCAAGGCGCAGGCCGAGCGCCTGGGCGCCAAGGTTGCCGGATCGGTTTCGCAGAAGACTGACTACGTGGTGGCCGGCGCCGATGCGGGGTCCAAGCTCACCAAGGCGCGGGATCTCGGCGTTGCGGTGTTGACCGAGGACGAGTGGCTGAAGCTGATCGCTCGGTAAACTGATTTGCGGTGTGCTCAGGGCGCGAGTTGGAAGCGTTCGAAGCGATGCAACTCTTCTTCGATGCGCTTCTTGTGTGATCGGGCCGAGCCCTTGCCGACCCACGTCCATTTCTGCATCAGCAGCTTTTGTTTTGCGCGGTCGGTCTTGAGATCGATGGCGGCGACGATTTCATCGCCAACGAGTACGGGCAACGCAAAGTAACCGAACTGCCGTTTTTCCTTGGGCAGGTAGGCTTCGAAGCGGTGCTCGTAGCCGAAGAACAGCTGCAGGCGTTTGCGTTGAATGACAAGGGGATCGAATGGCGAGAGGAGATGGACGATCCCACTGCCGGGATCCGGGGCGGCCTCGAGTGTTTCGGGGCTCGTCCAGTGCTCAATCTTTCCTGCGTCTTCGATGCTTACAGGAATCAACGTCTTGCTGCGTACGCGGCGCTCGATCAGGCGCCGGATGCCCGGCTTGCGATTGGCGCCGAGGTGGCAGATGGAATCGAGGCTGACGAGGCCTTGCGCTCGGAGGGATCTGTCCAGGAGATAGTCCAGAACCTGCCGTTCCGATGCGGGTTTCGGCTTTTGGTCCCATCCGAAATGACGGTCCATCATCTCGTAGGTCTTCAGCATGCCGGCCCGCTGGCTGACCGTGATGATGCCGGTGAAAAATGCGAGCTGAAGCGCTCGCTTGGATGGCTTGCGGCTGGCCCAGGGATGATCCTTGTCTCTGAGCTCATCGTCTTCGATGTCGCGGATCGTCAGTGCCCCACCTTTGCGGATGAGGGTGAGAACTTTGCGCACATCCTCGTTCTTGACGGTGTTGAACCATGACTTCGGCGCATGCCGATACTGCTTCATGGCAGAAAGAAAGAACCGCATGTCGGACGTTGGAACATAGGACAGCGCATGCGTCCAGTATTCGAACACCGACTTGTCGACGCTCTGAGCCTGGCGCAGATGACTGCGCTGATACCCCGGGATGCGTGCGTAGAGAATGTGGTGATGGCAGCGCTCTATGACGTTGATGGTGTCGATCTGCACATAGCCCAAATGCTCAACGGCGGTGCGCGTGGCCTGTGGCCCGTCCCCGAACGGCGCGGGCACATCGAGCCTTTGGGCGCGCAGCCAGATGCGTCTGGCCTGGGATTTCGAAAGCATGCGGGGTTGGGTGGCGGGATGGCGCATGAGCCAGATGAGGGTATCGTCGGTGGGCGCTGAGATCTGAAATACGGCGCTGGCGCCGTCTCAGATCAAAAGAATACGCGTTGAAGCGGTGTTCCGTCTATTGACGGCTCCTGCCATGACACCGAACACGACGAACGAGGGAAGCAGGCCGCTATCGCGCAAATGCTTCGGCGTAAAGCTCCGACTTGAAACCGACGAGCAGGCGCCCTCCCGCATCGAGCACGGGGCGCTTGATCATCGACGGCTGATCGAGCATCAGCGCGATGGCCTTCTCCTTGT
>JBKKCB010000313.1:0-36641 GCA_046713545.1 Hyphomicrobiaceae bacterium | reverse complement strand
CGCGAACCCGACACGGACGTTGGGATCATAGGCCGAGATAATTCCTTGCCGGCGCCCGCTGTTGGGCGTGGTGGGCCAGATTGTCGCGACAAATGTGAGCTGGCCGCCGGCGGCGAGATCGAAGCCGTTTTCGATGCGTGCGTACGATCCCAAATGCACCGGCTGCTTACGGGAGGGGTATTGGCCTTCAAGCACCGCGGGCGTCGCTTCCTCGCATAAACCGGGCCCAGCCGGGTTGGCATCGGCGCAGACCACGCGCACGAGCCGCGCGGAGTATGGCGTCGCCGATTGACTGGACACTTTGAACTCAATGGTCTCGCCGGGACGCACGGACAGGCGATTGGCATAGGCGGCCAGCGGCAACATCAGGTCCCTCGCTCCACAACGGCGGCAATCGGCCGGCCCCACGGAGCGTCACCAAAAGCGAGCGCCCGGTCAAGGGACCGGGCGCTGCGACCTGCAGAAAGACCAAAACAATCAGGGGGTGAGGGTCTGGGCCGGAGGCGGCGGTCCGTCGGGATCGCGCTCGCGATCGCTTGAAAGTTCTCTGAGGCCATCGCGGCCATACAGGTCAGGGCGAAATTCGACGCGACCCTCAGGCTCGGCCCATGCGGTGACATAGGTGAAATAGACGGGGATCGGCTTCGTAAGAGTGATGTCGACCGGTTGACCGGCGGCCAGGATGTCATCGATACGCTGGCGCGTAAGCCCGGCCGGTTCGTCACGTGCAATCCACGCGGCCAGATCGAAGACATCCTGGATGCGCACACAGCCCGCGCTAAAAGCGCGGCCGCGCTGCTCGAACAGCTTCTTCATCGGCGTATCGTGCATATAGACGCCGTGTTCGTTCGGCATATCTATGCGTACCAGACCCAGTGCGTTCTGGGGCCCGGGGTCCTGCCGGAACTTGATGCGCGCTGCGTCGGCCTGGCGCCAATCGATGTTGCTAGAGTCGATCTCCGGCCCGTTGAATGAGCCTGTGAGCACGCGAATCTGCTCCTTGGCGAGATAATCCGGCTCTTTGACCAGCCGCGGCATCAGATCGAGCGTGGCAACGCTGTCGGGCACCCGCCAGTATGGAAAGAAGTTGAGGGCTCGAATTGTGGCTTTGACACTCGGGGTCTGCCGCTCCGGCTTTCCGGCGATGACCCGGTGCCTCTGCTCGACGTTGTGGCGTTCGACAGCTTCGAGCTGAAAGGCCGGGACATTGACGAGGATATACTTCTCCTCCATGCGCTGGCCGATCAGGTCGCGAACGCGCTGCTGATTGAGGCGCAGCTGCGCCATCCGCGCTTGAGCCGGAACATTCATGGCCTGCAACGTCGGCTGGTCCACACGACCCGAGACCCGCAAGCCGTGACGCTCCTGGAAGCGCCGCACGCCAGCCTCGAGTTCCCCGTCAAAAGCGAATGACTGGTAGCCCTGTTGCGACCGCAGATCGCCGCTCATGACCAGGCGGCGGCGAACGAGTGGCACACGATCGTCGTCATCCCCAGGGCGCATCGCGCGAGTGCCGGGAATCGTGCCCCAGCCGCCCGACGACGCAATGTGCTGGTATCGCGCTATGGCATCGTCAAATGACGCCATCATCGTATCGCTGCGCATGGGGGTTGAATCCGTCCGCAGGTCATTGAGAGTGGCCTGCGCCTGATCCTTCGTGCGAGCATCGTCGCCACGCCGGCCCTGTGTGCCCGACCCGGGAGTTCCGAAGCCAGGAATCTGTTCCCACCAGCGGGCCTCCTGAGCCTGCGCCAGAGCAGGAGGCGTCACGAACACCGAGAAGGCGCAAAAACCCATGGCCACAAGCGCGACCATCGCCTGCGGCGTCCGTCCATGCCAACCCGCGCGCGGGCGCTGTCCGACCTTTGAAACGCTGCTCATGGCTCGCTCGCGATGATATCGTTGACTGGACAATTAGAGAGAAGCGGACGCGGCCCGGCTGGTGCCCATTCACCGGCTAGACATCGTTTGCGGCGATTGCAAGACGCTGCTCCGAATCCAGTATTGGAGATATAGCTTATTCAGGATCGGGCGCGAACCGGACGAGGCATCACCATGCCGTGACCATCGGACAACCCGCGGCTTTTTCGCGAGAGAGATGCGTTACGCCCACACTCGGAAAGACGTAAAACCATGCAGATGGAACCTGTGCTTACGACACTCGACGCTCGCGGAGTCGCGGTGGTTACATTCAACCGGCCAGACGTCAACAATGCCTACAACGGCGATCTCATTCAAAGTGTCCTGCGCGCGATGGATGATTTGAGCGGACGGTCCGGGCTGCGGGTCGTCGTCCTGAAGGGCAATGGCCGGCATTTTCAAGCCGGCGCCGATCTGGCGTGGATCAATGCCGTGCGCGTCGCGTCACCAGCAGAGAATGAGGCCGTGTCGCGCGCCACAGCTCAGGTCGTCGATCGCCTCAACCGCCTGCCTGTCCCGGTGGTGGCTCTCGTGCAGGGTGCCTGTTTTGGTGGCGGCACCGGCATCATCGCCGCCTGTGACCTCGTCGTAGCGGCAGACAACGCCCTTTTTTCCATCACCGAAGTGCGATGGGGGCTGACCGCAGCCATCATCATTCCGCAGCTCAATGACGCCATCTCGGTGCGCCAAGTCCGCCGATACGCGTTGACCGGGGAACGCTTCTCTGCGCGCGACGCGCTCCGCATCGGGCTCGTTCACGAGGTCGTACCCGTGAGCGAACTGGAGGCAGCGGGCGACAAATTCGTCGACCAGCTGCTCGACAACGATCCCGTCGCGATCGCGGAAACTAAGGCGACCATACTCGAAAGCTCTTGGGGCGGGTTCGATCCGGCGACCTTCGACAGGCTGGTGACCAGCCATGCCGCCAAGCGACAGACACCGGAGGCGGCAGAAGGCCTTGCGTCATTCGCGGAAAAACGCAAGGCAAGCTGGTCGCCGGCGAAGCGTTGAGCGGAGTTACTCGGCCGGCTGGGCCGCAGCGGCCGACGGGGCAGCCTTCCGCGTCGCCAGCTTGCGCAGGACGATATAGAACACGGGGGTGAAGACGAGCCCAAACAGGGTGACGCCGATCATGCCCCAGAATACGCCTGTCCCCAGCGCCACACGCATCTCGGCCCCGGCACCCTTGGCAAAGTAGAGCGGCAGCACGCCGCTCGTGAAGGCCAGCGATGTCATCAGGATCGGTCGCAGGCGCAGCTTGCAGGCTTCGACTGCGGCGCCGACGATGTCGTGGCCCTTGTCCTCGAGCTGCCGCGCGAATTCGACGATCAGAACCGCATTCTTGGCCGCCAGTCCGATCAGCACCACGAAACTGACCTGCGTCAGGATGTTGATGTCCTGACCGTGCAGCCAGACGCCGAATACGGCAGACAGCAGACACATCGGCACGATCAGAATGATAGCGAGCGGCAGCGACCAGCTCTCATACTGTGCCGCGAGCGCCAGGAAGACGAACAGCACGGAGAGGGCAAAGATGTAGTAGCCCGTGCGGCCCGTCTTCTTCTCCTGGTAGGACAGGTCGGTCCATTCGTAGCTGATGCCCGGCGGCAGCGTGCGCGCTGCAACGTCCTGCATGATCTGGAGGGCCTGGCCCGAGCTCACGCCCGCGGACGACTGCCCGTTGATCTCGATGGCCGGAAAAAGGTTGTAGCGCGGCACGCGATCCGGCCCAGTGGTTTCCCGGAACGTTACAAGACTCCCCATCGGCACCATCTGCCCGTCGGCATTGCGCACGCGGATCCGGCTGATGTTCTCCGGGTCGAGACGGAATGCGCTGTCGGCTTGGGCTGTCACCCGATAGGCTCGCCCGAACATGTTGAAATCGTTGACGTAAGCCGACCCCATGTAAATCCGCATGGCCTCGAACACATTGGCCATCGGCACCTTCAACATCTGCGCCTTCATGCGATCGACGTCGACGAAGATCTGAGGCGTGCCCGTCGAGAAGGTAGTGAACGTGTTGATGATCCCGGGGGTGCTGTTGGCGGCTTGGATCAGCCCTTGTGCGGCCTTGGAGAACGCCTCTGACCCTATGCCCGCCCGATCCTGCAATCGCATCGAAAAGCCGCTGGTGCCGCCGACACCCCGCACGGGGGGCGGCACGAACACCTGGGCCGTGGCATCGTTGATGTCGCGCGCAAGCCGGACACGCAGGTCCTGCGCGACCCGGTTGATCGTCAAGCCCTTGTCATGCCTCTCCAGGAAGTCGTCGAGAACGCAGAAAATCGCCGCGACGTTGGAGCCGTTCGTGAAAGTCGACCCCGACCGGCCCGTATAGCCGTTCGTGTACTTGAACCCGGGCGTCGCGTGGATGATCTCCTGCGCCTTCCTGACGACGGCGTCGGTCCGCTCGAGAGAGGCGCCGGCAGGCAACTGCAGCGAGACGATGACGATGCCGCGATCGAGCGCGGGAATGAACCCCGTCGGCATGTACATGACGAACGCGATGGCACCTGCAATCAGTCCCGCATAGATGAGAAGCATGAGGGTTGTGACGCGCGCCAACCCCTGCACCAGTGCACCATAACCCGCCGCGAGCGCTGCAAACCCGCGGTTGAAGCCATCGAACAGCATATGCACCGGCTTCATCAGAACAGACGGCTTGGCGTGATCGTGGTGGCCCTTGAAGAGGATGGCCGCCAGCGCGGGACTGAGCGTCAGGGACACGAAGGCGGAAATAATCGTCGCCGATGCAATGGTGATTGCGAACTGCCGGTAGAACTGTCCGGTAATGCCGCTCACGAAGGCGGTTGGAATGAAGACGGCCGACAAGACGAGCGCGATCGAGATCAGGGCCGTACCGACCTCGTCCATCGTCGCGCGCGCCGCGTCTGCCGAGGAGAGCCCCTCCTTCAGCCTCCGCTCCACGTTTTCGACCACGACGATCGCGTCATCCACCGCGATGCCGACCGCGAGCACGAGGCCGAACAGCGTCAGCGTGTTGATGGAATAGCCGAGCAGAAGCATCACGGCGCACGTGCCAATCAGCGAAATGGGAATGGCAACGACCGGAATGGCCGTGGCGCGCCACGTCTGCAGAAACAGCAAGACGACCAGGACAACCATGGCGATGGCTTCCAGGATGGTCTTGTAAAGTTCACGGATCGAAACCTCGATGAACTCGGTCGGATTGTAGACGATGCGATACTCGAGGCCCCTCGGAAACGACTTGGAGATCTCGACCATCGCCGACTTGATGGCATTGGCCGTTTTCAGGGCGTCCGAT
This sequence comes from Hyphomicrobiaceae bacterium, assembly GCA_046713545.1. Classification (GTDB taxonomy): domain Bacteria; phylum Pseudomonadota; class Alphaproteobacteria; order Rhizobiales; family Hyphomicrobiaceae; genus CADEFX01. The sequence goes on along the minus strand of JBKKCB010000313.1, from coordinate 31,435 downwards.
CCCGGCGACTGCGTCACCGCCAGAACGATGGCCGGATCGCCGTTCTGATAGCCGTAGGTTGTATAGTTGAGCGCACCAAGCTCGACGCGGGCCACATCCTTGAGAAATACGACTCGCCCATCGCGACCCGACTTGATCACGATCTGCTCGAACTCACTGGGCTCGCGCAGGCGGCCTTTCAATTGCAGAGGGATCTGAAAGGCGCCACTCGATCGCATGGGTGGTTCGCCGATGGCACCCCCCGCGACCTGGACGTTCTGTTGCCGCAACGCCGACAGCACCTCTTCGGCCGTGAGATTGAGCGCGGCAATCCGCTCCGGATCCAGCCATACGCGCATCGAATACTCGCGCGCGCCGAACAGGTTGACCGAGCCCGCACCCTCGATCCGCGCAAGGATGTCGCGCACGTTGAGAAGCGCGTAATTGGAGATGTACAGCTGGTCGTATGTGTTGTCGGGTGAGACCAGGTGCACGACCAGCAACAGGTCAGGATTGTTCTTGCGCACCGTCACGCCGGATCGGCGCACCTCGTCGGGCAACCGCGGTTCTGCCGAAGCAACGCGGTTCTGCACCAGCACCTGAGCCTTGTCGATGTCGGTCCCGATGTCGAAGGTCACGGTGATGCTCAGGGCGCCGTCACTCGTCGCCTGAGAATACATGTAGATCATATTCTCGACGCCGTTGATCTCCTGCTCGATCACGGCAGCGACAGTGTCGGCGACCGTCTGCGCGCTGGCGCCGGGATACGTCGCATTGACGGTGACCGTGGGCGGGACGATCTCGGGGAATTGCGTGAGAGGCAGGTTGAAATACGCAATGACGCCGAGAATGGTTATGAACATCGAGAGGACGGCCGCGAAGATCGGGCGCCTGATGAAGAACCGGCTGAAGCGCATCGGTCGGCGCTCCTCAGCGATCCGAGAGCGGGACGGCATCCGCCGACCGAGACACTCTCAGCGCCTCGCGCTTGGCCTGAACCTTTTGGCCGGGACGCGCAAGCTGCAGGCCTCTCACAACCACCCAATCCGCTGCGGCTACGCCTTCGCGGACAATTCTGAGGCCGTTGGAAAGGGGTCCGAGGCGCACCGTCTTGCGTGAGACGACGCCCTCATCGGCAACAACCAGAACGTATTTGCTCCCCTGATCAGTCGCGATCGCCTCGTCGGGAAGGAGGATGGCGGGTGACTTGCCAGAGCCGGCCAGCCGGACACGCGCAAACATGCCGGGTGAGAAAAGTTGCGCCTTGTTGGGGACTTCCGCTCTCACACGCAGCGTGGCGGTGCCGACGTCAAGCCGATTATCGATGAAATCCAGCTGCCCCTTGTGAACGAATGTCGTTTCATCGGGCAGGCCAATTTCGACGGACGCACCTGGCGATGCCGCACTCTTGGTTTCGCCCCGCTCGGCCAGGCGCTTGTACTTGAGATAGTTGTTCTCGCTGACGTCGAAGTAGATGTGGATCGGATCCTGGCTGACGATGGTGGTGAGCAAGGTCGGGTTGCTCGCACCGCCCGCCGAAACCCAATTGCCCTGGCTGATGCTGGCGCGGCTGATGCGGCCGGCGATAGGAGCCGTCATGCGCGTGAACGACAGCTCGAGTTCGCTGGTGGCAACTTTCGCCTCCGCAACCTTCACCGCAGCTTGTGCCTCCCGCAGCAGGTTCGCACGGTCCTCGTAGGTCTTTTCAGACATGATCCGCCGCTCGAGCAGCGGTTTGCCGCGTTCGACGTCGGAGACGAGATTGTCTGCCTTCGTCTGCGCTTGTGCGAGTTCAGCCTGCGCCTGATCGCGCGCACGCTCGAAGGGACGTGGATCAATGAGGAAGAGCAGCGCGCCCTTCTCCACCATCTGACCGTCTTTGAACGAGACCTCGTCCAGATATCCCGAAATGCGGGCCCGGACGTCGACCGTATCGACCGCATCGAAACGCCCGGTGTATTCGTCCCATTCGATGGTGTCTTCGACGATGGGACGACTGACGCTAACTGCCGCTATCGGTGCAGTCCCAGGCGCCTTGCCCTCGTTGCGCGCCTCGGGCCGGTCACATCCCGTGACCGCAAAACCCGCCACCAGCAACGCTCCGATGATCGCGAGCATCGACTTGCCGTGCCATCCGCGCATATCTTCGTACCTAGTCGCTGGCACGCTCGCCGGCTGGCCGAAACGCGCGCATATCGTGTTGGAGTCCTCGCCCGAGGACCGCCATGTCTACAATCCTGAGTTAGTTCTAGCAGTTTGCGCCGACGTTGTAACGATCCCTCCTTTGACGGAGGAAAACGCCGCCAAAGCCTCGCGGCGAGCAGACGCGTGGTCAACGATCGGAAGGGGGTATGCCTCGCCAAGCCGAATACCGGCCACATCGAGCGCGGGTCGCGGGGCCGTCCAGGGAGCATGGATGTATTCTTTGCTCAATCGCGCCAGCTCCGGAAGCCACCGGCGAACATATGCGCCTTCGGGATCGAATTTCTGGCCCTGCGTCACCGGATTGAAGATACGAAAGTAAGGCGCCGCATCCGCGCCGCAACCGGCCACCCATTGCCAACTGGCGGAGTTGTTAGCGAGATCTGCATCCACGAGAGTGTCCCAAAACCACCGGGCGCCGCTTTGCCAGGGGACACGGAGATCCTTGACGAGGAACGAGGCGGCGATCATCCGCACCCTGTTGTGCATCCAACCAGTGGCCCACAATTCGCGCATCCCCGCATCGACGATCGGATAGCCCGTCTTGCCCCGCTGCCAGGCCGCCAATTGGCCTGCATCGTCGACCCAGGGAAAAGCCCGAAACTCCGGCCTGAAAGGGTCAGTCGGGAGATGCGGAAAACGGGCCAGCAGATGATGGGAGAACTCCCGCCACAGAAGCTCCTTTTGGAAGGTCTCCAGCCCCGCATCGGCATGGCCTCCGCTTTCGGCAATAGCTGCAGCCATATGCCAGCACGTGTGTGGACTGATTTCACCGTGATGCAGATGAGGTGACAGCCGTGACGTTCCCACGAGATCGGGGCGGTCCCGGTGCTCGCGGTAGGTTGCCAAACCATCTGAAAGGAATCGCTCGATCTGGGCACGCGCGCCCCGTTCTCCCGGCGTCCAGTTCGAACGAAGACCGCCGGCCCAGTCAGGCTTGGTCGGAAGGAGATCAAAATCACGGAGTTTGTCGCTTCGCGGCCAGCGTGATGGAGGCAGTATGCTGGCGGGAGCCGAACGCGGCGGATGGGGACGCGGCGCGGCAAGCGCCTTGCGCGAAAAGGGCGTGAACACCCGAAATGGCTCGCCCGCATTGGTGGCGAGGTCTTCCGGTTCAAACAGAAGCGACCCGGCGAAGCGCTTGAATGTGCGGTCTGCTGCCTTGAGGGTTTTTTGGAGATCCTCCTCCAGCGTATGCGCCCAAGGCTCGTAGGCTCGTGTGCAATGGATGCGATCGGCATGCAGATCGTCAGCCAGCTGCGGCAGGACAGATCGCGTTGGGCCGCGCAGCAGGATGAGCCTTACCCCGAGACGCTCCAGATCTTTTGCCAGAGCCTCAAGACTGAGATGGAGCCACCAACGGCTTGCCCCGCCCGGCGACCACATGCCGGGGCTATCGAGATCAAGAACGTAGACGGGGATCACAGGCCTGCCGGTTGCAACGGCTGCGGTCAAAGCTGCGTTGTCGGTCAGCCTCAGATCCTGGCGAAACCACATGATCACAGGATGTGTGGTCATCGTGGACGACTGAGACTTGGACCGGCGGTTGGCAGAATCAGGCTTCACTTCTTGAACAACAGATCGAACAGCGTTTTCGGCTGCTGCGATGGCCGTTGTTGGCCGCGGCTGCCACGGTTGTCCCCAAAAAACCCGTCGGACCAGGGGGCCCAGCTCGGAGGCCGGTTGCCGCTCTTCCCTTGCGGGTCGGAACTGGTCAAGCGGCGTTGACCCGCTTGAGGAGACTCGCGATTCCTCAGCCTGAGCGGGTACTCCTCCGTGTAGCCATCGACACTCGCGACCACGAGACGATTGTCGTCCCACGTCCAGGTCGCCGCACGCTCACCCTGCCGCACCGGCTCCAGGGCAATGACCGAGCCGCTTTGCAGATCCACGACCGCCGCATGCTCGACCTCCTCGGCTCCACGCGCGCCATCAACCTTGCCGGCGGAAAAGCGCAGCACGCCGATGCCATTGAGCGGCGGCTTCTTCACGTCCCATTCGAGCAGGCGCGGCTGGCCCTCGCTCATCATCTCGAGCGGCACCTTGAGGCGATGAAACTCTGTGCTGGCCGCATGATAGCGGTTGGCGCGCACGTACACGCGCCATGTCTGCATGCGCAGCTGCGGAATTTCCGTGTCTTCGGTATCGACCGGCGCGCCGAGACGCTCCAGCGCTGCCGAGGCGTCGCGCAGCATGGGTTTCAAGGCGACCGCCTTCTTGAGGTCGGTAACGGCCTCCTCGTTCTCTCCCGCAGCCTCGCGCAGCTCGCCGCGCACCCAGTACACCTCGGCACGATTGGCATCCAGCCGCATCGCGCGATCGATATCTTTCTGGCCAAGCTCCGGCTGGCCTTGCTGCTTGTACACCCACGCCCGATAGGCATAGGCCAGCGGGGATCGCGCATCGAGCTCGATGGCGCGCGCCAGATCGATCAAGGCCAGGTCGAAGGCATCGGCCTTGGCATGGGCGAGCCCATGGGCTTCATGCACACTCGCGGAGTTCGGATCGAGCTCCACGGCCTTGTCGAAATCGCGCAAAGCTGAAGCCGCATTGTCCGCAGCGAGGTAGGCATGGCCCCGCAGCACGTAAAGCTCGATATTGCTCGGGTCGTAGGCAACGGCGCGGCTCAGATCCTCCGCCGCTTCGTTGTACCGTTCGAGAAGCAATTTGGCCTCCGCACGTGCGCGGTATCCCGGTCCGAAACGGGCGTCGAGGCCCACGGCCCGATTGAAATCGCGGAGCGCCGCATGCGGCCGGTTCTGAGCCAAATGGAGGCGGCCGCGTCCGTTGAGCGGTGCCGGGCTGGCGGAGCTCAACTGTACGGCCTTCGAGAAGTCCTTGATGGCCGCATCGGTCTCGCCCAGCCGGGAGAGTGCATTGGCGCGGTTGTTGTAGGCGGCCGCATAACCGGGGGCCAGCAGCAAGGCGCGATCGAAGTCTTTGACCGCCTCCTTGGCCAAGCCAAGACCCAGCAGCAGATTGCCGCGATTGTTGTAGGCCGCGGCGCCTTCCGGAAACAGCTGGACGGCGCGGTTGAAGTCCTCGATGGCCTGACGCGTCAAATTCAGCCGCTGAAAGGTCACGCCGCGATCATTGTGAATATTGGCCCGGCGGTCACTGACGACGGCGGGATCCTTCAGCGCTTCGGAATAGAGCTCGATCGCCTGCTCGGTATTGCCGCGCTGCAGCGCCGCTGCCGCCTCCCTCGCGCGTGCCAGACCGTCCTCGCCGGCCGCCAGCACGGGCGACGGCAGCATGAGGACTGCAAAAAAACCAGGAAGGAGGAGCCGTCGGCGCATGCCCACCTTGTTCCAAGGAGTTACCGCGCTGCGCTCAGACTGCCGCAGCGGCAAACTGCACACCACCAGACATAGCATCGCACACTGCCATGCGCGAGCGCACGTCCCTGTGCGTTATCTGCCACACTCGCACAGTTCCCCGGCTTCATCGGGCAGGTGGTAACTCGTTCTCTCTCAGCCGCCGCGCCAGCTTGTCGAGGACGCCATTGACCACCTTGGGCTCATCATCGGACAAAAAGGCGTGCGCGACCTTGATGTACTCGTTGATGACCACGCGCGCGGGCACATCTGTCCGCTCCAGCAGCTCGAAGACGCCTGCCCGCAGCACAGCCCGCAGGATCGCGTCGATTCGCGTCAGACGCCACCCCTGCGCGAGTTGCTGATCCACGATGGGGTCTATCTCCCGCTGCCGCCGGACGACGCCTTTCAGCAGGTCCGAGAAGAAAGCCCGGTCCGCGTCGGCCAGGATAGGGTCCTCCGCCTTGGGTCCGAAACGGCTCGCCATGAATTCGCGGATGACGTCGTTGAGATCGGTCTGTGCAAGATCCATTTGATAGAGAGCCTGCACCGCTGACAGGCGCGCTGCGCTGCGCGGCTCCAGCGGCCTGCGGGACTCGTCGGGGCCGGTCATACCTTCTGCGCCTGAAAGCTTTCGGCGAGCTCGATGAGACGCAGGCAGGCCCGTGCCGCGTCTCCACCTTTGCCGGCACGTCCCCCGCGGGCACGCGCGAGAGCCTGCTCGCGTGTATCGACGGTCAGGATGCCGTTTCCGACCGGGATGTGCTGTGCCGTGGCAACGTGCATCATCCAGTGATTGGCGTTGTTGCAGACGATATCGTAGTGCGATGTCTCGCCACGGATCACGCAGCCCAAGGCCACGGCACCCGCGTAGCGCGCCGACGGCCGCGTTGAGAGTGGGCTGCCGTAAAACAGTCCGGCCGCGCTGGCGAGCGTGAGAACCTGCGGAATCTCGAGCGCACCCGGAACCTCGATGCGATCGAACGTGGCGCCCCGCGCCTTGAGTTCCGCGACCGCACCCTCGGCAAGCTCCTTCGATATGTCCTCGTAGTAGGGTGCCTCGATGATGAGGACACGAGCCGCTAAGCGCGTAACCGCGCCGGCGCTGGATCCCTTGCCTGCCATGATGACTACTCGATTCTGCGCGTGCCGACGATGCGAAGGCCGTATCCTTCCAGCCCCACATAACGGGACGAAGGAGAGTTTGTCAGGAGCACCATATCCGAGATTCCGAGATCGCGCAGAATCTGGGAGCCGATTCCGATTTCCACCAGCCGCCGCTGCTCGCTGACGGCGTGCGGCGCAGTCTGTTTTGCGAGCCAGCCGGACACCGAGCGCGGGCGCAGGTCGCGGATGAGAACGATTGCGCCCCGGCCCTCGGCGGCAATCGTCTCCATGCACTTCTGCAGCAACGACCCCTTTTCGCCCTCCGTCCCGATGCCCAGCACGTCGGCTGTCAGATTGACGGCGTGGACGCGGGCCAGTGTGGTGCCGGGCTTGGACAGGTCACCCAGCGTCAACGCAAGATGCTCGACCGGCTCGACCGTCGTTTCGTAGATATGCAGATCAAACTTGCCGCCGAAGACGCTATCGACCTGCGATGTCACGGTGCGCTTGACGATACGGTCGTTTTTCAGCCGGTACGAGATGAGGTCCTCGATCGTTCCGACCTTCAAGCCGTGCCGTTGCGCGAATGCGACCAGATCCGGCATGCGCGCCATGGACCCGTCGTCGTTCATGATCTCACAGATCACACCCGCCGGAAGGAGACCCGCCATTCTGGCCAGATCAACCGATGCCTCCGTATGCCCCGCCCGCACCAGCACGCCGCCACTGCGGGCAATCAGCGGGAAAACGTGACCCGGCGAGACGATGTCGTTGTAGTCGCGCGAGGGATCGATGGCCGTGGCGATCGTGCGCGCCCTGTCCGCCGCAGAGATTCCGGTCGCGATGCCTTCGCGCGCCTCGATGGAGACCGTGAACGCCGTCCGCTGCCGCGCTTCGTTCTTGCGCGACATGTACTCGAGGCGCAGCTGTTCGGCGCGGCCCTCGGTCAGCGACAGGCAGATCAGGCCGCGCCCATGCATGGCCATGAAGTTGATGGCTTCGGGTGTCGCCATCTGTGCCGGGATCACCAGATCGCCTTCGTTCTCGCGATCCTCGGCGTCGACCAGGATGATCATCCGGCCATTGCGGAAGTCGTCGATGACCTCCTCGATGGGCGAAACGAAACCCTTGCCCGCCGAATATTCGACGCGTCTCAAGCTGTCCTTCACCGTCGAAACTCCAGAAGTCGCGCCACATAGCGCGCGAACAGGTCAACCTCGAGATTGACTTTGTCGCCCGGCTTTTTGCGCTCCCAGGTGGTGGCCGTCAAGGTGTGCGGGATCACGTTGACGCCGAAGCGATTGCCCGCCACCTCGTTAACGGTCAGCGAAATGCCGTCGAGGGCCACTGAGCCCTTGGGTGCGATATACAGCGTCAAATGCTCCGGCGCCTCGAATGTAATCCTGCGGGAGTCGCTGTCGGGCGTGATGTCGACGATCGTCGCGACGCCGTCGATATGACCCGAAACAATGTGGCCGCCAAGCTCGTCCCCGGCCCTGAGCGGCCGTTCGAGATTGACATGGAAGCCCGGCAGCCATCCCCCGAGCGTCGTCTTCGACTTTGTTTCGTTGGAGACATCGACCGTGAAAATGCTGCCCGTCCCGTCCGCCTTGATTGATGTGGCTGTCAGGCAGCAGCCGTCGCACCCGATCGAGGCACCGACGGAAATGGACTCGGCCGGATAGGCCGAGCGCAGGTCAAACTGACCGCCGCGAACGGATACGACTTCGCCGATGTCCGTTATGATGCCAGTAAACATCGTCAGTTTCCTCGCATGCGATGGAAAACATACAGCCTGTCATCCCCAAGCACACGCTCGTGCGCCAGGGCAAACGTCATGTGGCCGGCCAGGCCGCCGACGCTCCCGAGTGCCGCCGCGCGTCCCGTTGCAGCGTCTTGATCATGGCCAGCCGCGCGATACTGCACAACATCATCCACCAGCCCGACCGAGAAAAATGCCCTCGACACCGTCGGGCCGCCTTCGACCAGCACACGCGTGATGCCTTCCGCCACAAGCGCCTCGGTGACTGCCGGAATCCAGGGGCGGCCGGCGACGGTGGCGACGTGGAATAGCCGGCATCCTGCCCGCCCCAGACCGTCTTGCTGATCGCGGTCGGCATCAGGTCCACAGAAAATCCAGACCGGGACATCGCGAGCGCTGAGGACGATCCTGCTCTCGAGCGCCGGCAGGGTCCTGCCGCATAGGATGACGCGAATAGGCGACCGGCCGTGCAGACCTGGAAGCCGGCAAGTCAATTCGGGATCATCGTCCTGCACGGTCCGTGAACCGACCAGAATGGCGTCCGCGCGAGCCCGCAGAAGATGGCCATGGGCGCGCGCCAAGGCGCCGGTCACCCAGCGCGGCTGGCCATCGGCACCGCGGGCGATCTGACCATTCGCATCGAGCGCCATTTTGATCTGGATCAGCGGCCGGCGCTCGGTAACGCGCAGGATGTGCCCCCGCGTGATGCGATCCGCCTCCTGCGCGCAGACTCCGCGCCTGACCTCGATGCCGGCGGCCCGCAGGGCATCGAGCCCACGCCCGGCGACCCTCGGATCCGGGTCGAGAATGCCGGCCACCACACGCGAAACTCCGGCCTCGATGATGGCGCGCGCACAGGGGGGCGTCTTGCCGAAATGCGAGCAGGGTTCAAGGGTCACGTACATCGTCGCGCCGCGCGCCCGCGGCCCCGCACGTTGCAGGGCAACCGTCTCGGCGTGGGGGCGGCCACCAGGCTGCGTCCAGCCGCGCGCAATCACCTCACCCGTAGACGGATCCACCACAACGGCACCGACCGACGGATTGGGCGCCGTCGTACCCAGGCCCCGTCTCGCCATGCGCAACGCAATCTGCATGAACCCGTTGTCTGTAACATCACGGGTATCACCAATCAGCGTCAATGCTCGGGCTCCGCAGGCACCCGTGTCCGGCCCCCCGAAGCGGCAGACGCGAGATCGGCGGCGCTGCCCTCGGTCAGCGGCACCTCTGCGATCTCACCCAGCACCTCGTGGAAGTCGGCAGCTTCCCGGAAATCGCGATAGACGGAGGCAAACCGCACGTAGGCCACCGGATCGAGGCCCCGCAACGCCTCCATCACCAGTTGGCCGATCACTGACGAGGGGATCTCGCTCTCGCCGAGGCTCTCCAGCTGGCGCACGATGCCCGACACCATGCGCTCGATCCGGTCGGGCTCCACGGGACGTTTGCGCAGCGCGATCTCGACGGAGTGCGAAAGCTTGTCCCGGTCGAAGGCGACGCGGCGGCCGGCACGCTTGATGACGGTCAACTCGCGCAGCTGAACCCGCTCGAACGTCGTGAACCGGCCCCCGCAGTCAGGGCAAACGCGCCGGCGGCGGATAGCGGCGTTCTCCTCGGTCGGCCGGCTATCCTTGACCTGCGTGTTCTCGCTCGAACAATACGGGCAGCGCATGCCGCTATCTCCAGAGCATTGGCCGCAACCACAAAGGTCGCACGGCGCGTCAGGCGTAGATCAGAAACCGGGCGCAAAGCTCGATCGCCTAGGCCTTGACCTTGCTTTCCACCGCCGCGTTACCTGCTTCGCCGTTGGCGGCAAGGCCGTCCAGGACTTCGGCGATCATGCGGCCGACCTCACGAAACTCGGTGATCCCGAAGCCACGCGTTGTGCCGGCAGGGGAGCCCAGTCGGATGCCCGACGTGACCGCCGGCTTTTCCGGGTCGAACGGCACACCGTTCTTGTTGCACGTGATGTGGGCGCGGCCCAAGGCCTTCTCGGCGATGTTGCCGGTCAACCCTTTTGGCCGCAGATCGACCAGGATGAGATGGGTATCCGTCCCCCCGGCGACCAGATCATATCCTGCGCGGTTCAGCACGTCGCCGAGCGCCCGGCAGTTGGCGACGACCGCACTGGCATAGGCAGAAAACTCAGGCTCGAGCGCCTCCTTGAAGGCCACCGCCTTGGCCGCGATGACGTGCATCAGCGGCCCGCCCTGCAAACCGGGGAAGACCGCCGAATTGATCTTCTTGGCGATGTCCTCGTTGTTGGTCAGGACCATGCCGCCGCGAGGCCCGCGCAGGGTCTTGTGCGTTGTCGTCGTGACGACGTCGGCGACGGGCAGAGGGCTGGGATGGGCGCCGCCAGCAACAAGTCCGGCAAAATGCGCCATGTCGACCATCAGAAAGGCGCCGACCTCGTCGGCAATCTCACGAAATCGCTGGAAGTCGATTGTCCGCGGATACGCAGAGCCGCCCGCGATGATGATCTTGGGCCGGTGCTCGCCGGCCAGCCGCCGCACCTCGTCGAAGTCGATGCGATGGTCCTGCCGCCGTACGCCGTAGCTGACGGCATTGAACCACTTGCCCGACTGATTGGCGGGTGAGCCATGCGTCAGGTGACCGCCGGAGGCCAGCGACAGTCCGAGGATGGTGTCCCCAGGCTTGGCCAGCGCCATGAACGCGGCCTGGTTGGCCTGGCTGCCGGAGTGCGGCTGCACATTCGCAAAGCGGCAGCCGAACAGCGCCTTGGCCCGTTCGATCGCCAGCGTCTCGGCTTCGTCGACGTACTGGCACCCACCGTAGTAGCGCCGGCCCGGATAGCCCTCGGCATACTTGTTGGTCAGCGCCGAGCCCGCCGCCTCCAGCACGGCGCGGCTGACGATATTCTCGGACGCAATGAGCTCGATTTCGCTTTGCTGGCGCACAAGTTCGCGCTCGACCGAGGCGTAAAGCTCAGGATCGCGCTCGCTGAGCGATTCGCCGAAAAAGCCCGGCTTTGGCATCATCTTGCGCGCGGCAGAGGCAGTCGGCATGGGAGCCCCGCATCCAATCTTGCTATGCGCCCCTTGGCGCGCGGCCCTCTTATCACGCGCTTCGCGTCTGCAACAAGCCGTCTAGAGGACAGTTATCCAGGAGAAATGCCCGCTTCGGCGCCCTCGCGCTGCCCAGCGGCTAGCCTGTGTCTCTCGCACGCTCGACCGTACCGCGGCGCTGGAGCCAGAGCATGGCGAACCAGCACAGGATCGCCCATGCCGCCCCCAGGCACCATCCCGCCAGCACGTCCGTCGGCCAATGCACCCCCAGATAGATACGGCTGATCCCAACCAGGGCGGTCAGCAACACCGCGACCACCAGCACATAGACCTTCATGCGTGGCTGGGCCTGGCTGCGCGCCAGCAACGCTCCCAGGGTGAGATACACGACGGCGGCCATCATCGAATGCCCCGATGGAAAGCTGGCGCTGTAGGTTTCCATGCCATGCGGCACAAGCTCGGGGCGCGGCCGTGCATAGGCCCATTTGGCCGTTTGGCTCACAGCCATTCCGCTGGCGACGGAGATGAGCACGGTGATGGCTGCATTGGTCTTGCGCATCAGAGCGAGAAAGCCTGCGACCGCCACGACACCCAGCGTCAGGACGGCGGTGCCCCCGAGCGCAGTGATATCGCGCATCATTTCCTCGAACCACTTGGGTCCGATCGGATCCGAAAGGTCTCCGGGAGCGCGCAACGCCAGCAGCAGCCATTCGTCGAAGTGGCGTGCGCCGCCATCACTGACGACGTCCGCCAGCACCAGAAATCCCAGAATGCCCGCAGCGACCACGAGAACCAGGGCAACAGTCAAACGCTCGAGCCGGCTGACATGCTCGGCGAGCTGCCTGGGCCAGACAGCCCTCAGCAAGCGATCAGCGATCGATCCTGGACTCTGCATCTAACAGTCCTGCAGCCATCGGCTGGCCCCGGCACCACGTCGCCGCTCGGCGCGCCGCGTTACTCGGCAGCCTGAGAAGACAGCTGCAACGGCAGGCTCATCTCGCACCAAAGCTCTCGCAAGGCCCCGACAAGCCGCTCGATGTCCGCATCGCTGTGCTGAGGCGTGGGCGTCAGCCGCAGGCGCTCGGTGCCCCGCGCGACGGTCGGGAAATTGATGGGCTGCACATAGATCGCATGGCGGTCGAGCAACCGGTCGGTCACCTGCTTGCACAGCACCGGATCTCCGACAAAAACAGGGACGATGTGGCTGGGGTTTTCCATGACCGGCAAGCCGGCGCTCCTGAGGCGCCGGGACAGCGTACGTGCGCGCTCCCCATGACGCTCGCGCTCGACATGGCTGACCTTGAGATGACGGATGCTTGCGGCCGCACCTGCCGCAATGGCCGGCGCCAGCGAGGTCGTGAAGATGAAGCCAGGTGCAAAGCTGCGAATGGCGTCGACGAGCACACGGCTGGCGGCAATATACCCACCCATGACGCCGAAGCCCTTGGCCAGCGTGCCGTTGATGATATCGACACGGGCCATGATGCCGTCACGTTCCGCAATGCCGGCGCCACGCGGTCCGTACATGCCCACCGCATGCACCTCGTCCAGATAGGTGAGCGCGCCATAGCGCTCCGCCAGGTCACAGATGCCGCGGATGTCGGCGATATGGCCGTCCATCGAGTAGACGGACTCGAAGGCGATGATTTTCGGTTGATCCTTCGGCAGAAGCTTGAGGCGCTGCTCGAGGTCGGCAAGATCATTGTGCCGCCAGATCGACTTCTCGCCGCCACCATTGCGGATGCCCGCGATCATCGAGGCGTGGTTCATCTCGTCCGACAGGATCACCGAACCGGGCAGCAGCTTCTGCAAGGTCGCCAGCGTCGTGTCGTTGGCGACGAAGGCGGAGGTGAAAACCAGTGCTGCTTCTTTGCCATGCAGATCGGCCAGCTCGGCTTCGAGCTCCACATGATAGTGCGTCGTGCCGGAAATATTGCGCGTGCCGCCCGAGCCTGCGCCCGCACGGTCTATCGCCTCATGCATGGCTGCCAGGACGGCCGGATGCTGGCCCATGCCCAGATAGTCGTTGGAGCACCAGACGGTGACAGGCCGCGCGCCCGTCGGCGTCATGTGCTCGGCAACAGGAAATGCGCCGCGGTCCCGGCGAATGTCGGCAAACACACGGTACCGGCCTTCGGTGTGCAACCGTTCGAGGGCCTTGCTGAAGATGCGCCCGTAATCCACGCCTGAACTCCACCGCCGCCGGGATCAGCAAGGTGGCCATTGCCGCCACCTCGGTTCCCCTTCTCTAGCCGATGAGATGGGTCGTGCGCCATCGCGCTTTGTCGCACGTCGCCAGAGGTGAGATCCGGCAGTTGTGCTGGTTCTGCCAGCGTTCAGTAGGCCGAAGCCGTGGGGCCTACGCCATCCTTATTGTAGAGGTCGCGGCGAAACTGAATAACGCCGTCCTCCGTCGCCCAGGCCGTGATGTACACAAAGTACAAGGGGACGGGCCGCTTGAGGCGGACGTCCAGACGCTCGCCGGATTTCTTCATGGCCAGCACGCGCTCCTGCGACCAGCCCTGCTCCTGCACCAGCCAGGCTGCGACCTGCTCGACGCCCTGTATGCGGACGCAGCCCGAGCTCGCCGCACGGAAGTTGCGCCCGAACAGCGACTGCGATGGCGAGTCGTGCATATAGACGGAATAGTTATTGTGGAAATTGATCTTCACGAAGCCCAGCGGATTGTCGGGCCCCAGCTGCTGCCGGTAGGTGAGACCGCGAACGCCCGGAGTGGCCCAATTGACCTTCGAGGAGTTCAGCTTTTTTCCGTCGGCGCCGTAGGCATCGATGTTGAACTTGGAGAGGACGTCCTGATTTCGCTGAGCCATCTCGCGGCCCTTGGGGATCAGGTCCTTCTCGATGACCGTCGGCGGCAGATGCCAGACGGGATTGAAATTCAGCTCATGAATGGCTGACCGCAAGATCGGCGTCTGGCGATCCATCTTGCCGACCACGCCGGAGTGACGCGAGACGACACGATCCCCCTCGACCACCTCGATCTGCTGCGCCGGAATGTTGACGACGATGTACTTCTTGCCGGCGCTGCGGGAGAACTCGGCAAGACGGGTGTAATTCGTCTTGAGCTGGCGCAGGCGGCCGGCCGCCGGCACGTTGAGCGCCGCAATAGTGCGCTTGTCGACAATGCCGCTTGGCGTCAGGCCGTTGGAGGCCTGGAACCGCTTGACGGCCTTCTCGACGGTGCTGTCGTAGACCTCGGAGAAGTATCCGTCGCCCTCCTTGAGATCGCCGGACATGGCGAGCCGCTCGCGCAAAAGTCCGACATTCGGACCGTTGGCGCCAGGCTGCAGTTGCCCTTCGGGCATGGCTTTCCAGCCGCCACGGTCGACAACGTCCGAGTAGCGCTTGATGGCCGCCTTCATGGCGTTGAGATTTTCAGTGGACAGCGTCGGATAGCCCTTCGGCGGACTGGCCTCCCATTGCTTTGCGAACGAGGCATCGTACGGCTGGTCGATGGATGCCGCGGAGCCGGGAATAGGGCCAAAGCGCACCCAGTCCATCGTTTCGGCTTGGGCAGTGGCGTTGACCGGCAGCCACGCCACGCAACCAAGGACCGCTGCCGCGAGCCGGCGACCGCGGCGCGACCCCAAACCAAAACCGCGCTCCACGCCCCGTGCGACCACGTTGTCCATCCACCCCGTCCCCGCCAAAAACTGCCGATGCCTCTTCGGCAGACGCCGCACTGGCAGCCGCACCGGCGGATATTCTGCCTTGCACGTCGTGGCCGCGCCACGGTTCCATGTGCGGCATTCGTAGGGCCCTGAAAAGCTGAAACGCTGTGAGCCCAAGAAGTCAGCCCGCTCGGTGGTGCACTGCGGTCACAATAACGCAACAGGGCCCGGCGACCGCCGAGCCCTCTGCTTGTTCCACACCTATGTTCGGCTGCGCCCTATAGGCGATAGCGGATCTGATCCGACCAGAAGCGTTCCAGACGTACGAGCGCGCGGTTCAGGGACTGGACATCATCCCGTCCGACCTCGCCGACCGTCTCGATCGACATGAGTTGGCGCTGATAGAGCCGGCTCACGACGTCGCACGCCTGCTTGCCCTTTTCCGTCAGGCTCACCCGCACCGAGCGGCGATCCGTTTCGGACCGCTTGTAGTGCAGGTAGTCCATGTCGACGAGCTTCTTCAGGTTGTATGAGACATTCGACCCGAGATAGTAGCCGCGGGTCTTGAGCTCCCCGGCGGTCAGCTCGCTCTCGCCGATGTTGTAGAGCAGGAGGGCCTGCACGCTGTTGAGCTCTGCCCCGCCCTCGCGGTCGAATTCGTCCTTGATGACGTCGAGCAAGAGGCGATGCAACCGTTCGATCAGGCGCAAGGCCTGAAGGTACTCAGAACGAAAGGCTTCATCCTGAGCGGGCACGTGCTGCCGTGCCGTGTCCAACGCTAGACTCATGTCCCTGCCTCGTGTCGTTTGACGCGGTTCCGGGGTTGTGACTCCCGGTTGATGAGCAGAGACTAACTCAGGAAATTAAAGGTTGCGCTAAAAGGCATACTGAACAATCCGTTAAATTCAGACCACATTGAAACGAATATTTTTCAAGTCTGCGATTGCAAATCTGATCGCGCCCGCAACGTGAGTTTTGGCTCGGCCTGCGCCGCAAAGGCAGCTGCCCGCATCCCCTGCGTAACGCCGTCAAGTGCTGCCGGCTCCCACACCGGGATATCCGCGCCGCGCTCGTCCAGGATGGCACGCTGGACATCGGGCCTGGCTGCAAGGTGCGTCAGCACGCCGTGCTCGACGGGGAGAAGCGATGAGAGATCCAATCCGCGCGCCTTCCTGACGAGATCCAGGCTCACTTTGAGCGCAAGCGGGGATTTCTGACGAAGGTCGGCCGCCGTCTTTCGCGCCCAGGCTGCCTGCGCACCGCTCTCGCTTTCAAGGCGCGCCACGATGTCATCGACGCTGTCCGCCGAAAAGCAGCGCGCAATGGCGGGCTCGCGATCCGGCAAATCTCCCCCAATGGGCTCCACGTGCAGCCCATCGAGAATGGGGTCCACCGGATCGGCTTCTGCGAAGCGCTCTTCGATGGCGTCGAAATGGCGGGCATCGATGCAATGCGTCACCAGCCCGTGCCGCAAGGCATCGGCGCGACCGATGCAATGGCCGGTGAGGGCCAGATAGATGCCCACGGAATTCGCAAGCTGCGCCAGCACGTGGCCAAGACCACCTGCCGGAACCAGCCCCAGGCCCGTGGCCGCGCAGACGAACCTGTAACGCTCGCCCGCCACCCGATGGGTGCCGTGAAGGCTGACGCCAGGCCCCCCTCCCTCCACCTGGCCATCGATCAGGGACACGATGGGCTTCGTAAAACACTCCTGCTGCCAGCACAGGCGCAGCGTGTCGCCGAGGGCGCTCGCGGCAGCCTGCGGGTCGCGGCGGGTCAACTGCGTGATCTGGCGGGTATCCAGACCCGCCGCAAATGTCCCATCACACTGCGAGCGTACGATGAGGGCATAGATCATCGGGTCGCGTGCGAAACGGTCGTAGGCCGAGGCGAGGACACGGCAGACATCGGTACTGAGGGTACTGGCGCGATCCGGTTCCCCCAAACGGAGGATGCCCGCCGCGCGCCGCGCTGTGATCGCGATGCTCACCCTTTTGCCTCGCGTCTCAGGCTTGCCGCGAGCACTGCATCATCGATCACGGGATCACTCCCTCGTCTTTCCGGCCCTTCGTTTGCGTTGGCCGCTCGATAAAGGAAATCCTGCATGTGTGCACGTGCTCGATTGCCGCCTCGCCGCGCTATACAACGCCGCCTCGAACCCTCAAAATAACGGTGATTCGCCGCTGGGGACGTCGGCGAACCAGGGGGATCTCGGATGCGCGGAAGGATTGCGCCTGCCATCTGCGCCATGCTTGTCGCAGGCCCATGGTTCATGTCGGGAACCGGCTGGGCCGAAACCACCAATCAGCGGCATGCCAAACACAGCGTGGAAACGGTCGGCCTCGCCAAAATCCCCGTTCAGCTTGATACCGAGCATCCCGACACGACACCTCCCGATCGCCCCGCCGGTGGCACGGTGCAGTCTGCAAGCCATGCCTCCTGGCACGCTTCGGAAATTTCTGCGGGCCGGGCCCGATGCCAAGCCCTCTTGAAAGACCTCAATGTCGTTTTCATTCAGGTCGAGCCCATCAAGGAAAAGGACTGCGGCGCACCGGCTCCGATCCAGCTGATAAGTATCGGATCTGCGCCGCAGGTCTCGTTGTCGCCGCCGCCGGTCGTCACCTGCGACCTGGCTGCCGGCCTGTCGACCTGGCTCCACCAGGAGGTGCAGCCTGCCTCGCGCCAGCATATGGGCGGTCCCGTCATCCGCCTGGAGGTCATGAGTGCCTACTCCTGCCGCAACGCCTATGCGCGCATGACGGCCCGGCTCAGCGAACATGGCCGCGCCAACGCCCTCGACATCGCCGGGTTCATCACCGAGCGGGGCGACCTCGCGGGCTTGAAGGCCGATTGGGGCGAGACCTCACGTGATGTGCAGTTCAGGATCGCCACCGCCAAAGCCGAGGCCGAGCGAGCTGCCAAGGCAGCCACGGCAAAATTGGACGCGGGACGCAGTAAAGTAGCAGGCACCAGCGGCAACACCGAGCTCAGGGGGTCGACGGCATCCGAAATTCAGGTGAGCGGAGGGACCGCGTCGACGACGGTTCTGTCACTGCCCGGTACGGCTTTGACAACCAGCAACCCGACACTGGGCCTTGCCCCGCCCAGCCGGCTCGGTGGCCCGCGTGCCGCCCCGGAAGCACGTGCCTTGTCAAGACAGGCGTTCCTGCGCCGCATTCATGCGGGGGCCTGCCGCCACTTCGGCACAGTGCTTGGCCCGGAGGCCAACGAGGCGCATCGCAACCATTTCCACCTCGATATGGCGGAGCGCAAGGTCAAGCGGATCTGTGAGTAATGCCGCCTCTCGAGTGCGGCAATGACGCCTTGGCTGATGTCGCTGTTGCGCCCAGCCTGCCATCTGGGCCATACGAAAGAAGTCCGGCCGGCTGACTGACGAGCCGGCGTCCCGGCTTTGAGGGGTTCAGCCCATGAAACCCATCCCGATTCATCGTTCCGACGCCCAGGGCAACACTCCTGCGGCTCCCGCCCAGCGCGCAGCTGCGGGCATGTACCCGGCCGTGCGCATGCGCCGCAATCGCAAAGCACCCTGGACGCGCCGGCTGGTGGCCGAGACCACGCTGACCACCAGCGACCTCATCTGGCCGATTTTCCTGATCGACCGGCCCCAGCGTCGCGTTCCCGTCGAGCACATGCCGGGCGTCGACCGCGTCAATATCGAGGAGGCCGTGGCGGAAGCCGAACGGGCGGCTGCCCTCGGCATCCCCGCCATCGCTCCCTTTCCCTATGTCGAGAAGGATCTGCGCGACCCGACCGGCAGCGAGGCCGAACGGATCGGCAATCTCATGTGCCGCGCCGTCGAGGCCATCAAGCGCGCCGTGCCGCATCTCGGCGTGATCACCGACGTCGCGCTCGATCCTTATACGAGCCACGGCCATGACGGCGTCATGGACGCCAGCGGCGTGATCCTCAACGACGAGACGATTGCCATCCTGTGCCGGCAGGCACTCTCCCTGGCACAGGCAGGCGTCGACTGCGTCGCCCCCTCGGACATGATGGACGGCCGCGTCGGCGCCATCCGCCGCGCGCTCGACGCCGCAGACCACGACGACGTGCAGATCCTCTCCTATGCCGCCAAGTACGCCTCCGGTTTCTACGGCCCCTTCCGCGATGCCATCGGCACCAACGCAACCCTCAAGGGCGACAAGCGCACCTATCAGATGGACCCCGCCAACTCGGATGAAGCCCTGCGCGAGGTGGCGCTCGACATCGCAGAGGGCGCCGACATGGTCATGGTGAAGCCCGGCATGCCCTATCTTGACATCGTGCGGCGCGTGAAAGATGCCTTCGGCATGCCGACGTTTGCCTATCAGGTGTCGGGCGAATACGCGATGCTTCAGGCGGCCGCCCAGAATGGATGGCTGGATGGCGACCGCGTAATGATGGAAAGCCTCATTGCCTTCAAGCGTGCGGGTGCAGATGGCATCCTCACCTACTTTGCCCCTGCCGCGGCCAAGATATTGAACTCGGAGTGATCTGACCCCGCATGCCTGCCCTCCTTTCATTGCGAGGTGGGCTGATGCTTGTACTGTCGATCCTCGGCGGCTGCACCGCACTCGACGACGCCGGCGAGGCGCGACTGTGCCGCTTGCTCCTTCCCGTGCTCAATAGCGATGCCGGCGGTTTGCAAATCCTGTCGACGCGGCGCCTGGAGCCGGACCGCGGGGTGCGGCTCCTCTATCGCGTGGACGTGGAAGACGGCGAAACGCGCCTGCGCTCCCTCACCTGTCATTTCGACCTGCATCGCAGCGGCGCCACAGAGCCACGGCATCTTTCTCGCGTCGACACAGAGGAAGGCGCGCTCGCCGCCGCGCGCTTGCACTTTCTCAAACGCTTCTGGCTGGAATCGCCCAACGTCGGCGCCGCCGACCCCGCGCCCATCGCCAACGCGGAGCACGTCGCGGAGATCCCTCGATCCGCCGCGATGACGTTGCAGAACGTCGTCGCCGCCCTCCCGCAAATGTCCGTCTATGGGCTTCTCGCCGCAGCCTACGCACTCGTTTACGGACTGGTCGGACGCATCAATCTGGCCTTTGGCGACTTTGCCGTTCTGGGCAGCTTCGGTGCGCTGATCGGTCTTGTCGCGACGAGCAGCGGCGGCACCGCTGTCGCCGGCATCATCACGGCGCTGGTCCTCTCGACGTGGACGGCGACCGTGCATGGGGCGGCGATCGGGCGCCTTGTCTTCTTCCCTGTTGCTGCGCAGCGCGGACAGGTGGCGCTCATCGCCAGCACAGGTCTGGCCCTTTTCATTGCGGAATACGTTCGCGTGGCCCAGGGCTCGACCATGCGCTGGACACCGCCGTTCTTCAATTCGCCCTGGGGCATCGCCCGGTCCGGCGATTTTGTTGTGACGGTGACGCCGATGGCGATCGCGACGACACTCATCGCGCTCGCGACCGGCTGCGGGCTCATCGTCCTGATGCGCCGCTCGCGCTTCGGGCGCTACTGGCGTGCCTGCGCCGACGATCCGTTCGCCGCCGCGCTGATGGGACTGACCCCTTCGCGCGTTCTGCTCGTCACCTTCGCCGTCGCGTCCTTCGTTGCGGGCCTGGGTGGCGCCGTGACGACGCTGTACTACGGCGGCGTCACGTACTCGGGCGGCCTGGTTGTCGGCCTCAAGGCGCTGATCGCAGCCATTCTCGGCGGCATCGGCTCAGTTCCCGGGGCGTTCGTCGGGGGATTGCTGCTGGGTGCCGCGGAAGCGCTGTGGTCCTCGGCATTTCCCATCGAACTCCGCGATCCGGCCATCTACGCGCTGCTCGCCATCGTCCTTGTCATCCGCCCCGGAGGCCTGCTGGGGACGCCCGAGATCGACATGCGCCGCACATGAGGTCAGCATTCGCCTTGCGCCTGCACTTGATCGGGCACGGACGCTGCCACTAATGTAGTCATCTTGCGGGTACCGGAAAGCGGCGTACGGGATGACCGAGCAGCAGAAGCACTTCCCTGAATTTTATGTGACGGCTCCCCAGCCTTGCCCGTATCTGCCCAGCCGGGCGGAACGCAAGCTGTTCACGCACCTCACGCACGACAAGCCCGATGTGCTCATCGACAACCTTTTGAAGGGCGGGTTCCGGCGCAGCCAGAACATCGCCTACATGCCCTACTGCGAGGGCTGTCAGGCCTGCGTCTCCGTGCGCGTGCTCGTCTCGGATTTCGAGCTGCCCCGGTCCATGCGCCGCGTCGTCGACACCAACCGCGACCTGCATGTGCGCCGCAATGCTCCGGTGCCGACATCGGAGCAGTACAGCCTGTTTCGCGATTACATCGATGCGCGCCACGGCGACGGCGGCATGGCCGACATGACCGTGCTCGACTATGCCATGATGGTCGAGGATTCCATTGTCGATACCTTCCTCACGGAATACCGCCTGAAGCCGGACAACGCCCTTGAAGGACGGGTCGACACCTGGCCGCTCAAGGCCGTCGCCCTGTGCGACCGGCTCTCCGACGGCATCTCGATGGTGTACAGCTTCTATGATCCCGACGACGCCGTGCGCAGTCTCGGCACCCACATGATCCTCGATCACATCGACCACGCGCGCCGGCTCGGCCTGCCTTACCTCTATCTCGGCTACTGGATCGAAGGCTCGCGCAAGATGGCCTACAAGAGCCGCTTCATGCCTCAGGAACGGCTCGGCCCGAACGGTTGGATCAAGGGCTGACGCGTCCAGCACGGAAACCCTCTTGTGACGGATGCGATCGCGCTGCCCGACGGCCCTGCGCTGGCCACTCTGCTCGTGAAGATGCTCGCCACCGCGGCGTTCGTGATCGTCATCGCTCTGCTCTCCGAACGCGCCGGCCCGTTCCTCGCGGCCATGATGGCATCGCTGCCGATCTATACCGGCCCGATCTACCTGTTCCTGGCCTTCGAGCATGGGCCCGAGTATCTCGCACAGATGGCGGTCGGCAGCACGGCCATCGCCGCCGCAACGCCGGTGTTTGCCATCGTCTATTGCGTTCTTGCCCTGCGCCTCGGCATGGCCGCGAGCCTGTCGGGAGCATTGCTGGCGTGGGCGCTTTCGGCACTCGCCATCCGCACGCACGTGTGGAATTTGCCGGAGGCGCTGCTGCTCTGCCTCGCGGTTTTCGCCGTCGCGCTGCCTGCCGCGCGTGCCTTCACGCGCATCGGCGCCATCCGCCAAGCGCCGCGCCGCTGGACCGACCTGCCGCTGCGCGCCGCACTGGTGGCGATACTGGTCGGCGTCGTGACCACCCTCAGCGCACATGTGCCGCCGATGATGACGGGCATCATGTCCGTGGTGCCGATCATTTTCTCGAGCCTCATTCTTGTCCTGCATCCGCGCATCGGCGGACCCGCGACGGCCGCGCTGATGGCGCATTCCATCAGCGGCTTCATCGGCATGATCACGGCATTTTCGGTCATCCATCTCACCATCGAGCGGATCGGCACCGCGCCGGCATTGCTGATTGGCCTCGGCATCTGCATTGCCTGGAACCTAACGCTGATTTTCGCCCGCCATGGGGTCGGCTGGTTGCGGCGCTGAGCGGAAGAATGGGCTGCAGATCGGAAGCGAGGATTGTTTTTCAGCTGCGCTGCTGGCTCGGCCACGCCGCCATCGCGCCAACGAGCATCGCCGCTCCGCCCAGCAGGAACACTGCGCCGTGGCTTCCCGTCAGGCCGTACAGCGCAGGCACCGTCAATCCGCCGATCACCGCGCCGCACGAGTTGGCCAGGATCATGGCCCGCATCACGCGCGGCATCGCCTCGGGTGAGCCGAGCTCGCGCGCCCGCACCGCCATCAGCGCCGACATCCCCGGCTGCGCGCCGAAGAGCGCCGACGATATCACCAGCATGGCAACGACGGGCCAGAGTGCCGGCCCGCCGATGCCCGCACCCAGCGCGAGGAAGCCGACGACCAGCGCCCACGCGGCCCCCATCCGCAACGCGAGCCACGCCGCCATCCATGGTCCCAGCACCGAGAACACGCCGACGAGACTCCAGTGCAGGCCGCCGATGGTGATGCCCTGACCCAGGCCGCGCGCGATGTAGTCGACCCAGTACAGCGTGTGCGGCACGATCCCGAGCGAGAACAATGCGTGCGCCACCAGCAATCCCGCCAGCGGCCGCAACGACATCCGTGCGCCGGACGGTTGCGACGCCGGCGGCCGCAGATCGGGCGCCGCGTTCCAGCCCCAGATCGCCAGCACCACGCCGGCAA
The DNA here is from genome assembly GCA_046713545.1 of Hyphomicrobiaceae bacterium. Taxonomy (GTDB): domain Bacteria; phylum Pseudomonadota; class Alphaproteobacteria; order Rhizobiales; family Hyphomicrobiaceae; genus CADEFX01. The sequence continues at coordinate 8,206 of JBKKCB010000313.1, read as the reverse complement.
ATCCTGCGAGTGCGAGCCCGCTCCATGCCGCCGCCAATCCATGGTCCAGCAGCATGGGCACCAGCGTGCCCGATGTCAGCACGCCGATGCCGACGCCCGCGAACACGAAGCTCGCCGCCACCGGCCGTTTTCGCTCCGGTGCGGTCGCCGCGATGAGTGCGAGACTCAGCACCATGGTGATGCCGGTGGTGACACCCACCACCCCGCGGCACAGCGCCAGCCAGGCAAATCCATACGGCAGCGCGGAGGCCGCGAGCGCCACGCCGGACAGGACGATCACCCCCGTGAGCACCCACCGAGCAGAGCCGATCACCAGCATTTTGGCCGAGACAGCCGCCCCGAGCATAAATCCGATGAGATTGACCATGCCGACCCGGCCGGCCTGGACCGCCGTCAGCCCGCCGGCCTCGACCAGCGCCGGCACCATCGCCGTATAGGAGAACCGCCCGAGCCCCATGCCGACGAACATGCCGCCGCCGCCGCCTAGCGCGATGCGCCGCCACGCGTCATGCGATGCGCCTGCGGCATCGGGCGCCGGCGCTGGCGTCACTTCGCCAGTTCCTGGTCGACCCGCTCCAGCATGTACGTCCACTTCGCCTGCTGGCTGGTGACCAGCGCCTGCATGTGCGTCTTGACGTCCGTGAGGCGCGTGCAGTCGGGCTCCTTGGCGGTCGCGCCCTCCGCGCCCATGCTCTGGATCTTCTCCAGGTATTCGCCCGACTCCTTGTCGTATTGCGCGATCTTGGCGTCCTGCACCAGTGGTATCGCCTCTTTCAGGAACTGGTCGTGGGTCCAGCCGCGCTTATCCTTCAGTGCGCGCAGCTTGGTCTGGAAGTTCGGACGGTTCTGCGCATTGAGATCGCGCAACGCACCGGCGGCATCGCTGACGGCGGCCTCGAACTGCATGCGCGTGCACGCGGCCCCCTGCGCCGTCGCGTGCGGTGACCCGAGGCCGAGGCAAAAAATCGCCGCACCGGCGCACGCCAACCCGCGCAGCAACGCGAAGCCGCTGAACCCCGACCATCCGCGTCCCACAGGCCCCAAAGCCTGCATACCCGCCCCCGTCTCCACCTCTCACCACCCCGCATAGTGTTGCGCCTACATGGACGGGAATGAGGCAAGGGGCAAGCACCGACGGCCACCGCAGCATTTTATCCCTGCCGCCTCACGTCGCGCACCGCGCAGGGCTCACGTGGAGACGCACGCGTCCCCGGGTTGCCGCATTCCGCGAGGACAGCTAAGCCGTCACGCCCGAAGCATGGCGGGGCACCGCTGCAGATCGCGAGGAAACGCCGCATGAGCCTGCTCCTGATCCTGGAATTCGCCGCCGCGCTCGGCACGGCGCTGATGGCGGGCCTCTACTTCGCCTTCTCCGTCGCCGTGATGGGCGCGCTCGGCCGCATCGCGCCGGCGGCCGGCATCGCCGCCATGCAGTCGATCAACATCGTCATCCTCAATCCGTGGTTCTTCCTGGCCTTCTTCGGCACCGCCGCGGTCTGCGCCGTGCTGGCGGTCATGGCCCTGCTGCGCTGGACCGAGCCGGGCGCCGCCCTGCTGCTGCTCGGTTGCGTGCTCTACCTCGTCGGCAACATCGTGGTGACGATGCTCTTCAACGTGCCGCTCAACACCGCCCTCGCCGCCGCCGACCCTGCCAGCGCCGAAGGCGCCGCGCTGTGGTCCCGCTACCTCTCCACCTGGACCGCCTGGAACCACGTGCGCACGCTCACATGCCTTGCCTCCCTGGCGCTGCTGATCGGCGCGCTCTATGTGCTGGGAAAGGCGGCGGGTTAGTGACTCGGCTTGATGCTCGGAAGGTAGCAGATGCCGATGCCGATGCTGGCGAAGATGATGCCCATCGCCGTCACCACCAGGCCGACGCCCCAATGCTGCTCGCCGGTCACGATCAGCCGCAGCCCCGCGTACAGCACCAGCAGCCCCATCAGCCCAGCGATCGCGAACATGCCGTAGCTGAGGGCGACTCCGATCCACGCGCCGATGCCGGCGGGCGATTCGGGACTTGGCTTGGTGGCACTGGTGTCGGTCATGAGGTGCGTGTAGCACGGGCGGGGATACAAGCATCTTGCTGAGTTGGGCTCGGGCACGCCAAACTCTCAACTCAATCGCGCGGAATCACGAATCTCAACTAAAGTCCAAAGTTGATTAGATCTCAACGAACGGAACTGGCGGTGGTCGAGACTATACTCAGAGTTATTCGCGTCTTCATTGGTTCTCCCGGCGGGCTCGAAATCGAGCGCCAAGCAGCAGCGCGCATCGTAAATCAAGTCAATCAAAGCCACGCAGAACATTGGGGATGCCAAATCAACTTAATAGGTTGGGAGGCTACGCTCCCCGGTTACAGCCGGGCACAGTCTCTGATCAATCAAGACTTGGACAAATGCGACTATTTCATTGGAGTTCTTTGGGACCATTGGGGTTCTCCTCCTGATGATGGAGATGCACAATACACCTCGGGTTTTGAGGAGGAATTTGAGCGAGTCCGGAACCGCATCGAAAACGGCCTAATGAAAGCCATGGCGCTGTTCTTCAAAGAGATTGCTGAGGGAAAGATCAAAGACCCCGGCCCCTCACTCAAGCAAGTCTTGGCGTTTCGAGACAAATGCGTCAAAGCGCGAAAGCCGTTATTCAAACAGTTTAAGGAATCGGATGACTTCGAGTCGATCTTTAGAGCAAAGATAGAAGACCTCGGTTGGCAAGAGTCAACGCACTAAAGGCTCGGGAAAAGGAAGTCCTCGATCCAGAACAACCAGCGACAGGCGATAAAGGTGCGTCAGCAGCGCCTGGCACGTCACCACCATTCGTCGGGCCGTCGGCCGCAAACTTTGTATCGGAATTTTTGACACGACCCGCGGATTGGGACGCCACAAAGTCTCATGAAATCGCACGGCTACGTTTGATTGCCTTGGGTGCAATCGCACTGGGAACGATGAAACGTATCTGGGTAACCACGACGCTAACCTACTTTTTTCCCAACGCACACACTATAATTTCGACGAAGCTGAAATCCGAGCGCTCGTCGATGCTGGAATAGTGGGTTTTCAGCATCAGAACGTTCCGCTTTGGCATTGGATGGCCACTTTCAGCAAAAATCAAACGATCTTTGAACGCGCGCAGCTTCTGGCAGCAGTCGGTAACGAGCAGGAACAGCCAAACGCAATCCGACTTCTCCAATGCGCAGGTCAGGGAACCCCCGCCCTCAATGAGGTGTTTGATAAGGGGCGTGTTTTAAGTAATTGGCTTGCCGGTGAGGTCGCTGATAATGTTTTTAGCGCCGCTCTCGAATTCTTAAAAACGAATGGCGACGCCAACGATCTCAATATATTGGAGTCGTTGGTCGCTGAGACTCCAGCCAAACGCAGAACTGCTTTGACGGAGACCGTTGTCCTGATGTGGGCGAAGGCTGACCTGTCCAGAGCGTTCGAGAGATTGATTGAGCTTGATCCCGACACAATGGGCGAGGCCGGCGCAAGCACGCTCTTTGAAAACTCTGATTGGATCCCCACGGCGATTGCGGAGAAGTGCATGAAGCTGAAATCGGGATCAATCAGAAGACAGGCGGTCATTTTGTTGCATGCACGACAGGCTATTGACGGGACCGCTGCTGAGGCCCTGGTCGCCGATCCTGATTTCGAGGTTCGGCTCGTTGGAGTGGAGGCACTTTCGCAGCACGGGAAGGCTCTCCAAGAAGAGACAATAAAAAGCGCCCTCACGAGGCAACAGGCCAGGGGGCTTTTCGCGCTAGGTTATGGTTCGTCAGGTCCGCCTGATGACAGCTATTATCAGAGATACCGACGGAATCGCTTGTCGCAATTGAGCGAGGAGGAACTGCGGAGGAAGGTTGATGGACGCACCGTCTTTGACGAGCTTGAGGTCATCACTCTCTACGAGAAATATACTCACAAATGCTCAACCGAAATTCGAGCCAACCTAGCGGACCGCTTCAAAGGTCACTTTGACCGGAAGCTAACCCTCACTGCTGCTCTCCTCCAATACGACGCGAGCCGCCTCGCGGAAATCCAGAAGCTGGAAGACTATATACGCAACGATCTCACGTCGAGAACGCTAGACATATTTTGCGCCCATACCGACGGTGCGGATTTAAATCTGGTGCGCGCGACAATAGATAACGGCGACATTGCTACATCAAAAAATGTTTTGCGCTTTATGGGTCGGCATGGCGATTGGACAGATGTGCCAAGGATATTGGCGCTTTATCAGCACCGGTATTCCAATGCGATAAACGCGCTTTTTATACCCTCAAATGAATGGATTATGCCTACAGCGCAAGCGCTATACGCTATTGGAAAGTTGCGCCTTGCTGATTTGCTTCAACTGGAAATCGACAACGGCGTCAGGCGCGCGCTGATCGTACAATTCACTCAAAGGACTTTGCAAAGCTGAGTGATGGCTATCTTATCAATCTATTGAACGATGCCGATGATCAGTTTCGGAAGGTGTTGGCCCTCAAATGCGCACTATCCCTGACTCAGGCGCGCGTCCGCAAGTTGCTCGACAAGTACACCAAGCAAGACGGCCAAAGGTATTACAATAGTATCCATTGGCTGGACCTCGGCGCATCCATGACACGCGATACAGTCAAATCAGTGGCAAAGTTTGAGTTGCTTAAGTTCGCATAGGTCGACGGCCAACTGAAGAGGAGCGACGGCCACCTCATGTCAGCAGTCTCCACCCTCGCCCCACCACGACCCCAAACTCCGGTGTAAGCTGGCCCATTGAGTCTTCCCCTCAACGCGCCATATTCCGCCCATGCCCCGTCCCACAAAACCGAAAGACTCCACCCCCCGCCCGCGCGCCTCGCGCGGCAAATCCGGCAAGCCGCCCGCGCCGCCGTCCGAGACCACGGCCGGCACGCCCGGCACCAAGGGCTTCGGCGAGGCCCCGCAGGCGCCGTTCCTCCCGCGCTTCTCTTCCCCTTCTCCCCGCGCGCGGGGAGAAGGTCACGGCGGAGCCGTGCCTCCGGCACGAGATGAGGGGCAGCAGCACGGCACCGAGCAAGCGTCTGCCCCTCACCCTAGCCCTCTCCCCCGTCATGGCGGAGCTGTGCTTCGCACGGACAAGGACGGGGAGAGGGAAGTGGGTCGCCCAACCCTCCCCGCGCTCCGCTCCGTCCAGGCGCGGCCGGAGGACTTCTCCCCCAGCGCCGCCCTGAACGCGCTCCTCGCCAAGCCCGCCGAGCGCTCCGAGCGCGCCCGCGAGCTGCTCGCGCAGCAGCCGATGATCGCCAGCCATCCGCTGGTGTCGGGCAGCATGCCCATGTTCATGCCGCATCGCCCCGAGCGGCCGGAGAAATCCGAGGGCGGCATCGCCTTTCATCTGCAGTCGGACTACACGCCGCGCGGCGACCAGCCCCAGGCCATCAAGGAGCTGGTGGCCGGCGTCGGCAGCCAAGAGCGCAACCAGGTGCTGCTCGGCGTCACCGGCTCGGGCAAGACCTTCACCATGGCGCACGTCATCGCCGAGACGCAGCGCCCCGCGCTCATCCTCGCGCCCAACAAGACGCTGGCGGCGCAGCTCTACGGCGAGTTCAAGAGCTTCTTCCCCGACAACGCGGTGGAGTACTTCGTCAGCTACTACGACTACTACCAGCCCGAAGCCTACGTGCCGCGCACCGACACCTACATCGAGAAAGAGTCGTCGGTGAACGAGCAGATCGACCGCATGCGCCACGCCGCCACGCGCTCACTGCTGGAGCGCGACGACGTCATCATCGTCGCGTCTGTGTCGTGCATCTACGGCATCGGCTCGGTCGAGACCTACACGGCCATGACCTTCACCGTGAAGACCGGCGACCGCATCAACCAGCGCGAGCTGCTGGCCGATCTCGTGGCCCTGCACTACCGCCGCAACGACGGCAACTTCGTGCGCGGCACCTTCCGCGTGCGCGGCGACACGGTAGAGGTGTTTCCGGCCCACATGGAGGATCGCGCCTGGCGCTTCTCGCTGTTCGGCGACGAGATCGAGAGCATCACCGAGTTCGATCCGCTCACGGGCCACAAGACCGACGAGCTGAAGCTGGTGAAGGTCTATTCCAACTCGCATTACGTGACGCCCAAGCCGACGCTGCAGCAGGCGATCAAGGCCATCAAGGGCGAGCTCAAGCAGCGCCTCGACGAGTTGTATGACGCGGGCAAGCTGCTGGAGGCCCAGCGCCTGGAGCAGCGCACCGTGTTCGACATGGAGATGATGGAGGCGACGGGCTCGTGCGCCGGCATCGAGAACTACTCGCGCTATCTCACCGGCCGCCAGCCCGGCGAGCCGCCGCCGACGCTGTTCGAGTATCTGCCCGACAACGCGCTCGTGTTCGTCGATGAAAGCCACGTCACCGTGCCCCAGATCGGCGGCATGTTCCGCGGCGACTACCGGCGCAAGGCCACGCTCGCCGAGTTCGGCTTCCGCCTCCCCTCATGCATGGACAATCGCCCATTGCGCTTCGAGGAATGGGACGCCATGCGGCCGCAGACGTCGTTCGTGTCGGCGACCCCCGGCGGCTGGGAGATCGACCAGAGCGGCGGCGTGTTCGTGGAGCAGGTCATCCGCCCCACCGGCCTGATCGATCCGCCCGTCGAGGTGCGCCCCGCCAAGACCCAGGTCGACGACCTGCTCGACGAGGTGTGCCAGGTCAGCCAGAAGGGCTACCGCACGCTCGTCACGACGCTGACCAAGCGCATGGCGGAAGACCTCACCGAATACATGCACGAGAACGGCGTGCGCGTGCGCTACATGCACTCCGACATCGAGACGCTGGAGCGCATCGAGATCATCCGCGACCTGCGGCTCGGCGCCTACGACGTGCTGATCGGCATCAACCTGCTGCGCGAAGGCCTCGACATTCCCGAGTGCGCGCTGGTCGCCATCCTCGACGCCGACAAGGAAGGCTTCCTGCGCAGCGAGACCTCGCTGATCCAGACCATCGGCCGCGCTGCCCGCAACCTCGACGGCAAGGTCATCCTCTACGCCGACCACATCACCGGCTCCATGGAACGCGCCATGGCCGAGACCGAGCGCCGCCGCGAGAAGCAGACGGCGTGGAACACCGCCAACGGAATCACGCCCGAGAGCATCAGGAAGAGCATCGGCAACGTCATGGCCAGCGTCTACGAGCAGGATCACGTGTCGGTCGACGCGGGACTTGCCGAGACTAACGCGACGCTCGTCGGCCACAATCTGCAGGCCGTCATCGCCGACATGGAAAAGCGCATGCGCGAGGCCGCGGCCGATCTCGAGTTCGAGACCGCGGCCCGCCTGCGCGACGAGGTCAAGCGCCTGCGCGAGACCGAGCTCGCCATCGCCGACGATCCCCTCGCCCGCCAGATGGATGTGGAAGACAAAGCCGGCGCCTTCGCCGGCCCCCGCAAGTACGGTACCCGCACGAATGTTCTGGCGAGCGGCGGACGATCCCCCTCACCCCAACCCTCTCCCCCTCGGGGAGAGGGAGCAGGCGGAACGAGGGGCGGCTCTACATCCAAGTCGCGCGAGAGAGCTAATGCTGATGCCTCAACCCAGCAGGAAGCCGCGCCATCACTCAGAGACGGCACCACCAGCGTCCCCTCTCCCCAGCGGGGAGAGGGTCAGGGTGAGGGGGATCGACCCTCCCGCATCCAGCACAACTACGAGCCCGTGCAGCCGACCTATGCGCAGTCGACAACACGCGTCCAGAAGCCGTCGCTCGACGACATGGGTCCCGGTACGGATCGCCCTGTACCGGCGCGCGAGAGCAGCGAGACACCCACCTCTCGCGTGCGCAAACCCACACTCGATGAAATGAGCTCCTATGCCAGCCGCCCCATCCCGGCGACGCGCGAGGTCAAGGTCGATCCGCGCACCAAGGCTGGAGCGTTCGGCGAAAACATCCGCGGCCCGCACAAGCCCACCTACGACGAGATGGGCCCGCACGCCGAACGCGGGCTGCCGGTCGAAGGCGCGCGCCCGGCCAAGCCGACCCGCACCATCGACGTCCCCTCCCGCACCGAGAAAAAAGCCCGCCGTGGCGGCCGCCCGCGCAAGACCGGCCGGCCGGGGCACTAGAGAAGGATCGCTTTGGATTGAATTACCCAGCCTCTCCCGAGGCGCCACGGCCGAAGCGTGAAGCTTGCTCTACGCTATGAGCTTAGAGCGCGAGTCACGCTTTGGAGGTGCTTCCATGCGAAACGATCGCGCTGTAGTCGAA
>JBKKCB010000312.1:0-14572 GCA_046713545.1 Hyphomicrobiaceae bacterium | reverse complement strand
TCCCCGGGCACTGGAAAACCTCACGGGCACGCGCACAAGGGCTCGCTTCAATATTCAGCACCGTTGATCTGAAATCCGGCACCTGCACGGCTCGGCGCATGCGCGGCGCCTTACGCGCACAAAATCCAGCGCAACATTACATCCGCCAACGGATGAGTGAGGGTCGTGTCAGGCGCCGAGCCGGGCCTCGATCGCCTGCAGCGCCGCATCGGCCTTGCTGCCGTCGGGGCCGCCGGCCTGGGCCATGTCGGGCCGGCCGCCACCGCCTTTGCCGCCCAACGCCTCGGCGCCGATCTTGACCAGCTCCACGGCGTTCCAGGTCTTGACGAGATCGTCTGTAACGCCGACGGCGAGGCCGGCCTTGCCATCCTCGGTGACGCCGACGATGGCGACGATGCCCGAGCCGACGCGCTTCTTGCTCTCGTCGACGAGGCCGCGCAGATCTTTCGGATTGAGCCCTTGCACGGAGCGCGCCAGCAGCTTGACGCTGCCGATGGTGCGCACGGCGTCGGCCGAGGAGTCATTGGCGGACCCCGTGCCACCCATGGCGATCTGACGCTTGGCATCGGCGAGCTGCCGCTCGAGACCTTTGCGCTCGTCAAGCAGGGCCTTCACACGATCCACGACCTCTTCCGACCGCGTGCGCATGAGGGAGGCCAGCTCGCGCACGCGCTCGTCCTGGGCGACCAGGTGGCCGCGCGCACCGTCCGCAGTGACGGCCTCGATGCGGCGTACGCCGGCCGCCGACGCGCTCTCGCCGACGATGCGGATCAGGCCGATGTCGCCGGTGCGGCCCACGTGGGTGCCGCCGCACAGCTCGATGCTCCAGGGTTTGTTGGGCTTGGCTGCATCGCCGGCGACGGGCGCGCCCATCGACACGACACGAACCTCGTCGCCGTACTTTTCACCGAACAGGGCCATGGCGCCCGTCTGCATCGCATCCTCGATGGCCATCAGGCGGGTCTCGACCGGCGCGTTCTGCAGGACGACGGCGTTGGCCAGATCCTCGACGGCGGTGAGCTCGTCGGGGCTCATGGGCTTGGGATGGGAGATATCGAAGCGCAGGCGGTCGGAGGCGACCAGCGAACCCTTCTGCGACACGTGGGTGCCCAGGACCTGGCGCAGCGCCTCATGAAGGAGATGCGTGGCCGAGTGATTGGCGCGAATGCCGCGGCGGCGGGTGCGATCAACGCTCAGTTCGACCGCATCGCCGGCCTTGAACGTTCCGGTCTCGACGACGCCGGAATGGACCAGCACGTCGCCTAGATTCTTCTGCGTGTCGGTGACGCGAAAAAGCGCGCCCTTGGGACCCTTGATGGTGCCGGTGTCGCCGATCTGTCCGCCGGATTCGCCGTAGAACGGCGTTTGATTGACGACGATCTGGCCGTCCTGGCCCGTCTTGAGCGACTTGATCTCCTTGCCCGCGGCGACGATGGCGCGGATCTCGCCTTCCGCTGCCTCCGTGTCGTAGCCGAGAAATTCGGTGGCGCCGGTGCGCTCGCGGATTTCGAACCAGATGGTCTCGGTGGCGGCCTCGCCCGAACCCTTCCAGGCCTTGCGCGCCTCCTCCTTCTGCTTGTTCATGGCCACGTCGAAGGCCTTGGTGTCGACGGCAATGCCGCGCGACTTCAAGGCGTCCTCGGTCAGGTCGAGGGGAAATCCGTAGGTGTCGTAGAGCTTGAAGGCGACGTCGCCCGGGAAGGTCGCGCCCTTGCCGAGGCCGCTGCTCGCCTCCGACAGCAGGCCTAGGCCGCGCTCCAGCGTCTTGCGGAAGCGCGTCTCCTCGAGCTTCAGCGTTTCGGTGATGAGCGGCTGCGCGCGGACGAGCTCAGGGTAGGCCTCACCCATCTGCCGCACGAGCGCCGGCACCAGGCGCCACATCAGGGGATCCTTGGCGCCCAAGAGCTGCGCATGGCGCATGGCGCGGCGCATGATGCGGCGGAGCACGTAGCCGCGGCCTTCGTTGGAGGGAAGCACGCCGTCGGCGATGAGAAAGCTGGAAGCGCGCAGATGGTCGGCGATGACGCGGTGCGAGGCCTTGTGCTCGCCCGTCGCCTTGACGCCGGTCGCATCCTCGGAGGCGCCGATCAGCGCCTTGAAGAGATCGATGTCGTAGACGGACTGGACGCCCTGCAGGATGGCCGTCATGCGCTCGAGCCCCATGCCGGTGTCGATCGAGGGCTTGGGCAGCCCCACGCGGTCACCAGGCCCGCGTTGATCGAACTGCATGAAGACGAGGTTCCAGAACTCCAGGAAGCGGTCGCCGTCCTGGTCCGCACTGCCCGGCGGCCCGCCGGCCACCTTGTTGCCCTGGTCTAGGAAGATTTCCGAGCAGGGTCCGCACGGGCCCGTATCGCCCGCCGACCAGAAGTTGTCGCTCGTTGCGATGCGGATGATCTTGTCGTCGGAGAAGCCCGTCACCTTCTTCCAGATACGGTAGGCGTCCTCGTCGTCGTGGTAGATGGTGATGAGCAGCTTTTTCGGGTCGAGCGCGAACTCCTTGGTCACGAGCTCCCACGCGAGTGGAATCGCCAGCTCTTTGAAGTAGTCCCCGAAGGAGAAGTTGCCGAGCATCTCGAAGAAGGTGTGGTGCCGGTTCGTGTAGCCCACGTTGTCGAGATCGTTGTGCTTGCCGCCGGCGCGCACGCACTTCTGCGCCGTGACGGCGCGCTTGTACGTGCGCGTTTCCTGGCCCGTGAACACGTTCTTGAACTGCACCATGCCGGCCGACGTGAACATGAGCGTCGGGTCGTTGCGCGGCACGAGCGGGGACGACGCCACGTGCTCATGGCCGTTCTTGCGGAAGAACTCCACGAACGTGGAGCGGACCTCGTTGACACTCGACATATGTTCCAGCTCTCGACCTTCAGCGCCCGGATGGCGCATTCAGCCCGGACATGACCCGGGCACGCAGCCCTTCTAGCCCGCGTGCCTTGGCCCTGTCCACAAAGCGTGGGGTGAGCGTCACGGGCGGCAACGGGGCCGAGGTCAGCCCCGCAGCAGCCTCGGCCGTCAGTCGCTGTCGGACCCGCCCTTGGCCGACCGCACGGCCGCGATGGCCGGCCGACCGCGGCCGCCCTTGCGATCACCGGCGTCGATGTCGGGGAGGACGCCATCCTCGTCGGGACTTTCGTCGTCGTCCTCGCCGGCCTCGCGCGGGGCCTCCAGCATCTTGTCCACGATCAGCCCGGCGTTCTGCCGGATGAGCTTCTCGATCTCGGCGGCGACGCTCGGGTTCTCCTTGAGGTACGCCTTGACGTTCTCGCGCCCCTGGCCGATGCGGGTGCCATTGAAGGAGAACCAGGCGCCCGATTTCTCGATGATCGCGGCCTTCGCCCCGAGGTCGACGAGTTCGCCGGTCTTCGAGATGCCCTCGCCGTACATGATATCGAATTCGACCTGCTTGAACGGCGGGGCCACCTTGTTCTTGACCACCTTGACGCGTGTCTGGTTGCCGACGATCTCCTCGCGGTCCTTGATCTGGCCGATGCGGCGGATATCGAGGCGCACAGAGGCGTAGAACTTGAGTGCATTGCCGCCGGTCGTGGTCTCGGGATTGCCGAACATGATGCCGATCTTCATGCGGATCTGATTGATGAAGATCACCATGCACTTGGATTTGGAAATGGACGCCGTGAGCTTGCGTAGCGCCTTGCTCATCAGGCGCGCCTGCATGCCGGGCTGCATGTCGCCCATTTCACCTTCGAGCTCGGCCTTGGGCGTGAGCGCGGCCACCGAATCCACCACCAGGACATCAATCGCGCCGGAGCGCACAAGGGTGTCGGCGATCTCGAGCGCCTGTTCGCCGGCATCGGGCTGTGAGATCAGCAGGTCCTCGACCTTGACACCGAGCTTCCTGGCGTAGACGGGATCGAGCGCATGCTCGGCATCCACGAATGCGCAGATGCCACCTTTCTTCTGCGATTCAGCCACCACCTGCAGCGCCAGCGTGGTTTTGCCCGACGATTCGGGGCCGTAGATCTCGATCACCCGGCCGCGCGGCAGCCCGCCGATGCCGAGCGCGATATCGAGCCCCAGGGAGCCCGTGGAGATGGCTTCCACATCCATGATGCGGTCGTTGGCCCCGAGCCGCATGATCGAGCCCTTGCCATGGAGCTTGTCGATCTGAGACAGCGCGGCCTCGAGTGCCTTTTGCTTATCCATCCCATCCCTCTCAACCACACGAAGTTGCGGTGCAGACATATCGATTCCCCTTATTCCATGAGTTGGAGGGTGGTGCAATTAACCCTGAGTGTACCCGATTTGTTCTCATGCCGCAATGGGCATTTATCCTTGAGCGGAGTTTTGAGAAGAGCTTGGTCATGAGAGCAGGTGCGCCGGCCCGGCTGCGAGCCAGGACGATCGTGACTGTCGTTTGAGTCGCCCTAACACCCTAGGTCTTTATTTCGCCGCGCCTTATCGGAAAAACGGTTCGCAAGCTTCTATTCGGCATGGGAAGAGGGGCATGCCGAAGGCGTATCTTCGACACGACGTGAGGAGCAGGATCTTGCTCTGAGTATGCATCTGCCCCTCACCCCCACCCTCTCGTCATGGCGTAGCCATGCTCCGCATGGACGTAAGCACGGGGAGAGGGAGAAGTGATCGGCGTCTTAATAGGAAAACCGGTCCCGTCACGGCTTTCGCCGGGCAAGCCTTCGGGGAAGCCCTCTAGCGGACCAGCTCTTCCTTCACCTTGGCGGCCAGCTGGGGCAGCGTGAAGGGTTTGGCCAGGAAGGCGAATTGCTCGTTGGGGTCGAGGCTTTTCTTGAAGACCTCGTCGGGATAGCCGGAAATGAAGATGACCTTCACATCGGAATTGCGCGCCCGCAGCTCCTTCAGCAGCGTGGGGCCATCCATCTCGGGCATCACGACATCGGACACGACGATGTCGACGCGATCCTGCTCACGGTCCATGACATCGAGCGCTTCGCGTCCGGTGGACGCTTCGAACACCTCGTAGCCCTGACGCTTCAGGGCGCGGGCGGCAAAATTGCGCACCGAATCCTCGTCCTCGACCAGCAGAACGCGGCCGGCGCCGGTCAGGTCGCGCGGACGCTCGGCCTTCTTCTGCGGCCGGACCACAGGCGCAATGTCCGTCACTTCGACAACGTGCCGCGGCAGATAGATGCGGAAGTTCGTGCCCTTGCCCACTTCGCTCTCGGGCAGGACGTAGCCGCCGGTCTGCTTGACGATGCCGTAGACCGTGGAGAGACCGAGCCCCGTGCCCTTGCCGACGTCCTTGGTGGTAAAGAAGGGCTCGAAGATTTTCGCGAGGACGTCGGGCGGCATGCCGACGCCGGTATCCTCGACCTCGATCAGGACGTATTCGCCCGTGGTCACGCCGAAGCCGGACAGCTTCGTGCTCTCGCGCTCGCTGACGTTGCGCGTGCGAATGGTGAGGCGCCCGCCGTCCGGCATGGCGTCCTTGGCATTGACCGCCAGATTGAGGACCACCTGATCCAATTGCGTCTTGTCGGCCTTGACCTGCCACAGATCGCGACCCGATACGATCTTCAGCTCGATCCTCTCGCCCAGCGCCCGGTTGAGCAGGACCATGAAATCGGTCAGGACCTCGCCCAGGTCCAGCACCTCGGGCTGCAGCGTCTGCCGGCGCGAGAACGCCAGCAGCTGGCGCACCAGCCCGGCCGCCCGGTTGGCGTTGTGCTTGATGTTCATGATGTCTTTGTAGGCGGGGTCGGTCGGCCGGTGCGTCTGCAGCAGCAGATCGGAAAAGCCGATGATGGCGGTCAGGACGTTGTTGAAGTCGTGGGCAATGCCGCCCGCGAGCTGCCCTACGGCTTCCATCTTCTGGCTCTGGGCGTACTTGAGCTCGAGCGCCTTCTGCTCGGTGGCATCGATCACGTAGATGACCGCGGCTTCGCCCTGCTTGCGGGCCTGGGCGATGGGGCTCATGTACAGGCGGCGCGTGAACTGGCCCTCGGCGCCCAGCGAAATCTCCACCGGCTCGACGCTGGCGTGACCCTCCATCACCTGCTGGATCGTCTGCTCGACCGCGTGCCGCGCATCTGCACCTCCCGCGTGCGAGAACAGATCCACGACGCTGCGGGCCGCCGCCGTGTTGTCCTCAAAGAACATGCGCGCGAACGCGCCGTTTGCGCTCAGGATCTGGCCGTCACGATCGAGCGTGGCGATCCCGAACGGTGCCGCATGGAAGAACCGGGCGAAGCTGACTTCCGCGACCCGGCCCTCGTCGGCGTTCAGCTCATCGGGCCCGCGATTGACAACCAGGGCCGTGAGTTGGCCGGACCCTGGGCTGTCGGTCTGTCCGATCACGGTGACGGGAACACGCGACCCGTCGGCGCGCAACAGGTCGAGGTCGAACCTGACGGCCTGACCGGGGGTACGCGCCGCGCCGGTCCGCAGCAGCGCCTCGCCGGGGTCGGCAAACATATCCGACAGGGCGAGGGACCGCGACCGCACCGTGTCCGGGTCCACGCCAAGCCAGTCTGCCAACGTGGCGTTGAGATGCGTCACGCCAGCGCCCGATGCCGCGGCAACGACGCCGACCGGCATGGTGTCATAGTAGGCCTGCGCCGTTTCCAGCTCGCGCACGGTTTCGGCCTCGCGCGCCCGCTCGTTGGTGATGTCGGTCACGTGCCAAAGCGTGTAGGCGTCATTTGAAGCGCCGCCCGGCGGCTTCAACGGCTTGACGCCGAGCCTGATCCAGCGCGCCGCGCGGGAGCGCATCTCGGGGTCGCGCACCCGGAATTCTTCTTCCAGCGTCTCGCCCCGGTCTGCGGCCAGCATCAGGCGGAACAGGCATTCGGCGGCCAGAGGTTCACCGGCGAAGGCGTCCTCGAGCGGGCGCGGCTCGCCATCGGGACCGGCGCCGACGATGGACCAGAACGTCTTGTTGGCGTGGACGACACTGCCATCGCGTGCGGCAATCTGGATGCCCTGGCCGGTCTGATCGACGGCCGCATGCAGCAACGACGACAGGTCGGTCGCATCTCCGATCTTTATGTGGCCGGCGGTCAGGCCGAACAGAAAGAACGTTCCCACCATGGCCAGGATGGACAGGATCGCCAATACCAGGGATTCGGCCGCCCGGCTCGACAGCAGCAGGAGAATCGCGATGCCTCCTGCCACCAGCAAGGCGACGCATCCGACAAACAGCCACTGCGCGAGCTGGTGCAGGTCGTGGCCGTTGGTCGCCGGAGTTTGTGGATGGGGCCCGCTCATGTGGCGGGACCTTATCTGATTCTGAAAGCCAACCGCGTGGAACGCCCTGTGGATCAGAATACTCAGCACACTCATACTCCTCGTGCCACGCGCGACTTTGGACGCCGTCCCGCATTGGGCCGTCAATACCTCGATCATTAGGGTTAAAATGATGCTAAATCCGCGCTATAGGTCTGGGCGACTCGGGAATCGTTCGGCGGGGCGATGCTGATTCCGATGCGAGTGTGATGGCATCGACTTGGGGGGAGCGCAGCCTGGGCTGTGAGGTGATATGGGCGATTTTCTTTTCTATCTCTTCCTGTTGGCCTTGCTTGCGCTTCTTGTCGTGGCCGGAGTCTGGCTGGTACGCGGCTATCTCAAGGGCGTGTCTCCGGTGGCCGCAATGTTCGGGCCTCGCCCCGAGCGGAGGCTGGCTATTGTCGAGCAGGCGGCGGTCGACAGCCGGCGCAGGCTGGTGCTGCTGCGGCGCGACAACGTCGAACATTTGATTATGACCGGCGGACCGGTCGATGTGGTCATCGAGACCGGCATTCCGGAGCGCAAAATGCAATCGGCGCCGCTGGACCCCGAGGCGGATCTCAATCCCCCCGTCTTCAGCCGTCCGCCGCGTACTCTCGGGCAACCCGGAACGGACCGGGCCGCCGAATAGGCCGCCATTTGTCACGCCGCGAAACATCCCGCAAAGACGTATAGGGAACCGGCAACACGTTCTGGCTTGCGAGGGGGGCCGGCTCGCAGGCAAACCGTCTGACATCCATGCAGCGATCGAAAAAAACAATATTCACAATTGTTTGGCTGATGCTTGGCATCGGCCTTTTGTCGGCGTTCAGCGGCAGCATGGTGCGGGCGCAGCCTACCGCGACCGACACCGCGCAAGGCCAGGCTGCCACTCCCCAATCTTCGTTGCCACCCGAGCTCACCGCGCCCATCGGCAAGATGACGCGCGGGATCGAGGCGGCCGAGAAGGCCGTTCAGAACCTGAAGGAACTCGAGGAGGAGCTGAGCCGTCTGCGCATCGACGTCGAAGGCATCCTCGGCGAGTCGCGCGATTCGGCGGAAAACCTGCGCCCGCGCGCGGCCGCCATCAAGGACCAGATCGAGAAGCTCGGGCCAGCTCCCGCCAAGGACGCTCCGCCGGAAGCCGCCAGCATCGCGGCCGAACGCGCGCGGCTCAATGCCGAAGCGGCAGAGTTCGACAGCGCCATCAAAGCGGCCGAGCTCACCTGGGTCCGCGCGCGCCAGCTCATCGTCCGCATCACCGAGATGCGCCATGCGCTGTTCACCCGCAACCTGTTCGAACAGCAGCCGAGCCCGCTGCTCCCGGCGCTGTGGCGCCGTATTCACAACGACGCGCCGGCGGTTGGCATGCGGCTTACGTACCTCGCCAGCGACTGGATGATCTGGGCGCGCCGGGAGCAGGGTGCGCTGATCGCGCTGCTGCTGTCGGTGACCTTTGTCTACGGCATCGCCCGCATGATCGTGGGGCGGCTGACGCGGCGGCCCCCGCGCGATCCGCCGCCGCCGTTCGTCGAGCGCGCCGTCTCGGCCTCATGGGTGGCTCCGGCGCGCATCGCGCCCGGCGCACTGGCGGCCATTCTGCTCTACGGCGGGCTCGACGTGCTCGATCTGCTCTACCAGCCGTGGGAAGGGCTTGCGAAGGGGCTTCTCAAGGGCCTGCTGATCTTCATCGGCTTCAGCTGGTTGCTGCAGACGGTGTTTGCGATCCGCGAACCGCAGTGGCGGCTGTTCGATCTGTCGGATCGGAGCGCGCGGCGCATCTATCGCATCCTGCAGGGCATCGCCGCCGTCTACGCCATCGATCTGGCGCTGACGGAGATGACACGCGCGTTTTTCATCCCTCTGGCGCTCAGCATTCTGCAGACATTCGTCACGAGCCTCGCCTATGCCGCGCTGCTTGCTGCGCTGCTGCTGACGCGGTTCGAATCGCGCGATGAGGGAGTCATCCTGCGATCCCGCCATGACCCACGGTGGTTGAAGATTCCCTTGTGGGTCCTGGCCATCGGCATCGTCGCCGGCTCGGTGACGGGGTACGTGGCACTGGCGCGGTTCGTCGCCCAGCAGCTGGTGATGACCGGCATCGTCGTGCTCGTGACAGGCCTGCTGTTCCTTGCGATCCGGGCGCTTACGCGCGAGCCGGCGGCGCCCGGCCACCCCATCGGCGAGATGCTGCAAAGCCGGTTCGGGCTCGATCAGCCCCGCCGCAACCAGCTTGCGCGCCTGACGGAAATGTCGCTCGGGCTGGTGTTGGCGCTGTGTGCGCTGCCGGTGGTCATGCTGCAGTGGGGCTTTTCGGGCGCGGATATCCGCGACTGGTTCCGGTCGCTGTTCTTCGGCTTCGAGGTCGGCCAGTTCCGCATCTCGCTGGCGCGCATCCTGATCGGGCTCGTGCTGTTCACGGTGCTCCTGCTGCTGACACGGCTGGTGCAGCGCTGGCTGCGCGACCGGGTGCTGGCGCAGCCGACGATGGACCCGGGCATCGCCAACTCCATTGATACGGTCGCGGGCTACGCGGGCACCGCGATCGCCGCGCTGATCGCAGTGTCGTATGCCGGCTTCGACATCACCAGCCTGGCCATCGTGGCCGGCGCCCTGTCGGTCGGCATCGGCTTCGGGCTGCAGTCGATCGTCAATAATTTCGTCTCAGGCCTGATCCTGCTGGTGGAACGGCCCATCAAGGTGGGCGACTGGATCGTCGTCGGCAACGAACAGGGTCACGTCCGGCGCATCAGCGTGCGTGCGACGGAGATCGAGACCTTCGACCGCGCCAGCCTGATCGTGCCCAATTCCGAGCTGATCACCGGCCGCGTCCTCAACTGGACGCACCGCAATCTCCTGGGCCGGGTGGTGCTGAAAGTGAGCGTGGACCACGCCGCCGATCCCGAAAAGGTCATGCAGCTTTTGACCGAGTGCGCGGCCCAGCATCCCTTGATCCTGAAATCGCCGGCACCCAAGGCGGTGTTCGACGGGTTTGGGGCGAGCACGCTCGATTTCTCGCTGCGCTTTCTGCTGGGCGACCTGAACCGCTCGCTCGACGTGCAGTCGGAAATGCGCTCGACAATCCTGCAGGCCCTGCGCGCCCAGGGCATCAGCGTGGTCCCCATCACCGCGGGCGCTGCCTCGGCCAAGACGGTGTCGCTCAAAGTGGGTGTCGCCCATGCGTCGGCGCCGGAGCGGGTCATCGCCATTCTGCTGAAATGCGCGAATGAGCATCCGCTGGTGCTGAAATCGCCCGAGCCCAAGGCGCTGCTCGAACGGTTCGGGCAGAGCGCGCTCGATTTCACACTGGACTTCATGATCGACGATCCGGCGCGGTCGCTCGACGTGCAGTCGGAGTTGCGCATCGCCATTCTCAACGCATTCCGCAGCGACGGCATCGAAGTGCCCTACGCGCAGCACGACATCCATCTGCGCGATCTGGATAAACTGCGGACGTTCCTGATGCGGATCGCCGAGGAGCGGCGAACCGCTGCCGCCACGGACCAGACCTAGTCCTCGCGGAACACGCGCTCGCGGCGCTCGTGGCGCTCCTGGGCCTCCAGCGAGAGCGTCGCGATGGGCCGCGCATCGAGGCGTTTCAGGCTGATGGGCTCGCCGGTTTCCTCGCAGAAGCCGTATGAGCCGTCATCGATCCGCGCGATGGCGGAATCGATCTTGGAGATCAGCTTGCGCTGCCGGTCCCGGGCGCGCAGCTCCAGAGCCCTGTCAGTCTCGAACGTGGCCCGGTCGGCGATGTCGGCGTGCTGGGACGAGTCCTCGTGCAGCCCCTGCAGGGTCTCGCGGGTCTGGCGGACAATTTCTTCCCGCCACGCCAGGAGCTTCTTGCGGAAATAGATCCGCTGCCGCTCGTTCATGAACGGCTCGTCGTCCGAGGGACTGTATCCCACAGGAAGCACGATCTGACTTTTCACTACTTCGCCCCGCTTTGCAGCCGGCTGAGCTTTTTGCCGAGCCTGGTCCTTGCGCACCACCGGTGCCCGGGCTGCATGTGCGCCGTTGGTACCGTTGCTTTTGCCATTCACGTGCTTGGCACTTTTGCCGTTCAGCGGCTTGCCGTTGGGTTTACTTTTCCCCATGACGACTGCCCGCTTGCCGGCTTTCACCGTTGTGCGTTGTCGGGAAGCCATGTGTGCGCACCTGTTCGATCAGCAAAGACCCGAGTCGCATCTGGGGCCCCTATCTAAGGCGCTGTTATTGCAAGTCAAGAAATATATCAGCAAGGCCGTCGGGCCCCGGTTTAGAGCCCTCCGGAGCATATGCGGAGGGCCCAAATCGCAGCGCCCGGACAGCGCAAATGGGCCGACTCGCTCCCTCCCTGTCGGGCCGGGCAAGCGCGGGACGCATCTGGCGTGCGGGAAAACTTGCTGGGGCATGGCCGAGCCCCTAATCTGCCGCGGTTTTGCGATGGCGGACCGAGAGGATCGATGAAATTCCTGGGCACGAAGACCTATGTGACAACCGACGACCTCAAGATTGCGGTCAATGCGGCCATCACGCTCGAACGGCCACTGCTGATCAAAGGAGAACCCGGGACCGGCAAGACCGTACTGGCGCTGGAAGTCGCCAAGGCCCTCAAGGCGCCGTTGATCGAATGGCATATCAAATCCACCACCAAGGCCCAGCAAGGGCTGTACGAATACGATGCAGTGACCCGCCTGCGCGACAGCCAGCTGGGCGACGAACGGGTGAAGGACATCCGCAACTACATCAAGCAGGGCAAGCTGTGGACGGCGTTCTCGTCCCCCGAGCGGCCGGTGCTGCTGATCGACGAAATCGACAAGGCCGATATCGAGTTTCCCAACGATCTGCTGCAGGAACTCGATCGGATGGAATTCTTCGTCTACGAAACCGGCGAGACGATCAAGGCGGCGCAGCGGCCGATCGTGATGATCACGTCCAACAACGAGAAGGAGCTGCCGGACGCCTTCCTGCGCCGGTGCTTCTTCCACTACATCAAGTTTCCCGACGCCGAGACGATGCGCGAGATCATCAACGTCCACTTCCCCAACCTCAAGGGCAGGCTGGTGGCGGAGGCGCTCAAAATCTTCTACGACGTGCGCGACGTGCCCGGGATCAAGAAGAAGCCGTCCACCTCGGAACTGCTGGACTGGATCAAGCTGCTGCTCAACGAGGACATTGGCCCCGAGACGCTGCGCGAGACCGATCCGCGGAAGCTCATCCCACCGCTGCATGGCGCCTTGCTCAAGAACGAGCAGGACGTGCATCTCTTCGAGCGCCTCGCGTTCATGGCGCGGCGGCAGGGCCAGGCCTGACTCTCGTCCGGGGATTGGCAACCGCCGGCGTCCACGGGCGAATAGGCCGACGGGGCGGTCACCTCTTGTACAGCCCCACGCCGGAGGCCACCTTGCAACGAGCGCGAGACTGCAAGGATGCCGGCGTTTGGCCCTCTCCGACCTGACCCTTCCGACCCTGGCGCGGCTGCGTGGCGCGGCCGATTTCGTCACGGACTGGATGACGCCGACGCTGCGCCTTGGCGTCACCGGCCTCGCGCGATCGGGCAAGACCGTCTTCATCACGGCGCTGGTGCGCAACCTCATCGACGGCGGGCGCCTGCCGTTTTTCGGCCCCGTGGCGGAGGGACGTCTCGTCCGCGCCTATCTCACGCCGCAGCCCGACGACGACGTGCCCCGTTTTCCCTATGAGGAGCACTTGGGCGTCCTTGGGCGCGAGCCGCCCGACTGGCCCGAAAGCACCAGCCGCATCAGCCAACTGCGCGTGACGGTCGAATACCTCTCGCGCAACCGGCTGAAACGCAGCCTCGGCATCGACCGGTTGCATATCGACATCGTCGACTATCCCGGCGAGTGGCTGCTGGACCTGGGCCTCATCGACCTCGATTATCGCGCCTGGGCCAACGCGGCGGTCGCACTGGCGCAGGATACGCGGCATCGCGCCATCGCAGCGGCGTGGCTGTCGCATATGCAAAGCCTCGATCCGAACGGTCGCGCCGACGAACAGGCCGCACGACACGGCAGCCGCCTGTTTGCCGCCTATCTTCGCGCGGCGCGCAGCGCTGGCCTCGAAGGCGCAGGTCCCGGACGCTTCCTGATGCCCGGCGATCTCGACGGCTCGCCGCTGCTGACCTTCATGCCCCTGCCGATGCCCGATGGGGCCAGCGTCCGGCGCGGCTCGCTCGCCGCCATGCTGGAACGGCGCTACGAGTCCTACAAAGCCCATGTCGTCATGCCGTTCTTTCGCGGGTATTTCAGCCGCATCGACCGCCAGATCGTGCTCGTCGACGCGTTGTCCGCGCTGAACGGCGGCGATGAGGCGCTGGCCGACGTGCGCCAGACGCTGGGCGCCGTGCTGGCGCCGTTCAAGGTCGGCACCGCGAGCTGGTTCATGGCGCTGACCTCAAGGCGGATCGACCGCATTCTGTTTGCTGCCGCCAAATCCGATCATGTGCATCACACGAGCCATGCGCGGCTGGAAAAACTGCTGGCGGGCATCGCCCACGAGGCCGCCGACCGCGCCGCGATCGCGGGTGCCGAGATCAAGCTGATGGCCATTTCCGCCCTGCGCGCGACCCGCGAAGCGGAGGTAACACGCACGAACGAGCCGATGCCGTGCATCGTGGGAACGCCGCTGCCGGGAGAGCGGATGGCCGGCCGCACCTTCGACGGCCGTGAGACGGCGGCGATCTTTACCGGCGATCTTCCCGCGGCGGCAACGTTTGGGCGTGGCGACGCCACGGCCGTTGCAGCATCGCGGGATGTCAGGGTCATCCGCTTCCGGCCGCCCCGCATCTCTCAGGCCCAGTCCAGCGGCGCGCCGTCGCCCTGGCCGCACATCCGGCTCGATCGCGCGCTGGATTTCCTGGTCGGAGATCACCTCACATGACGCCCGCCGACAAACCCAGGGCTCCGCGGGCGTTCACCGTGGACGATGTGCGGTTCTCGGACCACGGCGCAACCGACGAGGTCGCGGGCGAGCCGGTGGCCGACGCCGCGCCTCCCGTGCCGTCGGGCTCCCCGGTGCGGCCGTCGTGGGCCGTGCGGCGCTTCGGCTGGGGCGCGCTGTTCTTCTCCGCAGCCACGGCCCTCAGCGGCCTGGCGCTCAGCCTCTGGTTTGCGCGCTTTGTCTCCGTTGCACTCGAGCGCCAGGATTGGGTGGGCTGGACCGCCGCGGCGCTGCTTGGCGCCATGGCCCTTGCCGCCGCAGTCATCGTAGCGCGTGAGGCGCTCGGGTTCTGGCGCCTCGCGCGGCTCGGCCATCTGAAGCAGGATGCCGAGCGGGCGCTGCGCGAGCGCGATCTCGACGGCGAGCGCAAGGCAGTACGCCGCATCATCGGCCTGCTGTCGTCCCGGCCGGAACTCAAATGGCCCCTCGC
>JBKKCB010000311.1:0-6333 GCA_046713545.1 Hyphomicrobiaceae bacterium | reverse complement strand
GCCTCACGCAGTAGGTTCGGGTGTATGTAACCATTGTTATTGATTTGGACCCATGTTTGGACCCAAGTTTAGTACTAAAAGATCAACAAAATGAATAAGTTGAATGGGTTAGCAGGGTTAAGAAGGTTCGAATCCTACCCGCGGAGCCAATAAAATCAAAAGCTTAGTCGCCGGCCCGGGGCCTCACCGGGGCCTTGAGTGATGCGGACTAGTGTGGCTCCCTGAATGGTACGCTTGGCAGCGCAGTTAGCTCCTCAAAGAACTTGCTCGGAATTTCGATATGCCTTGAACGGGTAGGAGACAGGCCATGCCGCAAATGCGTTTCATCGAAGTCCAAGAAGAATGGACATGTCGTCCCTGGAAGTTTGCTCCAGGTCCGCAACGTCGCCAGAGTCTCCGCTCGCAACAGGCGCCTTGCCTCGTCGATAGCTTCACGCGAAGCGAGTATCTGCTTCATCGAGTCTCGATACAGATGAGCGAGCTCTCGCTTGTGCTCTTCGCTCATCGAGGTCAGCACCTCGTCCCAGTTTTCTCCGAGGTCAATCTTGGATAGCGCTTGGACCATTTGATCGGCGCGGATTTCAAAGCCATCAGTAAACGGGCTGATCAGCTCCTCTCCTCGAATGAAAGCATGGACCTCGCGACGGACAGTCTCCTTTCTCCGCCCTCTCGGATATTCAACGCACCTCACTTCATTTTCAAGCATTCCGAACCGAATGTTGCTCCAGAGAGGAATGCCGTACTCCTTCAGCACATCAACCAATTCCGCTCGAACTGTGTCCACCACGTGCGCGATTGCTTTGTCTTCCAACACGTCGGCGCGGATTGCGGGGACAGCCCAGAGGTACCGAACAAGATAGGCTTCGTCCCGCCTTTGCCGCTTGTCGCGCTCTAGCTCGCGAAGCGCCTCTTCGTGTCCTTCAGGGTTGAGCTTCTTGAAGCAATCGCCACCAATGACACGAATAACTCCTTCGTCAGGAAACCAAGCAACGATGCCGTCCTCCTTGAAGTGAGGGAGGAACGGCGTGCAGATTGGACATGGAAGCCACTGATCGACGTAGCGGGCAAACTTATCCGGCAGATCAAACGTCTCCAGATAAACAACGTGCGCGCCCATAGGGGCCTTCGTGTGTGTAAGGTCAGGATGATCGTGGGCCCGGCCATTCGCCTGGATGTGCTTGATGATCGCCAGAACCAACCTTTGAGGAGGCCTCTCCCAAAATCTCGCCTTCACTACGTACGCCGAATCTGGGATGTCGATTACGGGACGTACGTATTTGGATGGTTCGTTTGGTTGCGGATCGTGCGTTTCGTTCATGGTCCACCTTTGTGCACAGGTTGAACCACGCGTTTCATTGACGGATGCTTCGGCGCCCTTTACGCCAAGACGCAGAACTGGCCACCCATCACGACATGCGTGGGGCCAGAACGCAGAGAACTGATACCGGCGCAGCTTTGGCCGGTTCCATCTGGTTTCCTCCAAGGGGAACCATATGTTCGCCCTTCGTTCAAGGGCGTTTCCCAGGCAGCCTGTGGATAATTAGCCGGTCTCCAACTGGTTGCTCCGCTCCTTCCACACGCCCGCGCTACGGGCGTTGACGAGAGTTGTCAGGGGATTGGCGAGCGCGCTGGGACCTCCGAGGGACCTCGGGCTTATCGGTCCTCGGGCTCGACGATGGTCCTGGCAATCTGCGCCGCTGCGACCGGCCCCCAGAGCCAATTAAATCAATCGCTTAAGACATACTTAGAGCGCGCTTTGGCTTACGGAGCCGCATTTGTATTGGCCCGCGCGCGGCGGAGGGCTGAGCATTCCGGTTCGGTGAACGCGGATCACGCCACCCCGGCCGGCCTTGGCCGCGCCAGCAACGGTCGAGGTGGATAGGCCCTCGCCGGGACCAGCACATTCCCTGACCGAACTCCTTCCATCACAGCCCATCCCAAAGCCTCCGGCTCGGACCGCTACAGGCGCCGATCCGGGCGTTGAGGCTCACGCCGCGACAATCGATCTCAGATGGTCGACGGCAGCATCGGGCGCGGTCAGCACGGGGATCGCAAGCGCCGCACCGACCCGTTCGGCGGCGCGCGATTTGGAGAAGTGGGCAAGCATGACGGCATCGCAGTCCGCGAGCTCTGGCGCGCGTGCAGCCACCAGTTCGTTGTGCGTTTCTTGCGAGCCTCGACGCCGGCAGTCTGTGTTAGCGAAGATTGGGTGCGTGTCGTGCTTATGCTTTCCGGTAGTGCGTTGCGGCCGTCTCGGGGCTTAGGTAACCGTGCCGCACATCCTCGGCGACGGCGGTTGGATCGCGCGCCGATGCGGGGCCGTAGCCGGCGCCGCCCGCCGTATAGAGGGTCAGCACATCCCCTTTGCGCAAGTCCATGCGTCCCTTGCTCGGCAGGACGATGACCAGCCCATCGCGCTCCACCTCGCAGCGCGCGCGCTGTGCGTCCGTGCCGCCGAACAGTCCATAGGGCGCCAGGCGAACACGGTCGGCGTAGATGGCCAGGTTGACGCCGTCCTTCAGGATCTCGAAGCGCCGGAAAAAGCCGAGCCCGCCGCGCTGCTTGCCGTGGCCGCAACTGTCGGGCCGCAGGCCATAGCCGGTGATGCGGAAGTGCGCAAAATCCATGTCGGTCGCCTCGACCGGCGTGTTGGTGCAGTTCGAGAGCGGGCTATCGACGGCGTCGCAGCCGTCGCGCCGCGGACCGGCTCCGTAGCCGCCGCCGTACACCTCCAGATAAACGCGGTACCTGCCGCCATCGAGGTGGGAGATCGCCGTCACGTCGGTCGAGTCGTTGCCACCGGCGATGACCCGATCCGGCACGACCTGCGCCAGCGCCTTCAGCACCGCGTTGAAGCAGCGATAGGCCGACAGCATCCGGGCGCGCACGGGCGCCGGATAGTTCGGGTTGACGAGGCATCCCTTCGGCGCCGTGACCTTGATCGGCTTCTTGACGCCCTCGTTGAAGGGGATGTCCGGCGAGGTGAGCGCCGATTTGATGGCCGAGATCGTGGCCGAGATGGTGGAGGCCCACGGGCAATTGAGATTGCGCGTCACCTGCGGGCACGTGCCGCTGAAGTCAACGGCGATGCTGTCGCCGCGAATGGCGACCGTCGCCTTGACGGTGAGCGGCGTGTCGGAGAGCCCATCGTCATCGACCGCGTCCTCGCCATGATAGACGCCGTCCGGCACATCCCTCAGCGCCGCGCGGAAGCGGCGCTCGGAATAGCCGATAAGCTCGCGCATGGAGCTCAGCACGACTTGCGGGCCGTAGCGCTCGCAGAGCTGCCGGATGCGCTCAGTGCCGATCGCGTTGGCGGCGAACTGGGCGTAGAAGTCTCCGATCGTCTGCGATGGCACACGCACGTTGGCGGCCACCAGGCGCTCCAGCGGCCCGCCGCTCCAGTCGCGCGCATAGTTGTAGACCGAAGGCGGGAAGATGATGCCCTCAGCATGCACGTCGACCGCGTCCGGCGTCAGACCTGGATTGCCGCCGCCCAAGTCGAGATGGTGCGCCGTGGTGCCGGCGAACGCCACCAGCTCACCCTTGAAGAAAATGGGTGAGTAGATGAACACATCCTGCAGATGCTGGCCGCCGCCGTAGGGATCGT
Source organism: Hyphomicrobiaceae bacterium (assembly GCA_046713545.1). Classification (GTDB taxonomy): domain Bacteria; phylum Pseudomonadota; class Alphaproteobacteria; order Rhizobiales; family Hyphomicrobiaceae; genus CADEFX01. The sequence continues at coordinate 2,723 of JBKKCB010000311.1, read as the reverse complement.
TGTTGATGTAGAAGTCGCCCTCGCGCAGCGTATGCACTGGGTGCACGGCGGCGCAGGCGCGAAAGATCTCGGACATGGGCCCGAGTTGCATGGGAATGAGCTCGGCCTGGGCGACGACGTTGCCGTCACGATCAAACAGCGCGGCCGAGGCGTCCTGTGCTTCGCGCACGATGTTGGAGTAGGACGAGCGCACGAGCTTGGTGCCCATCTCGCGCGCCGCCGCAATCAGCCCTTGGCTGATCACGGCGTAGTCGACGGGGTCGAGCTTGGCCGGGTTGTCGCGCCGGGCCCGCTGTGGCGGTCTGGTCTTGCCTGCGACCTTCTCCTGCATGCTTCAGCTCTTCCGTTGCAGAATGGTGTTGTCGTTCCTGTCGCGCGCGGCCGTCCAGCCCGTCGGCACCAGCAGCGTCGAAGTCGCGTCTTCGAGCAGCGCGGGCCCCGCGATCTTCCTGCCCACCTTCAGCGCGGACCGACTCAGCAACTGGCCCTTGCGCCAGGCGCGTTCATCGAACATCTCGATCGGGTGCGCCTTCAGGGCTTGACCCGACTCCTCGGCGAGCAACGGCAATTCACGGAGCGGCACGGTCACGCCTAGACGGAACGAGACGAATTCGATCGGCTTTTCGGACTCCCCGCCGAAAAAATAGACGCGCTGGTGCGCCTCGCCGAAGCGGGCGCGAATCTTTGCGGCCGTGATTTTGGCGACCTCCTTTTCGGCCAGCTCGACCGGCACCTCGAAGGCCTGACCGACGAAGCGCATATCGGCGACGAAGTTCAATTGAAGGCGGCTTCCGAGCCCGAGCGCGCGCGCCCGCTGGCCCGCTCGCGCCTTCATCTCGGCGAACACCTCGCGCACGAACCGGCCGGCATCGTCATCGAGCTGCCGGCGGCGGGTCACGCTCTCGAACTGCATGAAGTCAGAGGCGATGAGGCCATACGCGGAGATGACGCCGGCGGCCGGAGGGACCACGATGGTGCCCAGCGCCAGATCGGCGGCAATATGCGCCGCATGGAGCGGCCCCGCGCCGCCGAACGGCACCAGAACGTAGTCGCGCGGATCATGCCCGCGCTCCGTGGAGATCAGCTGGATGGCGCGCACGATGTTGGCGTTGGCGAGCTGCACGGCGCTGTCGGCGGCCTGCTCGACGCTCATCTTGAAGGTGCGGGCGACCGGTTCGAAGACCCGGCGCGAAGCCTCCGCATCGATCGCCATCCGGCCGCCGAGGAAAGCCTCGGCGCGCACCGTGCGGCGGATGACGTGGGCATCGGTCAGTGTGGGCCGTTGGCCGCCCCGCCCATAGCAGGCGGGGCCCGGGTCGGCCCCCGCCGAATGCGGTCCGACCCGCAGCATGCCGCCGTCATCGACCCACACGATCGACCCGCCGCCGGCACCGATGGTATTGATGTCGAGCACGGGGATGCGCACCGGCAGACCGTCAATGGAGAATTCGGTGGTGAGCTGCGGCCGCCCACCGGTGACCACGCACACGTCCGTCGAGGTGCCGCCGATGTCGAGCGTAATGAGGTTCTTGTAACCGGAACGGGCCGCCTGCCGCGTCGCGCCCATCACGCCCGCGGCCGGCCCCGACAGCAGCGCGTTGATGGCGCTGGCTTGCATGGCCTCGGCCGGCAGTCGGCCGCCGTTGGACTGCATGACCGAGAAGCGCCCCTTGAAGCCCTGGTCCGACAGGCGCTTGGAGAACCGCGCGATGTAGCTTTCGATGACCGGTTGCACATAGGCCGACAGCGTGGTCGTCGACGCGCGCTCGAACTCGCGAAACTCACGCGTCACGTCCGATGAGATGGTGACGTGCAGGTTTGGCAGCTTGGAGCGGATCAGCTCGCGCAGGGCCACCTCGTGCACCGGATTGACGTAGGCGTTGAGCAGGCAGATAGCGACCGCTTGGTATTGGCCACGTTCCAGGTCCGGGAGCAGGGTGAGTTCAGCGGCATTCACGTCGAGCGGCGTTTCGATCGTGCCATCCGCCAGCACGCGCTCGGCGACCTCGAAGCTGCTGGCGCGATCCACCACGGGCACCGGCTTTTGATACTCGAGATCATAGATGCGCGAGCGGCCGTGACGCTGCAGCGCCAGGATGTCGCGGAATCCTGCCGTCGTCACGAATGCGGTGGGAAAGCCCTTGCGCTCCAGCACGGCGTTGGTCGCCACGGTCGAGCCGTGTGCCAGCTCATCGATGGACGAGAGAGGAATTCCACTCTGCACGAGCGCATTGAAAGCGCCTTCGTCAGGGCGGCGCGGGACGCTCGGGACTTTGGTGACGCGGATGCCGTCGGGGCCAATGGCAACGAGATCCGTGAACGTGCCCCCCACCTCGACGCCCACGCGCATGCTACGTTCCTGCCCGGCCTTATCTTCCGTAACGACCATCTTAGAAGTTTTCGGAGTAAAACAAAACCACCGGACTTAGTTCAGTTGGGCCTTCGCCAACAACGAGCCCCGACTACTGAGGACGCGGCCGCCTGGCCTGTGGCATTCCGCGTTCGGGCGTGCCGCGCAAGATAGCCATAGCTATGGCCGCCCTTCGCGTGGCGCCCGGATCAGAAGCGCGAACGGCAAGGCCAGGGCCGCGAAGAGCGTGAACCATCCGAAGGCATTCAAGTAGCCGATCATGGCTGCCTGGCGTGTCACCTCATGGGACAGCCGCAGCAATCCGCGAACCGACGTGTGATCCCAGGCCCCGAGCACATTCGGGATCATCAGC
>JBKKCB010000310.1:0-4575 GCA_046713545.1 Hyphomicrobiaceae bacterium | reverse complement strand
CAGAGAGGCGCGCGGCGACCGCACAGCCGGCCGAGCCGGCGCCGGTGACTATGTAGTCGAAGGTATCCTGGTCCATTGTCCCCCAAGCTCACGAAATGGTCGTTTTATGCGAGCGCGTCGCACGGATTGGCGCGACGGCTCGATTGTCTGGATTCTTGTGGTGAGCAAATTTCCACGCCCGCGCCGGTGCGGTGAGGGGCTGGCGCAAAAGGCTCCGCCTGGCTCTCCCTCACACCGGTGTGTTCGCTTTAAGAAACGTGCGCAAATGGCGTACGGCCAAAGGCACCCGGTCCTTGGCCTCCTTCCACGGGAAAAAGGTCATCTGCGCGTTCGGCGCCAACATGGCCGTCTCCTCCGCCACGGCGTAAGGATGCGGCTCGGTGTCATCCGGCATGACGAGGATCGGCGTTGTGCATCCGCGCACGACATCGCGTGTCACGCTGAAAACGAAGTCATTATTCTCATGGTACATTTTCTTGAGGAAAGCGGAGCACGCCTCCATCGTGACGTCGGGCCGCTTCTCGCAGAGCGCCGGCGCCCAGTTCTTCATGTTGTTCCGATAAAATAGGTCCGGTACTTCCGGGCGAAAGCCGCTCGGCATTGCCGGCACGGCAGCGATGACACGCTCGGGCGCCCGGCTGAGCATTTTCCAGATGAAGGGACCGCCGATGCAAAAGCCGAGCACCATGAACTTGTCGATCCCCAAATGATCCATCAAGCCGAGCTGGTCGTCGGCATATGAATCCCATGGCCTGTCGATCTCCACTGGACCGGAGGATGTGCCGCCGTTGGCGTTCCTCAGATCCATCGTGATGCAACGGTACTCGTCGCTAAGGACTTCCATCGGGTTGAAAGGCACCCTTTCAGAAAGGTAGCCGATCGTCGCGTTCAACCCGCCGCCTGGAATGACCAGCAACGGAAACCCGGACCCGGCCTCCTCGTAGTGGATCTGAACGGGCCCATTCTTGTAGATGGCCATGGTTGGAATCCTTGAATCGGGAAGGGATTGTACGTTTGCGCAACGGGGAGACTTGGCGTTGGCACTCTAACGCGAATGGGTGCCAACTTCCGACATCTTTCGGCCTCACCTCGTGCGCAGGTCGACAAGACGGGCAAATGCGTGCAGCTCGCGCTCGACGTCGGCGCCGCTGGTGCCGAAGATGACGCCGGTGGCGCCCGCAGCCTCGAGTTTGGCGAGGCGGGCGCGCAGAGCATCGGGTGTGCCGGTAAATGTCATCTGCTCAGCCGCGCTGGTATCGATCAACGCGTCGTGTCCGTTGGAGATGTCCCAGTTGTGGCCGCGATTGACGGACAGGTGGCGGATCGGCTCCGGCACCTGCATGACGCTCTCGAGCCACGCTTGCCCGCCGGGCAGCCGCTTGACGGCTTCGGGGTCACGCGCAAACGTGGTGTGAAAGATGATGCCCATCAATGGCGCCACGGCTGCCTTCACGCGCGGACTGGTCGCCGATTCGCCCGGATCGAGCACGGTCCCGTTGACCGACACCAGGCACGGATTGAAGCCCTGCGCGGGATCACGTAACGCGATGAGGCCGTCGGCGATCTCCTTGGCGACGGCACGGCCCTTCGGGCCCTGAGCCGCCAACAGCAGCGGCGTCGTGATCGGGCGGTTGGGCAGCAGGCCGGGCGAGGCCAGAAGCTGCGCCATGCCGCCGTCGATGTCGACGGGCTCGCCGCGCAGCAATGCTCGCACGTGGAGCAGATGGTGGCGCATGGCCTCCCACGACAGCGGCTTCTGGCCCATCGCGATCCGGCCCGTGAAGCCGGTGCCGAATGCCACCATCAAGCGGCCTGGGGCGATGTGCTCAAGCGTGGCAATGGCGGCGGCCTGCGCCATCGGATGGCGGTAGCTCGGGATCAGCACAGCGGGACCGATGCCGATACGCTCGGTGCGATCGGCGATACGGGCGAGGTGCACCCAGATGTCGTGGCCGAAGGCCGGGATCTCGGGCGACCAGATGCGCTCGTAGCCGAGCTTCTCGGCAAGGATTGCATGGTCGAGCGCCTGCGGGCCCGGAGGCAAGCGGAAGGCGTAAGTCAGCGGCATATCCACTCCACGCGATTTGCACTCAGTGGGTTGCGAGCACAAGGGCTAAGCTGCCACACCCGCCACGACTATACAAAAGCCGACTTTTCTTCCTGCCTCGTCCGCGAGGGAGCGCCAAAGGAAGAGCACGTCTGCTCGCGGCCGTTGAGGCCCGCAGCCGCGATATTGTCGAGCGGGTCATTGAGACGCTTCTGTCGTCTCCCTGAGACGCGAGGCTCATGGCTTGGACCTCGGGCTGCATGACCCGTCGCAATTGACAGGTCATAGCGATCCTGCAACGCTTCGAGCCAATTCTTGTGAGAGGACACGTCTCAGTGTCGAGTGGTACCACGCGCCGGAATGCGACCATCGACGAGTCCCTGCTCGAGACAGAGCAACGCTACGCATCAGCCAATCCCAAGAGCCTCGCGCGCCATCTCGCAGCGGGCAAACACCTGCCCGGCGGCAACACGCGTACAAACATGTACTTCAGTCCATTCCCCGTCGCGATCACGCGTGGAGAGGGGGCGCAACTGCATGATCTCGACGGCCACGTCTATACGGACTTTCTCGGCGAATACACCGCCGGAATTTTCGGGCATTCGCACCCGCGCATCCGGGCAGCGATTGATGAAGCCCTCGACGGTGGCCTCAATCTCGGGGGGCCCAATCGCTGGGAAGCGGAGCTCGGGCGCCTGATGTGCGAGCGGTTTCCGTCGCTCGAGAAGGTCCGCTTCTGCAATTCCGGGACCGAGGCAAATCTCTATGCCGTTACGGCTGCTCGCGCCTGCACCGGGCGAACACATGTCCTGGTGTTCGACGGTTCCTATCACGGCGGGCTGCTCTCGTTCGTCAGCGCAAACCAGATGCTCGCGCCGTTTCCTTTCGTCATTGCGCAATACAACGATCTTGAGGGGTGCGCGGCGCTCATCGCGCAACATCGCGCCGAGCTGGCGGCGGTGCTGATCGAACCCATGATTGGGAGCGGCGGCGGGATCTCTGCCGACCGGGCGTTTCTCGCCATGCTGCGCGAAGAGTCCAAGCGGCACGGCTTCGTGCTGATCTTCGACGAGGTGATGACGTCGCGCCTCGCGCCGGGCGGACTGCAGGCCAAGCTCGGCATCACCCCGGATATGACGAGCTTCGGCAAGTATCTCGGCGGCGGCATGAGCTTCGGCGCCTTCGGCGGTGCCGACTGGATCATGGGTCGGTTCGATCCTGCGGCCAGCGGATCGTTCGTGCATTCGGGGACATACAACAACAACACGCTGACCATGGCGGCCGGCGTTGCGGGCCTGCGCGATGTTTATACGCCGGAGGCCTGCGCCGATCTGAATTTGCGGGGCGATCGTTTGCGGGACCGGTTGAACGCGACCTTTCACCAGCGCGGCGTTGCCATGCAGATGCTCGGACAGGGCTCGCTCAACGTCATTCATATGCATGGCCGCCCGCTGCGACGCCCCACGGACGTCGTCAACGATCCGAAGAGGCAGGCCCTGTTTCACCTGGAGATGCTCGATCGGGGCTTTTTTCTCTCGCGCCGCGGGCTCTCGGCGCTGTGCCTGCCGCTCACGGACAAGGACGTCGACGGCTTTGTCGAAGCCGTGGACGATTTCTGCGCGATCTATCGGCCGCTATTGCTGGATGATGCGGCCTGATGCTCGCGACGCGCATTCGATCTCTCGCACGTTACGAAGTTCGCAGGAACCCCGATGGCAGCAGCGACCGTTGATCCCATTACCGTGTCCGTCGTGCAGCACCGCCTGCGCGCGATCGTCGAGGAGATGGGAGAGGCCATGCTGCGGACCTCCTACTCTCAGATTCTCAACTCGAGCCGCGATTTCTCCACCGCGCTGAGCGATCCAGAAGGCCGGCTCATCGCACAAGCCGAGCACGTTCCGATCCACGTCGGCGCGTTGCCGTGGGCAGTCAAATCCGTGCACGGCTACTTCAAGGGTCGCATCCATCCGGGCGACGTCTACCTGTTGAATGATCCTTACCATGGCGGCAACCACCTGCCAGACCTGACCGCGTTTGTTCCCGTGTTCGATGGAGACCGGCTGGCCTTCTGGTCAATCAACCGCTCGCATCAGAGCGACATCGGCGGCGCCACCCATGGCGCCTACAACCCTGGAGCCACGGAGATCTGGCACGAGGGTCTCCGCGTGCCGCCGCTGCGATTGTACGATCGCGGCAAGCTGCTCGACGACGTCAACGAACTGCTGGTGCTGAACGTCCGCCATCCGCGCGACTTCCGCGGCGATCTGGCAGCGATGATCGGGTCGGCCCGCGTCGGCGAGCGCAGGCTGCAGGCGCTGCTGGCGGAGTTCGGCTCTCCCGTGACGCACGCCGCGATCGAGGCGGTCCTGGACGGTGCCGAGCGCCAGGTGCGCGCTGTCATCTCGCAGTGGCCGGACGGTGTCTACTACGGCGAGGCGATGATCGACGACGACGGCCACCGCTTCAAGGACATCCACATTCGCGCCAAGGTCACCAAGCGCGGCAGCGATCTCGAAGTGGACCTCTCC
>JBKKCB010000309.1:0-3344 GCA_046713545.1 Hyphomicrobiaceae bacterium | reverse complement strand
CCGTCTAAGATCGGCGTCCTGCAAGCATGGACGAAGGTCGATGGCGCCTGGAAGCTACTCGGGCGACAAGCGTTCAAAGTCTAATCGCGCTATCCGACGGCGATCGTTCCTTTGGCCTTGGTGCAGTAAGCATCGTTAGGCGCTGTGGCGTTTGTGCGTCCGCGCATCGTTGTGGCCTGCCAACAAAACGAATGAGCCCAGTTCTGCACGCTGAGCTGGCGACTCAGCACGTCTCGACCAGCCTGCCCATGCTTAGACTGTTCTTTCCACTCGTTTGCAGTCCCGGATCTCGGGTAACATCCTGGCGCATACCATAAGATGCGCGGGACTACCCGTGCTTGAAACAGGTAGGAAACAAATGGGAAAGTTTATCTTTGCGGCACTTGTCGCAATCGCAAGCCTGACGCAGGCCGGCACTGCTTCAGCGCAGACCACTTGGCCAACGCGGCCTGTACGCCTAATTCTTCCGACGGTCCCCGGCGGCGGTACGGATACGCTCGCCCGCACGCTGCAGAACGCAGTCTCGGCAAAACTTGGGCAAACCCTTCTGATCGAGAACCGGCCGAGCGGCGCGTTCATTCTCAGCACCGAAATGGTGGCGCGAGCGACCGACGGGCACACCATCGGCATGATCGTCGTCAACACGCACGCCGCCAACGCGACGGTGCAGGAGAAGCTGCCCTACGACACGCTGAAGGACTTCACGCCTATCATCAATCTGAACAGCTCGCCCAACATCATCGCTGTGCATCCGACGTTCCCGGCCAAGACGCTGGCGGATCTGATCGGGGAGGCCAAGGCCAATCCCGGCAAGCTCTTCTATGCGACATCGGGCGTTGCTGGCGGCCAGCACTTCGCGGGCGAGATGCTGAAGCAGAGCGCCGGCATCGACATGGTGCACGTGCCCTACAAGGGCTCAGGCGCCTCGCTAAAAGACGCGGTCAGCGGCCAGATCAAGGTCATCTTCGGCAACGTCATCTCGGCCGGGCCGCACGTGACGGCCGGCAGCCTGCGGGGGCTTGCCACGACGGGTATCAAGCGCTCGCCCACATTCCCCGACATCCCGACAGTTGCCGAGTTGGGCTTCCCTGGCTTCGACATCGCAGACTCCTATAGCATCATGGGTCCCGCCAAAATGCCCGCCGACGTGGTCAAGAAGATCCACGACGCATTCCGCGAGGCGATGCTTTCCCCGGCAGTACAGCCGCGCCTGGAGCAGCAGGGCGTCGTGCCCAACCTGATGGGGCCGGAGGAGCTCGGAAAATTCGTCGAGACCGAGGTGGTCAAGCTGCGCGAGATCGCGCTGAAGGCGAACATCAAGGGCGAGCTATAGGAGAGGAACGATCCTTCGCCGCGCGCAGGCGAAGGATCGGTCAAATCTAACGCAATGCGAGCTGTGCGACGGTCGTCGACAGCTCGCCATTGGCTGTGGCAATCGGCATCAGGCCGACGAGCGCCTTGGTGACACCGCCATCGACGGGGATATTGGCGCCGTTGATGTAGCGTGCAGCGTCGGAGGCCAGAAACACGACGACGTCCGCGATATCGGTGCCGTCGCCGAGCCGGCCCATCGGCACCATCGCCTCGCGGGCCGTCTTTACCGCTTCGTTGCCGTAAGCCTCGGCGTGCACCGGCGTGACAATCATGCCCGGGCTTATCGCGTTACACCGAATTCCGCGCCCGCCCCATTCGACCGCCGTCAGGCTCGTCAGTCCGATCAGGCCCGCCTTCGACGGCGTGTAAGCGCCTCGCATAGGCTGGCCAAAGGAACCGCTCATCGACGCGATGTTGACGATCGTTCCACGCCCTGCCGCAAGCATGTGCCGGCCCACAGTCTGCGTGCATTGGAACGCGCCTGTCAGGTTTGTCGCGATCTCCCGGTCCCAGCTCGCACGCGACAGATCCTCCAGGGGTGCGCGGTGGCGGATGCCGGCATTGTTCACCAGCAGATAGGGCGTGCCGAAGGCATCGACGGCGGCCTTCGTCGCAGCCTCGACCTGAGCCGCATCGGCCACGTCGCAGCGTGCGGCGATCGCCCGGCGACCGGCAGCAGTCAACTCCACGGCCCGCGCTTGCGCACCCTCGCCGTCGAAGTCCCACAGGGCGACGGCGTAGCCGGAAGCAGACAGGCGTTCCGCAATGTTGGCGCCGATGCCCCGGGCGGCCCCGGTGACAATGGCGAGCGGCGACTGGTCCTGACTCATGTCTTATGGCTCCCTGGAATTTCCGAACCCCGGATCTGGCGAAACTTGTGCGGGCAAACGTTCATCGCCGTTCCACCGCATTCATGTCGAGTCTACTCATTGTGCGTGTCTGTTCGGAACAAAAAGACCTTGATTGGTTGAGCTGCGTGGCGCTCCAGCATCTGTCGAAGTCCTGCGGTAACGTCAGATCGCACGACGCCCCCACAACGCATCCGAGGCGATCCGCGCGCCCTCTGCCGCAGCAGCGAGTTTCAGCCACACGACTTCTTCAGCAACGTACTCGCGGCCAGCAAAGGTGCCAAACCCGCAATCGGTGCCGGCGATCACGCGCTCCCGGTCACCAATCGCCGCCACCGCCTCGTGCAAACGGCGCGCGACGACCTGGGGATGCTCGACGAAATTGGTTGTCGTGTCGAGAACGCCCGGAATCAGGAGCATATGGGAGGGCAACGGATTGGCGCGCAAGGCATCGTATTCATGCTGATGGCGTGGATTTGCGAACTCGATCGAAAGCGCACCAACGTTGGCACGATAAAGTTCGGGCAGAATGGTCGCCATGGCGATGTCGTAGATGTGCGGGCCATCATTGTTGCCCCAGCACACGTGCAGCCGCACACGATCACGCGGAATGCCCTCGATCCCCTTATTGATGGCGGCAACGTGCAGCTCCAGCTGCTTCAGGAATGCCCGCTCGTCCAGATGGCCGAAAAACCGGTGCCGTTCCATGGCGAGGTCCGGGCTGTCAATCTGCAGCACATGGCCGGCCTCGTGAATGGCGCGGTATTCATTGGCCAGCGCCGCCGCGAGTGCCATCAGATAGGTCTCGTGGCTGTCGTAGTGCTGGTTAAGCATAGTGGTGGCGACGATGCCGGGCGACGGCGCCGTCATGAAGGTCTCGCGAAAGCCCGTGCCGAGCTTGCGCAACCGTTCGGCGTCCTCGCGAATGGGCGCGCCATTGATGTATTCCACAGCCGACAGCGCTGCCGGTGCGTTCGCGACACGGGCCGAGTGCGGAAACCGTGCCGCCATTTGCCGGTAGTAGCTCGGGAACTCGATCTGGTCGCGTGCCGGAGGGCGCTTGGACTCGCCGCCGAAGCCGCACATGCAGCGCGGGACGTAGGTCTGGAAACCGACGCGGGA
>JBKKCB010000308.1:0-7386 GCA_046713545.1 Hyphomicrobiaceae bacterium | reverse complement strand
CTCGACGTCTGGCCAAACCTCGCGGACACCGCCGTGCCGCTTGCAGGGCTGCGGTTCGTGGACGACACGGGTCACCTGCTGCGCGCACCCGAGACCTTGTTCCGTGCGGATGAGCTTGGCCTGGATGCCTTTGGATTCAATGTTGACAACATTTCGCTTGCCGACGCTTTGCACCAGAGCGCGCAGGTCCAATCTGGTCTGTCTCTCATTGCTGGAACCGTGGTGGGCCTCAGTTGCGAGGGAACACACGTCGACGTGGCGCTGTCGGGGGGACGGACCCTGCGCGCAGCTCTTGCCGTCGCTGCGGACGGCCGCGGATCGGCCATTCGCGCCCAGGCCGGCATCGCGCATCACACCTGGTCCTACCCCCAGAGTGCGCTTGCCACGAAATTCAAGCACTCGCGTCCGCATGCCGGAATTTCCACAGAGTTTCATCGGGCGGCGGGGCCGTTGACGACGGTGCCGCTGCGAGGGACATCGTCGAGCCTCGTGTGGGTCGAGCGGCCGGAAGAGGCGGTGCGGCTCAAAGAGCTGAAGGCGGATCTCTTCGCCAGCGAACTGGAGCAACGGCTTCAGGGTTTGCTCGGCTCGGTCTCGGAGATCGGGCAACGCTCTGTCTTCCCCCTCGCCGGATTGACGGCGGATCGCCTCGCCCACAGGCGCGTGGCGTTGGTAGGTGAGGCCGGTCATGTGCTGCCGCCTATCGGCGCGCAGGGTTTGAATCTCGGCTTTCGGGATGCAGCCGTCCTGGCCGATGTTGCCGGCAGCGCCAAGGCGTCCGGGTGCGATCCGGGCGGCGACACGGTGCTTGCCGCATATGAAACGCGACGGGCCGGAGACGTCCTGTCGCGCACGATGGCCGTGGACCTTCTCAATCGTTCGCTCATCTCGGGGTTTCTGCCGATGCACCTGGCACGCGGCGCCGGGTTGCATCTGCTCGGCGCCTTTCCTCCATTGCGGCGGCTCGTCATGCGTGAGGGGATGCAGCCGTCACTCACGCTGCCGCGCCTTATGCAGCCGCTTCACGCGCCCGACACGCCGGCAGTTCGTTGATCGCAGCGCGGCTGCGGCACCGCAAGTCTTGACGGCCCCGCACCTATTCGACAGGACGGAGGCGCAAGGAGCACCACCAAGGATGCCGGGCTTACTCGATCTGCAACATCGGCTGGAATATCTGCTCCTGCGCGCAATCGTGGGCACTGTCAGAGCCATGCCCCTCGAAATGGCAGCGAGTTTGTCGGCGCGGCTGTGGCGTCTCATTGCGCCCTGGCAGCTCAGGCATCGCCGCGCGCTCGATAACTTGGCCATCGCGTTTCCTGAAAAGAGCCCGCGGGAACGGCAAGCCATTGCGCTGGCCATGTGGGAAAACCTCGGGCGCGTCATGGCCGAGACCATGCAGATCGATCGCCTGATCAAGGATCGTGATCGCCTCGAGATCGTGAACAAAGGCTTGCTCGACCGCTACAAAAACAAGCTCGGCCCTGCCATCGGCGTGTCGCTGCACATGGGCAATTGGGAATTGGCGATCTGGCCGCTCACGATGGCGGGCGCCAATCCGGCGGCCGTTTATCGCAACGTCAAGAACCCATACGTGGATCGCTATCTCAGACACCAGCGCCGCGACCTCTACCCCGGCGGACTGTTCGGCAAAGGCAAAGTCGAAGGCAGCCGTGAGGAAGGCCAGAAGACCGCGCGCCTGATCATGGATTATGTGCGCAAGGGAGGCCGGCTGGGTCTCGTCTGCGATCTCTATGACCGCCAGGGCCTTGCCGTTCCGTTCTTCGGCACGCCGGCAAGATCGGTGGCCATCCCGGCCATGATCGCGCGCAGGGTCGGCGCCCGGATCTGGATGGCGCGCTGTGTCAGGGTCGGCAAGGCGAGCAGGTTCAGAATTGAGATCAAAGAGCTCAAGGTGCCACGGACAGAAAATGCAAGTGCCGACGTGACATGGGTGACGGCGGAGATGCAAAAGCAGTTCGAAGCCTGGATCCGCGAAGTGCCCGAGCAGTGGATGTGGTCCAACCGGCGATGGGCATGAGCGCGATGCGACGCGCACAGGATCGGCCATGAACTTGCCGCGTCACGTCACAGACGCTCTCGAGACCCTGCTACACGGCGTCTCACGCACGGACCTGGCGCAGCGCGCGGCAAACCTGTCGCGCAGCTATCGCAGTGGCAACGCCTCCCCGGACGCCATCAGCTCATTTCCCGACGCACTGGCTTATGCCGTAACCCGCATGCCGGCCACGTTTGCAGCCGTGTCGGCAGCCCTTGCGTACACCGCGGAGCAGTTGCCCGATTGGCGCCCGGAGAGCCTGCTGGATCTCGGTGCCGGCCCGGGCACCGCGTCGTTTGCGGCCCTCGATCTGTGGCCGGACATTCGGCGCATCACGATGGTGGAGCAAAATGCGGCGTCTCGATCTTTGGCGCGGAAGCTCACCGAGAACGCGCCGATACCGGCCCTGTCGGGCGTGCGCATCATCGCCGGCGATCTCAGAGTCGACTTCGGGCATTTGCCAAGTGCCGATCTTGTCGTCGCGGCCTATGTGCTGGTCGAGCTGCGGGACGCCGAGGTAGCACCCCTGGTGCAAGCTGCCTTGAGCAGAGCTCGCCAGGCTCTTGTCCTCGTGGAGCCGGGCACTCCGGCCGGCTTCGAGCGCATTCGCATGGCACGGACCGCACTCATCGGCCTGGGCGCGACGCCTGTGGCCCCCTGCCCGCATGCCCTCGCCTGCCCCATTCTGGCGCCCGACTGGTGCCATTTCTCGGTGCGGCTGCCGCGCTCGCGCGATCACAGGCTCACCAAGCAAGCCGAAAGATCCTTCGAGGACGAGAAGTTCAGCTATCTGGCTGTGAGCCGCACTCTCGTCCCGGCAGTACCCGGCCCGCGTCTCATTTCACCACCGCGCATTTCCAAGGCCGAGGTCACGCTCAGGGTCTGCGATCAGCCCGGAATCGCGGAACGCCGCATTTCCCGTCAGGACAAGCTTGATTACAAAGCAGCCAAGGAGCTCGGCTGGGGCGACATTGTGCGCGATACTGACGAGCAGACTCCGGTGCAGTGCTAGTGTCCCGATTCCGATGTTCGCACGAGCTCTCGGCTGGGTGGAGAGCGAACATCGGAATCAAAGGGACACTAGAATCGCAAACTTGCTAGTGTGATTCAGATTGAGAAATTCGCTCAGAGGTAGCCGGTAGATACGGCGAATTTCTCGATCATCACACTAGAGGCTCGAGACGCCATGACCCGTACGCCCGCCAAATTCTACTCCCCACTTGCCATCGGCGCGCCCGCCCCGCTGCGCCAGCTCCCTGTCAAACTCGAACGCATGATCCATTTCATCCCGCCGCATGTCGAAAAGATCCGCGCGCGCCTGCCAGAGATCATCGGCCAGGTCGACGTCGTGCTTGGCAACCTGGAAGACGCCATTCCGGCCGATCAGAAGGCGGCGGCCCGGCGCGGCTTCATCGCCATGGCCGAGGCCAACGAATTCGGCGACACGGGCCTGTGGACCCGCATCAACTGCTTGAATTCACCGTGGGCACTCGACGACGTGCTCGAGATCGTGCCGGCGGTCGGCGCCAAGCTCGATGTCGTCATGCTGCCCAAGGTCGAGGGGCCCTGGGACATCCATTATCTCGATCAGCTCCTGGCCCAGTTGGAGGCCAGGCACGCGAATGCCAAGCCGATCCTCATCCATGCCATTCTGGAAACGGCAGAAGGTGTCCAGAATGTTGACGCCATTGCGGGGGCCTCGCCGCGCATGCACGGCATGAGCCTGGGCCCCGCGGATCTGGCAGCTTCACGCGGCATGAAGACGACCCGTGTCGGGGGCGGCCATCCCGGATATGGAGTGCTGGCTGACGCCGGCGCGACGGCCGGCGAGCGCACGTTTTTTCAGCAGGATCTGTGGCACTACACCGTGCAGAAGATGGTCGATGCCTGCATGACCTACGGCCTGAAGCCGTTCTATGGCCCGTTCGGCGACTTCTCCGATGGACCTGCGTGCGAGGCTCAGTTCCGCAACGCGTTCCTGCAAGGTTGTTTGGGTGCCTGGTCGCTGCATCCGGCACAGATCGGCATCGCCAAGGCGGTTTTCAGTCCTGATCCCGCGGACGTTGCGTTCGCCAGAAAGATCGTCGCTGCCATGCCGGACGGCACGGGTGCGGCGATCGTCGACGGCAAATTTCAGGACGATGCGACGTGGAAGCAGGCGAAAGTGATTGTCGATCTTGCGCGTTTGGTCGCAGCCAAAGATCCCGACCGCGCAGCGCTGTATGGACTATGATGTACTGCTGAAGTTGCACGCGCGGCATGAGCCAATCGACTCCATTGACTCCACCGACCTTCTCTAGCGATATCTAGTGGCATGAAGCAGCAGCAAGCTACCAAATCAGAGACAGTCGCGCCGCGCGCACGCCGCAGCGGCATTCGCAAAGCCAAGTTCCGGCTCGGGCAGGTCGTCCGCCATCGCCACTATCCGTTCCGGGGCATTATCTTCGACGTGGATCCGGTGTTCAGCTCATCGGAAGAATGGTGGCAGTCCATTCCAGCGCAGATCCGCCCGCGGAAGAACCAGCCGTTCTATCATCTTCTGGCGGAGAACGCAGAGACGGAATACGTCGCTTACGTCTCCGAGCAGAACCTGGTGCCCGACACGTCGCGCACACCGCTGCGCCATCCGCAGGTGTCGGAACTGTTCAAGAAGCAGAAGAACGGCGGCTACCGGGCGATCGTGCAATCGCATTAGGTTTTCGCCTGTCGCAAAGCAAAACGGGCGGCCCGATGGGCCGCCCGTTGCGCATTCCGATGTCCTCGCAGCGGACTACTTCTTCTTCTCCGCAGCCGGCGGCGGCGCACCTTTCGCGGCAGCGCTCGGCGTCTGCTGGCCGGCGGCGCTGCCGGTCGTCTGCTGCTTGTTGCGAGCTTCTTCCATCATCTGCTGCTGGCGCTGCGCGATCTGCGCCATCAGCGTCTTTCTTGCTTCGCTGTATTTCTGATTGTCGACCGGCTTTCCGTCGAACGCGTCCCCGAAGCCCGTCAACGGCACGGGAAACGCGATGACCTGGCCTTGCGCATTGATAGCCATGATCATCAGCCCGCCGCCCGTCTTCATCTTCGCGACGATGTCATTTCCGGCCTCGACCTCGGCGGTGCAGCCGGCTGGATGGCAGAGAGCGTAAGCGAGCTTCACTGGGTCGAGCTTGGTCTCGTCGACCTTCTGGTTCTTTTGCGCCTGGTCCCAGAGGTCCTTGTTATAGACGGTGGCGCGCAGCCCCGGATGAATGGCCATCCCGAGCGGCACCATCACCATGAGATGATTTTTATCGGCTCCCTCGATCTGGCGAATGGCGGCCGAGACGAGAACCATGCCGGTATTGCCGTCAAGACGTTCGTGATGCGTCAGACAAACGTTCTTGTCTTCGCGCAGATCCTTGCCGTCCTTGTCCTTCGCCATGATCGGCGCTTTCTCGCACAACTTCACCCAGGCACTCTGCGCCTGGGCGCCCTGTGCTTCCGCAGCCTTGCCCTTGGCCGCGGGCTCCGACTTCTTCGCGGGAGGCTGCTTTTCCTGTTTCTGCTGCGCGGCAACGGGTGCCATTCCCATTGCAATCGCGACCACTGCCGCTAGACCAACACGTGTGCCCGCATGTCTGAGCCACCCGCCTGCCAACACCGAAGCTATCTCCGTCATGAAATTTCGACCTTTCCCTTGCCGGCCGATGCCCGCAGCAGGCCCCGCCCCGTCGTATCCCAATCGCGTCTTGTCGTGGGCGGCCCGATGGACCATCTGAGAGCCACTTGCCACGGCGGTCGACCCCGCATCAACCCGGAGTAAGAGCCTGATTGCGGCAATCCCGTGGCCATGATCCGATGCCGCCACGTCCTCAACAGGCGTTGCCGAAGGAGCCGTGGCTCTGGGGCAACGACAGATATGAAAGCAGCTCAGCGATGATGAGGCGCGAGGCCCTGCCTGGCAAACCCGCAGGACGGGCCACGCACCGATTGTCGCACCCTATGCGACTGGCCTTCACCGCCCTGGTGCTGGGGTGCCTGGCGGCGCCGCAAGCCGTCTCCGAACCAAGGCACGGCATTGCCATGCATGGTACGCCGCGTCTGTCCCCCGGATTTGCGCATTTTTCCAATGTCGACCCCGATGCCCCCAAGGGCGGCCGGTTGACGCTCGGCCAGCTCGGCTCCTTCGACAGCCTCAATCCGTTGATCGTCAAGGGCGTCTCGGCGGTCGGCGTGCGCGAGTACGTCTATGAGAGCCTGCTTTTGCGGGCGCCCGACGAGCCGTTTTCGTTGTACGCCCACATCGCCGAGGCCTTGGATGTCCCCCCCGATCGACGCTCGGTTGTCTTTCACCTTCGCCAGGAGGCCCGCTTTTCGGACGGACAGCCGATCACGCCGCAGGACGTGATCTTCTCCTGGTCGCTGCTGAAGGAGAAGGGCCAGCCCTTTCACCGCAGCTACTACAAGAACGTCGCCACGGCCGAAGTCACGGGCCAGACGTCAGTCACCTTCACCTTCGCTGACGACAACCGGGAAATGCCTCTGATCATGGGGCTGATGCCCATTTTGCCGCAGCACCGCATATCGCCGGACGCGTTCGAACGGACCGGTTTCGAGCCGCCCGTCGGCTCGGGTCCCTATCTCGTATCGGAGGTCGACGCCGGAAAACGCGTCACCTTGCGCAGGAATCCCGACTGGTGGGCACGCGACCTTGCCTCGGCGCGCGGACGCTTCAACTTCGATGAGATCCGCTACGACTACTTTCGCGACACCACCTCGATGTTCGAGGCCTTTAAAGTCGGCAGCCTCGATTTGCGGGAAGAGGACAGCCCCGATCGCTGGGCCACAGGCTACGACTTCTCGGCCGTCACCGACGGCCGCGTGGTGAAGCGCGCCTTCGACATCGGCACGCCCGCCGGCATGAGCGGTTTTGCTATGAACACCCGCCGCCCCCTGTTTTCCGATCAGCGCGTGCGGCGCGCGCTCACACTGCTGTTCGATTTCGAATGGATCAATCGCAGCCTGTATCATGGGCTGTATACGCGCACCGGCAGCTTCTTCGAGCGGTCCGTCCTGTCGTCCTACGGGCGCCCGGCCGACGCGCGCGAGCGTGCGCTGCTCACCCCGTTCGCTGATGCCGTGACACCTGGCATTCTCGACGGCACATGGCGGCTGCCGCAGAGCGACGGCGCGGGCTTCAACCGCGAGCAGGCCAGGATCGCCGTCAGATTGCTGCGCGAGGCCGGCTACGAGCTGCGCAACGGCCGCATGGTCGAGAGCAAGACGGGCGGTCCGGTCGCGTTCGAAGCGCTGGCGCGCTCGCGCGGCCAGGAGCGGCTGATGCTGGCCTATGCCGAGAGCCTGAAGAA
>JBKKCB010000307.1:0-5422 GCA_046713545.1 Hyphomicrobiaceae bacterium | reverse complement strand
ATCACCTCGACGCACGCAGAGCTTCTGGCCTTCCGCGAAGCGGAAATGAAGGCCACGAGCGAGCTCATCAAGGTGGCCAACATCAAGCTCGAGTAGAAGCCGACCTCGCCACCGACCTCTCTTTCGAGGGCAAAGCTGCCGGACCGCAGACGAAGGAAACGGGTAGGGTTTGTTCGCCGCAGCTATTTTACGAGTTCACGGCCTAGGTTGCAGTTCGGCGTCCCTTTGTTACCCTGGCAAATACGAGCATCCGTAGCTGGAGGTTGCGATGGGCTCCTATGACTCGGACAAAATTGCGCATATTCACGACGAGCTGCACAGTCACCTGCCGTCTGAGCCAGCCCTGCGCGTCAAATCGCTGGAGAGCTTGCTCGTCGAGAAGGGCTTGCTGAAGGCCGACGCCGTCGACAAATGGCTCGACAATCTCGCCGAGAAAATCGGCCCTAAAAACGG
Source organism: Hyphomicrobiaceae bacterium (assembly GCA_046713545.1). GTDB lineage: Bacteria > Pseudomonadota > Alphaproteobacteria > Rhizobiales > Hyphomicrobiaceae > CADEFX01. The sequence continues at coordinate 4,969 of JBKKCB010000307.1, read as the reverse complement.
AGCGCGTGTGATTGCGCGATCTTGGGTGGATGGCGAATTCGAAGCCACACTTCGCAATAACGGCGTAGAGGCCTTCAGGCAGATGGGACTGGCCGACGTGGACGACTACGAGCTCAAGGCCGTGTTCAACAGCGACATGGTACATAATCTCGTCGTGTGCACGCTCTGCTCTTGCTATCCTCTTCGCCTGATCGGCATGTCGCCAAGCTGGTACAAATCCAACGAGTATCGTGCCCGCGCCGTCCGCGATCCTGGCGGCGTCTTGGACGACTTCGGTGTGAAGCTGAGCGCAGACGTAGAACTCAGGGTGTGGGATTCGACCTCGGAGCGGCGCTATATCGTCGTTCCGCAGCGGCCTGCGGGAACCGAAGGCTGGTCCGAGGATCAGCTCGCCAAGCTCGTCACACGAGATGCGATGATCGGTACAGACCGCGATCTCCGGCCGGTCGGTGGAGGCGCATGATGGATACGGTACACGACATCGGCGGCCGGCAAGGCTTCGGTCCGGTTCGCTGGCAGAAGGACCGCGACGAGAAGGCATTTCACGAGGAATGGCAGGGGCGCGGCTGGGCACTCTGCATGTGCATGTTCGCCGGCTGGCGCGGCAAGCCCGAAATCTGGACTCTCGACTGGTTCCGCCACGTCCGAGAACGGATTGACCCGATCGATTACCTGACGCGAAACTACTATGACCAGTGGGTGCAGAGCCTCGCTGCCACCTTGATTGACAACGGAGCCATCCGGCTGGAAGAGCTGGTCCCGGCTGCGGGAGCCGACAAAAGTGTCGGGCATGCAGACCCGAGCACTTCGCGCGCTGGCCCTTCAACCGATGTGTCCATCACGCAAAGCGGCGAGTATCAGAGCGGCGCACCGCTTTTTGCCAAGGGGGACGGGGTGCGTATGAAGATGTCGATTGCGGCATCTCATACGCGGTTGCCGGCATATGGGCGCGGCCGCGTTGGTGTAATCGAGGACAGTCACGGGCCTCGACCGCTTGCCGATGCGAGTGCACGGGGCGTGATCAAGCCCGAGCCCCTCTACACCGTCGCATTTGAGGCGGGACACTTGTGGCCGGAGGCGCAAGGACGTCGCGAGCGCGTGTTTGTCGATGCGTGGGAGAGCTATCTTGAGCGCCCCTGACATGCCGCACAGTCCTCTACTGCAAAGCGATGACGGTCCAGCGTTTGACGAGCCGTGGCAGGCGCAGGTGCTCGGCATTGCCGACAGGCTGGTCGATGCAGGCGTGCTTTCCGCGAAAGATTGGGCGGAAGATCTGGGCAGCGAGCTTCAAACCGCCATGGAATCGGGTGCACCTGACAACAAAGAAACCTATTATTGCGCTGTTCTCGCGGCCCTCGAGCGGCTTCTGGGAGGATCTGGAGCCATTAGTCGAGACGAGTTGGACGACCGTGTGGAGGCCTGGCGGCAAGCATACCTGGCTACACCGCACGGCAGACCGGTCGAGCTCCCGGCTGCCACCCGATCCTCGTAGGAGCGGGCCTTGGTGGTTGAGCTGATCCGCTGCAAGCAAGTTAGGGAAGCGATGCACGCGGTGGCCGATCGTGTCGTGCAGGGCAGGATCGTTCTGAAGACCAGATAGCCGTGCGTATGACTGCACCGAGGACAGGTGGACCGATGCCATCGGTGATTATCGACAAACGGTTCTGTGGTCCGCCGAACTCGGCCAATGGCGGGTACGTCTGCGGGATCCTGGCCAGTGGCATGGGTCCAAGCGTAGAAGCCACCCTACGAGCGCCGCCCCCACTTGGGCGGCCGCTCAAACTCAAGCGCAGCACGGATGGCACGACAGAGCTGTTGGACGGCGCGACGCTGCTTGGGACTGCTCGAGACGCGCACCTGGAGTTGGGCGAGATTCCTACTGCCAGCTACGCGCAAGCAGAGGAGGCCGCCCGCCGATCGCCCTATGATGAAAGCAACCACAATCTCCCGTCCTGTTTTGTCTGCGGTCCTGCGCGTGCAGCTGGCGACGGCCTCAGAATCTTCGTTGGCCCGTTGATCCACCGTCCTGAAATCGAGGTCCTCGCCGGACCGTGGGTGCCCTATCCCGATCTGGCCGGCAAGGATGGTCGCGTCACCGTTGAGTTTGTCTGGGCAGCATTGGATTGTCCGACTGGATTTGCCTGCATGGCGTCACGCCACTTAGGCATGGGCGGACACGAGCCGATTCTCCTTGGGCGTATGACAGCCCGCATCAACACATGCCCCCGCCCGGGTGATCGCTGCGTTCTGACGGCATGGCCGACGGGCAGAGACGGCCGCAAGCTTTTTGCTGACAGCGCGCTGTTGGGACCTGAGGGCGAGCTCCTCGCGATGGCTCGAGCGACGTGGCTGCTTGTAGATCGGCGCGTCCAGCTCGGGCAGAGATAGAGCCACGCACTTCCAACCCGAATGTCTGAAAATGGCACACATTCTCCGTTCGCGGCGTCGCACAAGTCCGGCAGCTTTCGGAGGCTCATCTGCCGTGCGCTCTCCGTCGCCGGACGGGTGAGTTTTGACCCTGACCTGCCCTTGCCAACCCAGTGGCTACCTCAGAGGGCGGCTTCAAATCGCAACGCGCCGCGCGAGCCACTCGGTGAGAACAACTGCGGCATCCAGGAAATCGGAAATTTCCATCGCCTCGTGCGGATTGTGGCTGCCGTTGGAATTGCGTACAAACAGCATGCACGTTGGCACGCCAGCCACCGTGAATGTCGCCGTATCGTGGGAGGCGGGGCTGGCGAGCGGCATCGTGCTGATCCCCTCGGCGGCCGCGGCTTGGGTCAACTCGGCATAGAGCGCCGGATCCGAAGGTGCCACCTCGGCCGATGTCCGCCTGCCGAGGTCAATCCTGACGCCGCGCTTTTCCTCTACCGCAATTATGAGCTGCTTGACTTTTGCTTCGAGCGCATCGAGGTGCCCCCTGTCGTAAGCACGAACATCGAGGCTGAGCGACATACGCCCGGCGACCTTCGTCATGGCATGTTCGTTCCCATCCGTGAAAAAGCGCCCAATGGTAAAGGCCATCGGCTTACACGCCGCGTCCGCCGCCTTCCAGATCTCGTCGAGACCGAGCGCGAAGTCGCTGGCAGCTAGCACCGCATCGTGCCGAAAGCGGCGCGGCAGACCGACGTGCGCCCACTCGCCCTTAATCCCTATTTCAGGATAGCGGAAGTTGCCCGGAACACCGGTTCCGATCGCGACCGGCAGCCCCGCCTCGATCAGTTGCGGCGCCTGTTCGATGTGCACCTCCACCCAGGCGCCAATGTCTTGCGCCTGTAGCGAAGCTTTCCGCGCGCGCACCGCTTCGACATCGGCACCGCAGTCGCGCATGTGTTCGGCGAGCATGCGTCCGCTGTCCGTCCGCCTCGCCTCCAGCGCGCCGTCCGGCAGCATGCCGAACGCTGCGCGCGAGCCGATGTAGGAGACCTCGAACCAAACGCTTTCCTCTGCCCGTATAGCCATCGTGGTCACGTCGCAAGAGGGCGTGATACCCAGCGATTTTAGCGCCTGCGTCGCAACGAGTCCGGCGACGACACCCGCCGCGCCGTCGAAGTTGCCGCCGTTCGCGACCGAATCAAGATGCGAGCCCAACATGATTTGCGGCCGAGTTTGGTCATGTCCGAGAAGCGTCATGAAGAGGTTCGCCGCGTGATCGTAGCGCTGCTCGAGCCCGAGCCTCGATGCCCTTTCCCCGATGACTTTGTAGGCGAACTGCTCGCCAGGCCCGTAGGTGTCACGGGTGACGCCAGGCAATTTCGGGTCGAGACTGCCCGCACGCAATTGCTCGAAGAGCGAGGCAACCTCCGCCTTCTGAGCCCGCACCGCAGCCTTGATATTTGCACTCGAAGGGCACACCGTCGTCTCCGACAATTGCGAATAAGCGGCCCGCGCCGAGCCGCCAACATCTCATCACGACCCCAATCGCGGAGCAATCTCATGCAATCGGACCTCGAAGGACGGTGCGCCCTAGTCACCGGTGCCCAGCAGGGCATCGGTCGGGCGTGCACCCTCGCGCTCGCTCGCGCCGGCGCCGACGTTGCCGTCAACTGGCTCGATGACAAGCCCGGCGCTGAGGCGGCAGCTGCCGATATTCGTGCCCTCGGGCGCAGGGCCGTGCTCGTGCAGGGAAGCGTTGCCACCAGCAGCGAGGCGAAGCGTATCGTCGAGGAGGCCGATGCAGCGCTCGCAGGGCTCGACACTCTCGTCAACAATGCTGGAATCTTTCCTCGTTCCCCTTTCTTGGAGTTGACGGTGGCGGAGTGGGATGAAGTCCACAATGTCAATCTCAAGGGGAGCTTTGTCGTCGCTCAGGCAGTCGCGCGCCGCATGATCACCAACGGCCGGAAGGGTGCCATCGTCAATCTCTCTTCTTCGTCGGTGCGCGGCCATGTCCTTGGTGCCCACTACGCAGCCAGCAAGGCCGGCATCATCGGCCTCACCCGCTCCATGGCGCTGGCCCTCGCCCCGCATGGTATTCGCGTCAATGCTATCGCCCCTGGCCTCACCGACACGGCGCAGCCACGCTATCAGTTCAGCGAGGCCGATTTGCTTGAACAGTCGCGGCTTATTCCCCTGGGCGCTATGGCCCAACCCTCTGATATCGCCGATATCATAGTCTTTCTCGCCTCGGGCCGCGCCCGCTTCATCACCGGCGAGGTCGTGCATGCCAATGGCGGCCTCTACATGGCATAAACTCCACGCTCTATTAACAGACGAGTGGGGAATCTGGTCTGCTGCGGGCACTACTTCCGCAACGGGCCCGCAGCTTCATCGCTGCACCATCAGAGGCCGGACAGATGGCAGCATCCGACTACGTGCCGATCTTCTTCAAAACCGCTTGCATCTAGCGGGGCATCCACAGATGAGTTCACGACCTAGTTGATTGTTAGAGAGACGGAACACATGCACGCATCTGAAGAAATCGAGCGTCTGGCATTGCAAGATCTGCATGCTTGCGTCACGCCGGACT